>NZ_CP070491.1:611250-916875 GCF_016925495.1 Methylococcus sp. EFPC2 | reverse complement strand
ACAGCGACGGCGGCAAGGTGGAAGTACGCGCCGGGACGGTGGCCCTGAACGACGGTACGCATATCGATGCCTCGGGCGATCGCAACGGTGGAACGGTGTTGGTGGGCGGGGATTATCAAGGCCAAGGCGCGGCGCCGAATGCTCAAACCACGAGCGTGTCCGGCAAGGTAAGGATCCAGGCAGACAGCCGCTCGGAAGGCAGCGGCGGCAAAGTGATCGTGTGGGCCGACGACCACACCCGTTTCGACGGCAGCATTAGCGCGAAAGGCGGATCGCGCGGCGGCGACGGCGGCCTGGCCGAAGTCTCGGGCAAAAAGCACTTGAATTACACGGGGCGCGTATCCCTCGATGCGCCACATGGGCGCGCCGGAACCTTGCTGCTGGACCCCGAGGACATCACGGTAGCGGACAGCGGGAGCAGCACCCTGACCGGCGATCCGGCGACGATATCGGCCTCCACCATTTCGACGACTTTGGGTAGCGGCACCAACGTATTGCTGAAGGCCACGCGCAACATCGATGTCCTGGCAAGAATCGATGCCCGCTTCGACAACGCGCCGTCGGGCGCCGGTCTGGATCTGACCGCCGGCAACGACATCAATATCGGCGCCGCCATCCTCACCAAGAATGGAGCGATCTCCGCGACCGCCACCAACGGCCAGATCACCATGGCCGACAACAGCTTCCTCTTTGCCGGCAACCAGAACATCACCCTGCGCGCTGGCGGCGACATCTCGACCCAACAGTTGGTGACTACCGGCGATGTGACCTTATCCTCGAGTCGTGGTTCGGTAACGCAATTACAAGACCTCGGCGGAATACCGGGGTTTAGCCTGGGCCGGATTCTCGTCGACGCCAACGGCGGTTACGTCAAACTGAAAGGCTTACTTTCGACCGGTGACATTCAGGTAACGGCTTTGCGGAATATCGATATCGATCGCCCCATCGACTCGGGAGGCTCGGTTCTGCTGGCCAGTTCGGGAAACAACTTGGATCGCTCGGCAATCAACCTCAATCACAATGTATATACCCATGGGGGTAATATCACATTTGCAGGAGATGTATTGCTTAATCCGCAAGCCGGAGAATTGCACGTGCCAATCACGGCTAAGACACCAGGATACCAAGGAAGCTTTGATACTTGCGCCACGAGCGTGTGTGCTCAGGAGCTGTGCCCTACGTGTAATGTGATCACGAACAATAACGAACAAGTTCTGGTACTTGACACGCTGTTCAAACAATTCATATTCGCAAATAGTGGGAACATCGTTGGGGCGACCTACCAGCCAACAAACTTTAATTTACGGCTACAAAAAAATGGAACCACTATCACAGGATACGATGGGACTAACCTTGATAAGACCCTTGCGGATCAAAGGGTCGCCGGCCTAGCCTCACTGTTCGAAGTACGCCAAATCACCGTCAATAGCAATGGGGGGAATATCACGTTTGCTGGAAAACTTGACCGTTATGCAGCTGACGCGAGGGAAAACTTTTCAAAAGCATACGCAGTGAACTACGACGACCCCACCGTAACCACCAATACCGCGACTCGTATGCAGGATTTCGATGTGGTTTTCGATAGCTTTGTTAATCATGGCTTGGAGTTGTCGGCGAATAGCGGGGGCATTGAGTTCAAGGGACAGATTGGAGATAAAAACATCTTGGCGCTTTCCCTATACCGAGACCAACACGCGGTCGATGGGGATAAAATCGGTTTTCAGGGTTTTTTTGATCTTAACAATTCCGGCGGGAATGGAGATACCCCAATAATTCCAGTTATAGGTACTTTTAACCTCGCACTGACAACCAGAGGCCAAATCAGATTTGAAAAAGATATTTTCATAAACACTTTAACGGTCAACGGCACGAACCAGACCTCTACCGACGCCCAAAACCGGGGGGCGGATAATGACAGTAAAATACAACTCGTCCCTGACGGACTCACGGGTTTCATAGCGCTAAACGCGAACACTATCTACGGTGCTACGACAGCCTCTCTTGCCGCTGCAGGCTTTTCCCCCGGCCAAATAGGCGGCGCGATCAGTCTGGGCGATAGTCCAGGCACACTCACATTTGCTAACACCGGCGGAAATACCATCGGCCAACTGCAGGGAGCGGTTGCAAGCGCCGGCCTAACTACTCGCGTCCAGCCGCAAGCGGAAGTGGCTTGGCGGACCGTGAAATGCAAGGGATCGCGAACTTTGGCCCAACGGGACGGGGCAGCCGGACAAGACCGCAATGGCGGCGACGGTTTGTACGTGATTGAAGCGCCGAATCAGCCGGCAGCAGCCGTGCGGAAGGGGCCTGACGGCCAAAAACCCACCGCTGGGTCGGGAGCGACCGACTGCCCCGCTTAAGGATGTATTCCCATGAACGGGGCCGGCCGTGTCGGACACGCTGAAACGATGGTATTCGAGCTGTCGGTCCCGTCAACACAGGCTGAGTCCGCGAACCTAGGCGGTTGGATCGACGGCGGCCGTGAACGTGACCGGTCCATGGTCTTTTTTCTTGTCTGCCTGATGTTTCTCGCCCTCGGATATTCGTACGGTGCATGGTCCGCGCCGCCATCCACTACTCCGGTATTGCGGGTGGAAACCGACATGCATACCGCGTTCATCAAGAAGCTCAGTGTGGACCGCATACACCGGCGGGTGGTCAGCGTTTCGGACGACAAGACCGCGCGGGTTTGGGACCTGCAAACGGGACGTTTAATCGCCACGTTGCGAATTCCGATCAGCGCGGCGGGCCACGAAGGGCAACTCTACGCCGGGGCGGTGTCGCCGGACGGCAAACGCGCTGCGGTGGCGGGTTATACCGGCTTGGCGGGAGAAAACGATACGACGGTCTATTTTTTCGATCTGGAATACGCTCGCCGGGCCTACACGCTCCGGCTGAATGACGCCGCCACGACCATCGACAATCTGGCCTATTCCGACGATGGGCGTTTTCTCGCGGTGTGTTTGTCGAGGGAAGGCCGCGCCTTTTTGATGGTTTTCGAAACACGAAACTTCCGGCGCATAGCCCTGGACGCCGCTTACCAGGATCACATTTTGGGCATCGATTTCAGCCCGGACGGGCGTCTGGTCACGACCTCGGTCGACGGTTATGCGCGCTTGTACGACGCCCGCTTCAAGCGCATCAAAGTCCGGAAAATCGGCAACGAACCGTTTCACGCCTATTTTTCGCCGGACGGGAGCGAGGTCGCCATCGGCTTCAACGACGCCCCTCGAGTGGCCATCCTCTCCGGGGTGGATTTGTCGGATCGCCATGCGGTGGACGTGACCGGCTTGGATAAGCAGAAGAATCTCATCGCGGTCGCCTGGTCGGATGACGGCCACTATCTCCATGCCGGCGGGGAATCCACCGGCGAAGGGAGTACGGCCATTTATCGGTGGGACAACCGGGGGCGAGGCCGCCGCGAACGATACGATGCCGGCCCCTACCGCATTTCCGATCTGCATGCGCTGCCAGACGGCGGCGTCGTTTATTCCACGGGAGCCCCGAGCATCGGGGTACTGAATGCCTCGGGAGACAAACGCTGGCATCGCGAACGCGATACGGCGGACTTCATGAGCGCGGCGCTGGATTTTCGGGTTTCGCCGGACGGATCGAGGGTGCAATTTCCCTACGGCAACGGCGATAAGCAATTTGGGCTGTTTTCGAGTTCGGATGGACTGCAAGTCGCCCGGAACTCGGAACTCGCGCTATTGCCACCGCTGCTGGCGAGTCCAGGAATGACCGTTTCCGGTGTCCATGACGGCGCGGCTCCAAAGCTGAATGGCCAGCCCCTGCCGATGGATAAGCACGAGTCCCCACTGAGCTATGCCCTGGCAGCCGACCCGCACCGTGTGTTGCTCGGCACCACCTGGGCGCTGCGGTTATACGACCGGGTAGGCCGGCAAATATGGGCCGTACCGCTGTCCCAGATGGCTTTGGCAGTCAATGTGTCCGCCAACGGCAGATGGGCCGTCGGCGCCTTATCGGACGGCAGCATACGGTGGTTCCGCATGGCGGATGGCTTAGAGGCTCTCGCGCTGTTCCCGCACCGCAACGGGCGGGACTGGGTGCTCTGGACACCTAAGGGCTTTTACCTCTCCTCCCCCACCGGAGACCAGTACATCGGCTGGCATCTGAACCGAGGGAAGGACAAGACCCCCGACTTCTACAAGGCCGTGCAGTTGGAGCGCTTGTTGTTCCGCCCGGAGATCGTGCAGAACTACGTCGCGAGCATGCACGCCGGCGCCGCGGCACCCTCCGTGCCTCCGGGCGATGTATTCGACATCAATCGGCTTGCCGAAACTGCGCCGCCCAGAATCGACATACTCTCAATAACGCCCGCTCCGGAAACACCGGGGCGAACACCATCCGCAACATTGCGGTTTGCGATTCAAGAGGGCGGAATTCCGATACGGGATTACAACGTTTTTGTAAACGGGATACCGGTGATTCCCACCCGTGATCGGATACTGAAAAACGGAGAAGAACACGCCCTGGTCAAGGAAGCGCCGCTTGAGTTATATGCCGGGGACAACCTCATCCGGGTGGAGTCGTCCAATGGTCAGTCGCTGGGCATCGCCGAGCGGTATTTGGCCGATTCCGGCGAGCCGCCGGCTACGGTTCCTCCGCCAGGCGATCTCTATGTGCTGGCCGTAGGTGTCAACACGTTTCCGGAGCTTGGACCCCGATGGCAATTACATTACGCCGCAAGCGATGCCGACGATTTCGCAAAGACATTCCGAAACCTCGGAGGCGCTTATTTCAAGCGTATTTTCACCAAGACTTTATCGGATAACCAGAGCGATAAACCCACCGGAGCCAGCATCGTGTCGGCCTTGAACTTCTTACAGCAGGCTCAGGGGCGGGATACCGTAATTCTCTACCTTTCATCCCATGGGATCAGCGATCCCCAACAGAATTACTATCTGGTGCCCAGAGACGCAATACCCGAACATGTCGAGCAAGTCGAAAATGGCCAGTCTTTTGAACACACGAGCCTCATCGCCTGGGAGACCTTTTTCGAAGCCTTGCGCAATGCGGCCGGCAAACGGCTTTTGGTTGTGGATTCCTGCAAGGCGAGAAACATCGGGGGCAGATTCGATGCACAGTGGGTGAAGAAAAGATCGGCGTCTGCGGGGTTCGCATTGCTGGTGTCTTCAAAAGGAAGCGAAAACTCCCTTGAGGATGCTCGCTTGGGGCACGGACTTTTTACCTACGCCCTGTTGGACGGACTGCAGAGCGCCTGCGATGGCAGATGCGAGGGGGACATCACACTCCGCCAATTATACGAATATGCCAGTTCTGTGGTGCAGCATTTGCGAAGCAAAGAGGCCGATCAACAAACTCCTCAACTCGAAGCGCCTGCGCAACTGGATAATATGCCGCTGCTTAAGCATACTCACCCTACCTGGGTATCCCGTTTACAAAGAGCGTGGCGACACTCGCTGAATTTCTTACCCTCCTGGAACGGTAATGGCTATTTTCGTGAAGCTCCTTAAATTTGCCCTCGCATTGCTTCTGATGGCTGCATTTTCAGGTTGCAGCGATCAGACACCGCCCTCCGCGGCGCAACCAAAGGGATCGGAGCCCGGAGGCCATGACGAGCACGCATTACCCGAGTTTCCCTGGCCCCCGCCCAAAGCCTCCGCCTTCGCCAGAATTCCGCGAGAGCTTGTAATCAAGCAGGGTCAACAAACCACCTTGCAAGATTTGGCCGAACGCTTGGAAAGGGCGTTTGATAGTGCCGGCTACTCCGAAAAGAGCTATCACGCCGTCCCGGGCGGATTTGCCCTGGCATCGCGCCTCGAACGAATCAAACTGGACGGCACCCCTCAGGATGGAACCGAGCGCTGGTCGGTGAATACGGAACGCCGGGCCATACTCTCGCTGTCCGACTACCTGAAGGCACTGTTCACCGCCCCCCAAGGCCATTACCGTCTTATCGTTTTCGTAGTTACAAACCGACCCTACGCGCAAACCGAAACCAAACCGACGCGCGATGATGCCATGGCTTGGCTCGATAGGGGCACCCTTGCCTTGCCCAAGGCATTGGGCCAGCAAATATATGCGGATGATTATTACACGACCGCGTTGATCTATGAGTTTGAAAAAGGGGCCAACCAAAGCGACGCGTTGCTCAAGCTGCCGAGCGATTTTCAGGGCAAGACCCATCTCGAAAAGTCGGGACTCTGGAAAGCGTTGAGTGGTTGAATGGCAAACCTGGTTCGCTCGGATAAAGCAAAAAAATACCTCGCCGTCGTTTGGTTCGTCGGCGCCGGGATATTGTTCGTCATTCTGGTGCTGCAAAGCACTGTGGGTGTCTATAGCCCGAAAACGGAAGATGTCTGGAACTGGTTCCTGCCCATATTCACGCCCACGCTGACCTTGATCATCGGCATCCTGGTTTCGGACGCGCTGGGCAAATCACAGGGCACGGGCAATGTGGACCGCTTCATCTATCGTCTGACGCTATCCCTGTCGGTTATCTATATCCTGATGGTAGGACTACCCATCTTCATAGCCCCCTTCTCGGCACTCCCCCCCTTGAAACTGATGGAATCATCCCGTCTTTGGCTGGTACCTTTTCAAGGACTCGTGAGCGCTTCTTTGGGCGCATTTTTTGTCAATAAAGGCTAACCGCACTTCGTCAGCATCATTCGAGACGCGACCATAGTCCGCCTCTATCCGCGCAACTTGAGCCGGTAGCCTAAGGGCTTTCCTGTCGCACGACGGCACGTGTTCCCGGTGTATTTGCGGCGCGTCAAATTCTTTCGCGATGTCCTGGAAAGCGAAGCGGTCACCGCTGTGTTTCTTCCGCTCGGACTGGATGCGACGCCACAGGATGATTGCTCGACGTGAAAACGCCAATAGCCGAGCGCCTAGATTAAATCGATAACGCCCCGCGGGGACGTCCATCACCGGCGGAGACCGATCTGCTGGCATCGTCGGTCTCCGCCGGACATTCTTCCGTGCAAATACATACGGGCTGGCAGAGCGCTGCGCTCATACGCGGAACGATCTACCCGGGTTGCTACCCCCAGCCCTCGAACATCACTTAATGGATTTCCTTCGTACGGCGAGGTACAGCCCCGTCAGAGCGGACATCAGCAAAGACAACGCGGGAGGCAGGGGTACCGGTTGGATTACGCCGAATTGACCACGGGTTTCATCGTCGGGACCCGCGGCAAAATACAGGCGATCCGGACTGCCTGCATTCCCACCGTTACCCGGGGTTATCCCCCACAGTCCCGGGATGCTCAATGCCTTCCCGTCCGCGCCGAGCAGTTGACCGAGGAAGGTGCTTGTGGTCTGGTCGTAGACGTTGATGGTTCCGTCGCCGAAATTTCCCACCAGCAGCTTACCGCCCAATTCGCCCCAGGAGGATGGTGCGAGTGCCAAGCCCCAGGGCGCGTTCAAACTGCCACCGGAAGCGATACGGGCAAGGAAGTTGCCGTTGAGGTCATAGCTATCCACGTAGCCAAAACCTGGTTGAGCGTCTTCATCCGCACTACCGGAGAGCTGCTTGGCGTAGGCAACATAGAGCTGACCGGCCAACTGTTGGATGTTGAATGGCGCATACCCTGAGGGCAGGTTGGGGTCAGTAAATGATCCCTCGAGACTGGGTGCCCCGGAACTACCTTTGACGTGGATACTGCCGCTATTAAAGTCGGCCGCATAGAGGTAAGAGTTGGAACCGATCGTGCCCAGCGCGCCGCCCTTAAAGATCGCACTGGGGTTGTTTTCCAAAATCTCGGCCTGAGTTCCCAAGGCGCCCCGCCAGCCAGAAATGGTTCCGTCCTCGCTGACGAAGAGGAAACGATCGCCGTTGAAGCCGCTGCCTCCGTTAAACACCTGTCCGGTCACCGCTCCGGTGCCGGGAATGGTCACCACCAGGGAGTTTATGGTCGTGGCGTCCGTTATGGGATTGACGGTATAGACGGTCGATGTGCCCGTCCCATTGGCCGAAACCCAAAACGGCCCCGTCGGCCCATACGAGACTCCCCAGCCGTTGACCAGATTACCATCCGCGATACCCGAGCTGCCGTCGTCGCTGATCAGCGTTCGAACATCGAATCGAATTTCAGCGGATACCGGGAGCGTATAGGTCAACAATTGGGCAAAGCATGCCGAAACGAGCAGCCTGCCGGGTAGAGAACGAGTCGATGAAGAAACAGTCATGATTCACTCCTTAGAATTGTCCGTGCATACGGTGAGCGACAAGGGTTTGTATTCGATCGTGAAACGCTGTTCGCAATTAACCCCACCGTCTTGGCGACCCATGCCATCTTTCCCTGTTCCGCTCACGTGGGGTTTGGTAAACGTCGACGCTTCGATCGCCACGGACTATTAATTCCCGGTTGCGGCCGTAGCGTTCGACGATCCCCAAAATATTTCGGGGTTCTCGCGGACGGGAGATAAGCCGACGAGTCTCATCCGTCGCTTACCAAGGCCGAATTCGCGTGTTCGGTGATCGCCTAAAAGTCCGGTTCCCGGCAATCCGGAATGGCTCGGAGTCGCGCCAGGACAAGACAGGCATCCACGACTTTCGGCCCGGATGACGTGTTCCCTGGGCCGGATACGTCGGACATGGCTGGAAAACAAAGGTCAGCCGCGCAGCGGGTAGACCGGGATGTTTTCCATGCCCCCCAGAAGGCCCAGGGCCGGGCGGGGCACCGCAGGGCGCAGGCTTTATTGCGTCCGTAGGTGACCTGCAAGGCATCCCGAACAGGCCGTAGAGTCATCTCGGAGCGATGCGGAGGCGACGGCTCTAAGGTCGCTGGAGCGAGTCGACGGGGGACGGCTGGGGCGCCGAAGGCAATAACCGTCCCGCAAGTGCGGCCGTGCGGCGTAGGGAACGCCGTTAGGCACAGCACGTCGTGGGACACGCTGCCGCAACACGGCCAAGGCTTCGGTAGCCGTCAAATCCGGCTTCAGCTCGTGCATCAACGCCAGGAGCCCGGTGATATGCGGAGCGGCGAAGGAGTTGCCGGACATGAAGTCATAGGTCGCATGGGGCAGCGTGGTGAGGATTTCGGACCCTGGAGCACTTAATCCGCCACCCCGGAATCCACCTCGCATCGGCTCCGGCGACTGCGACCGCACCGCAATCACCCCGTCCACACTGGCGGGAAAGCCACTGACCGCATTCCCCCCGGAATCCGAAGCCACGATGAGTATGCCTTTTTCGATCGCTGCCCGGATCAGCCGCGCCACCAGGGGATCGTCGGGACCGCTCAAGCTGAAATTGATGATCTGGGCACCGAGGCGGATGGCTTCGTTGACCGCCAGAGCCAAGGTGAAACTGTTGCACAAGGCGGCAGCCGCACCGGGGCTCTCCGGCCAACAAGCTCTGAGCGCATAGAGCTCCACCTCGGGCGCCACGCCCATGATGCCGAGTCCATTCCCTGCCTGGGCGGCGATGACTCCGGCTACCGCCGTACCGTGAACGTCCCGGGTTTCCTCGCCGGATTTCAATATCGCCAGGTTTTCTGCCACCGCGATCTGCCGCCGCAGGTCGGGATGATGCGTGTCCACCCCGCTGTCTATCACCGCCACGCGGACGCCCCGGCCGGTCGCGAAGCGGTGGGCAGCTTCCACGTTCATGGCCTGCATGTCCTTTTGCAGGCGGTAATATGGGTCGTCATGGTTCGCCGCGCTCGACGCTATTCCGCCCATCACGTGGAAGGTCTGCATGGCTTGCACCGACTCGACCTGTTGGTCTTTCGCCAGCGTCTGTAGCGCTTCGTCGACATTTTGTCCGGCAGGGACTTCATACACGACGCAGGCGACGCCCAGGACGGTGACCGGCCATTCCGCCACCAGCCGCAACCGATAGCGTTCCGCCAACTCTCCGGCAAGCCGGGAACTCCAGCTTGAACTCGCATAGGGTCCGCGCGGCAGGTAGCGGTCCTGAGTGCCGCCCGGCACCACCCGCCCGATGCTGTGGTCGACGAACGTGACCAGTATGCGTCTATCCTCACCGTGGACTGAAGGTTCGTCCAAGGCCGGATATTCGGTTTGCAAGGCACATCCGCTCCACGGGATCATCAGAGCCAGCAGCAGCGCGCGCATCAGTGTTGTCACGGCACGATCAAAGCCTTAGGGGTTGACGATTGGCTCCGCAAGCAGGATGCCTTCCTGTTGACGGAGGTAAGCAAGCGCGGCGTCTACATCCGGTTTACTCTCGATCGGGCCCGCTAAACGGATCGTATAAACGTTTCCTGGTCCGCGGCCACCGACGAGTTCACCGCCGATGGTCTTCAAAACCTCATCGATCCGTGAGGCCGCTACGCCCTCGTCGAACACCAGGTGCAAGTCCCCTCGCCCAGCCGCCGTGGTCGATGCGGAATCGGAAAGGGTACGGAAGCTTGGTCCCGCCATTTGGGTCAAATGCCGCCATCCCAGCGGAGCCAGCAGCAACAACACCATCGCCGCGAGCGCTAGTCGAGCGGCATAGTTAGGGACAAACAAGGATCGCCGTCCGACACGTTTCGGCGTTTGCTCTTGCAACGCCGTCCCGCGACCAGCGGACTTGCGCTGTTGGATGGTTTCGAGCAGGCGCCCGTAAGCCGCCTCAGGCGAGCGTTCCGGTATCGGTGCGCCGACCACTCGATCCGCCAGCACGCGCAAGCTAGCCAACTCCAGACGGCACGCCCGACAGTGTTCGATATGCACCTTTACCCGCCTCTGCTCCTCGCCATCCAATGTACCGTTGACATACCAAGGCAGCAAGGCTGCCACCTCGTCACAGGCGCCGTCTGACAACAGAGGGTTGCTGGAACTCATGGCTTTTCCTCGTAGCGGTAATCCTGTGGGTCCGAAATCAGATCCTTGAAAAACGGCTGCAGTTTCTTCCGAGCGTAAAACATGCGCGTCTTCACGGTGTTTTCCGGACAGCCCAGGATTTCAGCGATTTCCTGGTAAGGCAGCTCATGGTGATAAGTCAGCTCGACGACGGCTTGCTGCTCCGGAGACAAGGTATCCAGGGCAACCGCTATCAGATCGTCCAACTCTACCTGACTGACGGCGGAAGGTTTCCCGTCCGGGATGACCTCCGCGAGTTCGTCGATCGACAGCTCGGCGGCGGCTTGCGCTCCCTTGGACAAGGACTTGAGCGCCTTGCGGTAAGCGATACCAAAGACCCAGGTGGAAACCTTGCAGCGGTAATTGAAGCCCTGCGGCTTTTCCCAAACCACCAGCATCGTTTCGTTGACCAGTTCTTCCGTCAGATCCGGATGGCGTGTCATCCGGTAAATGAAACGGTAAAGACGCGGATAAAGTGCCGTGTACAAGGCTTCGAACGCCGCTGTATCCCTAGAGCCCACACGCTCCATGAGTTCGGCATCTCCACGGCTGGCGACCGGGGACTGGCTGATGTCGTTGGTGTCAAACAAAACCGCGATCGCACTCATCGGACCTGGGGGATACATGGACTACCCATAAATCCCTTCGTACGACCCGAAGGTTCAAACCGAAAGAAAATTCTTGCCGGCTAAAAGCCCACGGACAGCGAAAATACATAGTTACGGTCCAGGGCGGATAAGCTGAAATCGCCGTACACAGGGGTGTCGCGACGGTTTTTTACGCTGGAATCGACATAACGCACATCAATGGATACGTGGTGGCCGGCGTACCAAGTCAGGCCCGCATTCCAGAAGAAATTATTGTATTCCAGCAGTTGAGCGGCCTGGTTGTAACCCAGCCCGCCCGAGAAGACCAGGCTGTCGAACACGCTATAGCGCCCGAGCGCCTCATAGGCGAAGGTCGTAGCCTTTCGATCGTAGGTGTCGTAAGCGTAGGCAACCCGGGCTGTCGCCAGGTCCCGGTAATGTAACGAAGCGGCGAACTCGTTGTAATCCGCGTCGCGGCCGAACAGCTTGCCGGCATAGACATATCGGCTAGCCGAAAAATCGGCCTGCCAATGCGTCGCCAGCCCCCTTGCCCAGCCCAGGTAGGGGATCAATTCGACATCCGAGCGTTGGCCGTAGCGTTTATCGTCGAAGCTTACCTGCGACAGCGTGAGTCCTCCGAAAAAACCCGAGCTGTGGGCATAGTCCAGACTTCCCTGCGCGACGGGGTTCGCCCGGCTCTTGGAGTAACCGCGATACGCATAATCGCTGACCACGGTTACCGACGCTTTGATATCCGCCCAGGCTGGCAGGGTAAACGTCAGCAGGGCCAACATGGCCCATGAGCGGCCGAGGGGCATGGTCGAAGTCTGCTTCTTAGGGATTTCGTACATTCGAGAGTCGAAACGGGCGGCGCCTGCCGTCCGCTACCAAACGGCCACCGATCATCCTTGCTTGGACCCTAAGGCACGCTGAGGAACGCGACGCGCGCAATCTCCTGGCATGAATGCAACGGCTCCCGCCGGCTCGCCACTGAGGAATAGACTTCATCCGGGGTCTGGTCGTCAAGGCCGGCAGGCGGCCGATTCCGGCGGTGTCGAGCAAAACGGCTCGTCGCGGCGTGCATGGCTTGCCCCGCTCCGAGCCGCATCGGATTGTCGAAGCACCTACGAGGCCGACCGGCCCGACCGCCTTCGGCCGGGCCGGTAGTCCGGTTTAGCTCCTGATATCCCAATCCCCGTTCGGCAGGCGGCAGGCGACTTGCCGGCCGTCGCCGTATCCGGCGGCGCTTGTCGTGAATTCGCGACAAAGCATCCCGTCCTGCCGAAAACTCTGCAGAGGCATCAATTGATAGCCGATCCGGCTCTGCGGATTGAACCAGTTCACGCCTTGCCGATCCTGAGCGAAATCCAGCGCGCGTCCGGCACAGAATCGGTCGGTAGGGTCCATCATTTCCCCGACCCGCTCGCCGATGACCGCTCCCAGCACCGATCCGGCCACCACGCCGACCACGGCGCCGATACCGTTGCCATCGCTCATGCCCGAACCGAGCGCGCCGCCCAATGCGCCTCCGGCCACGCCGCCCAGCACCTGAGCCGCGGTATGGTTGTCGCAGCGGCCCGACCGCACTCCGTAATCGCCATAGTCATCGCGCTGATAATAAACCGGCGGAGGCGGCGGCGCCGGGTGATAATGCCTATGGATCACCACCGGCGGGGGTGGCGGGGGATAGTAATAACGCACCCCGTAATCGGCATGATCGTGATGATGATGCCCATGATGGCCGCGCCAGTGGCCGTGATGTTCGTGGTGTTCGTCATGGTCGGCGGACACACCGGCGGAAAAAGCACTAAGGAGAAAAAACAGGACAGACACATGCGCCAGGCGCAGGGTGTTCATATAAGCCTCGAGGACTTGTGATAGGGACTAACAATCAAGCAATTCGTCTGCCACGGGAGCGACGACGGCAGAAGGCTGAATTGCCGCCACCGAATTGATAGAATTCGTCGTTTTTTTCCAACGCCAGCAATCCCGCGTCAAGCACAGGAGATCCCATGTCCGACATCGAAATCGCCCAACAAGCCAAGATACGGCCCGTCATCGGCCTGGCCAAGGAAAGACTGGGCATCGATGCCGAACACCTGGACCCTTACGGCCATTACAAGGCCAAGCTGTCGCTGGACTACATCGACAGTCTGAAAGACAAACCCGACGGCAAACTGGTGCTGGTCACCGCCATCAGCCCGACGCCGGCGGGAGAGGGCAAGACCACCACCACCGTGGGCCTGGGCGACGCGCTCAACCGGCTTGGCAAGAAGGCCATGATCTGTTTACGCGAACCGGCCTTGGGGCCCTGCTTCGGCGTCAAGGGCGGCGCCGCCGGCGGCGGCTATTCCCAGGTCGTGCCGATGGAAGACATCAACCTCCACTTCACCGGCGACTTCCACGCCATAGGCGTGGCGCACAACCTGTTGTCGGCGATGATCGACAACCACATCCACCAGGGCAACGCACTGGACCTGGATCTGCGGCAGATCCAGTGGAAGCGCGTGATCGACATGAACGACCGCGCGCTGCGCGACATCGTCGTCAGCCTGGGCGGTACCGCCAACGGTTTTCCGCGACAGGACGGCTTCGACATCATCGCGGCTTCCGAAGTCATGGCCATTCTGTGTTTGTCCAGCAGCCTCAAGGAATTGAAAGAGCGCCTGGGCAACATCCTGGTGGGCTACACCCGCGGCGACAAGCGCCCGGTGTTCGCCCGCGAACTCAACGCCCACGGCGCCATGGCCGCGCTGTTGAAGGATGCCCTGCGGCCCAACCTGGTCCAGACCCTGGAAAACAATCCGGTCTTCGTCCACGGCGGGCCCTTCGCCAATATCGCACACGGCTGCAACACGGTGATCGCCACGAAGTCGGCGCTGAAGCTGGCCGACATCGTGGTCACCGAAGCCGGCTTCGGCGCGGATCTAGGGGCGGAGAAATTCATCGACATCAAGTGCCGCAAGGCAGGTCTCAAGCCCGATGCGGTGGTCCTGGTCGCCACGGTGCGGGCGCTCAAGTCCCACGGCGGTGTGCCGGTGAAGGAACTGACGACGGAAAACCTGGCCGCCCTGGATGCCGGTTTCGCCAACCTGGCCCGCCATCTGAGCAATGTGCAGGATCAGTTCGGCCTGCCCTGCGTGGTCGCCATCAATCATTTCGTCTCCGACACCGACGCCGAGATCGCCCTGCTGAAACGCAAGGTGGAGGAAACGGGCGCCAAAGCCGTGATCTGCAAGCATTGGGCGGAAGGCGGCAAGGGCGCGGAGGAACTGGCCCGCGAGGTGCTGGCCATCCTGGATTCGGGTAAGTCGAGTTTCCAGTTCCTGTACGACGAGAACGCCCCGCTGTGGGACAAGATCAAGGCCATCGCCACCCGGATCTACGGCGCCGCCGACATCGCCGCCGACATCAAGGCGCGCCAGCAGCTGGCCCAGTTGAGCGAGGAATACAGCCATTTCCCGGTCTGCATCGCCAAGACCCAGTCGTCGTTCTCCAACGACCCCAACCTCAAGGGCGCGCCCAGCGGACACATCCTGTCGATACGCGAAGTCCGTCCCTCGCACGGCGCGGAATTCGTGGTGGTCGTCTGCGGCAGCATGATGACCATGCCCGGCTTGCCCAAGGTGCCGGCGGCGGAGAAGATCGACATCGACGAACACGGGCGCATCACGGGCCTGTTCTAAGCGGCCGATCATGAACGAAATACTGGCGGCGAACAGCGAGCGCCGTTTCGGCGGCATCGCCCGTCTGTACGGCACCGTAGGCCTGGCCCGGCTGCGCGCCGCGCATGTCTGCGTTGTCGGCGTCGGCGGGGTGGGCTCCTGGGCGGCGGAAGCCCTGGCGCGCAGCGCCATAGGCCGCATCACGCTGATCGACCTGGACAACGTGGCGGAATCCAACGTCAACCGGCAGATCCACGCCATGGACGGGGAGTTCGGCAAGGCCAAGATAGACGTGATGGCCGAGCGCATCCGCGCCATCAATCCGGACTGCCGGATCACGCTGGTCGAGGACTTCATCAGCCACGACAACGTGCAGGAACTCATCGGTACGGACATCGACTGGGTCATGGACTGCATCGATACCTTCCGCATCAAGGCCGCCCTGCTGGCCCACTGCAAGCGCAACAAGATCAAGGCGATCACGGTGGGCGGGGCCGGCGGCGTGACCGATCCGACCCGCATCAAGGTCATCGACCTCAGCCGTGCCACCCAGGATCCGCTGCTGGCCCGTACGCGCGGCCGCTTGCGCGACTACCACGGCTTCACCCGCAATCCCAAGCGGCGCTTTTCCATTCCTTCGGTCCATTCGGAAGAACAAGCCGTCTATCCGACGCCGGAAGGCGGCATCTGCGCGCAGAAACCGGAAGGGGCGGCGGCGGGGGGCCTGAGCTGCGCCGGCGGCATAGGCTCGGTGATGACGGTGACGGCCACCTTCGGCCTGGTCGCCGCCTCGGTGGTGCTCGCCCGCCTGACGGAAAGCGAGCCCACGCCATGACCGGTCCCACATGCCTTTTCGACCATGCCGAACAAGTGCTGGGCGCGGACGAGGTTCAAGCCAAGGTCGAGCTGACCCGGCAGGCCCAGGCGCTGGCTCGGGCGGGACGATTGAGCCTGGCCGCAACGACTCCGCCCGTCGACATCACGGCAGCCCGCTTTCCCGCCCGCCCCGTGCTGGTCGATCCGCGCGAACTGCCGCGGCGCAAGCTGACCACGACCGAGGGCCGCGTCGCCTTGCTCCACGCGGTCGCGCATATCGAATTCAGCGCCATCCAGCTCGCCTGGGACCACCTCTACCGCTTCCGCGGCTTGCCGGACGCCTATTACTGGGACTGGCTGAGCGTGGCCGACGAGGAAGCCCTGCATTTCTCCCTGATCCGGGAACGCCTCAACGAACTGGGCGCCGATTACGGCGACCTGCCGGCCCACGGCGGCCTCTGGGGCATCGCCTGCGAAACGGCTTACGATACGGCCGCGCGCATGGCCCTGGTGCCGCGCTTCATGGAAGCGCGCGGCCTGGACGTCACGCCGGGCATGATGGACAAGCTGGCGGCCGTGGGCGACGACGCCAGCGTGGCCGTGCTCCAGCGCATACTGGACGACGAAGTCGGCCATGTCGCCCTGGGCACGCAATGGTTCGAGTGGCTATGCCACCAGCGCGGCGTGGATGCCGAGACGGAGTATTTCCTGTTGATCGAGCGGCACATGAAAGGCCAATCCCGCGGGCCTTACAACCTGCCGCTGCGACGCCGGGCGGGATTCAGCGAAGGGGAGCTGGCCCGCCTCTCGGCCCACAACTGATCCCTCGCCGTGCAAGGGAAACGGCGGCCCGTCCGGCGCCGGAATTTAGCTTTCCGCGGCACTCGCCGTAAGATAGCCCGCACACTTCACCCGGACCGAAATTATCGCCATGCGGGCCGAGATACCCGATAGATTAGCGACTCCGACACATGCCCAACACGCCATCCGACCCGCTAGAGCACTATTTCCGCCAGGTTAAGGACATCATCCTCGATCGTCAGGACTGGATCAGCGGCCTCTTGCCCGCCAGCACGGCCGTCACGGCCCACGGCAATTACACCGACGCCTGGGTCCGGGACAACGTCTACAGCATCCTGGCGGCCTGGGGCCTCGCGCTGTCCTATCGCAAGGCCGAGGACGGGCGGGAGCGCGCCTATCTGCTCGAACAAAGCGTGGTCAAGCTGATGCGCGGCCTGCTGACCGCCATGATGCGCCAATCCGCCAAGGTGGAAAAATTCAAGCACACCCAGGACCCGCTCGACGCCCTGCACGCCAAATATAAGACCGGCACCGGCGAGGTGGTGGTCGGCGACAGCGAATGGGGCCATCTGCAACTGGACGCCACCTCGCTGTTCCTGCTGATGCTGGCGCAGATGACCGCCTCCGGCCTACGCATCGTGTTCACCGTGGACGAAGTCAACTTCGTGCAGAACCTGGTGCACTACATCAGCCGCGCCTTCCGCACCCCCGACTACGGCATCTGGGAGCGCGGCAACAAGATGAACCTGGGTATCGCCGAACTGAACGCCAGTTCCATCGGCATGGCCAAGGCGGCCCTGGAAGCACTGGCCGGCTTCAATCTGTTCGGCAGGGACGGGGGCCAGACGGCCATCGTGCACGTCGTCGCCGACGACATCGCCCGCACCCGCATCGCCCTGGAATCGCTGCTGCCGCGCGAGTCGATTTCCAAGGAGGTCGACGCGGCGGTGCTAAGCATCACGGGCTTTCCGGCCTTCGCGGTGGACAATCCGACGCTGCGGGAAAAGACGGAGTCGCGCATCGTCGAGAAACTGCAAGGCCGCTACGGTTGCAAGCGCTTCCTGCTGGACGGTCACCAGACCGCCCTCGAGGACCACCGGCGTCTGCATTACGAGCCCCACGAATTGAAGGAATTCAGGGACATCGAATGCGAATGGCCGCTGTTTTTCACCTACCTGCTGCTCAACCATTTGTTCGCCGGACACCCGGAAGCGGCCGCCGATTACCGCGGGCGCCTGGACGGACTGCTGGTCGAGCGCAATGGTCAGAAGCTGCTGCCCGAGCTTTATCTCGTCCCTCACTGGGCCATCGCCGCCGAGAAACAGCATCCGCACAGCCAGGACCGCGTTCCGAACGAAAACGTACCCCTGGTTTGGGCGCAAAGCTTGTACATCCTGGGCTGTTTGCTACAGGACGGCCTGATCACGCCGGAGGACATCGACCCGTTGGGCCGCCACATCCCCCCGCAACGCTACTGCGGCTGCGGCCTGCAGATTGCCTTGCTGGCCGAGGACGAAGCGGTGCGCGACGAACTCGCCCGGCTGGGCGTGCCGGCACAGACCCTGGCCGAGATCGCGCCCATCCAGGTCCGCGACGGCAGCGAACTGGCCGCAGCCTACACCCAGGTCGGCCGCAACGACCGCATGGGACTGAGCGGACGGCCCTTGCGGAAATTGCGCACCCTGGCCACCTCCCGGCTGTATAGCCTGGCGGGCGAGGACTTGTTGTTCCTGCCGCAGTTCATGAATCAGAAAGGCTTTTACATCGCCATGGACAACCGCTTGCTGATCCAGCGGCTGCGGCTGGAACTGGCCTACATCTGCCGGCACTGGGACAACCCGGCGCCGCCGCTGCTGGCCGTCACCATCAAGCACAACCTGCTGGATGGCGAGGATAAGCAGGTGCTGCTCGATTTCATCGAACAATTGCGCCGGGGCACGGTACAAGGCGTGACCGTCCGTTTAGGGCTGTTGAGCGATTTCGCCGCCACCGCCGCCAGGGAAAAAATCGGCTATCTGCACGACTTCAGGTTTTCGCAAGCCCAGTGGGACGAGCAGGAGCGGCCCTACGCCCAAGTCCTGCCGGCCGGCGAACAGCCGCCGCAATCGCTGGACAACGTGACCTTGACCGAATGGGAAATCGGCGACGACGGCCGCTTGCTCGACCAGTTGCGCCACAACCCGAATCTTTACGCCCAGCTGGAAGTGCTGAGCCTGCTCAGCCAGCGCCATGGCCTGGACCACGACACGGGGCTGCGCACCCAGGATGGGCGGGTTTGCCGGATCCGCGACCTGCTGGAAGAAGTTTACGCCCGCGCCGGCGACCGCCATGTGTGGTATGTCGTGCGCCGTTGTGCAGGCCTTTTGGGCAAATACGACATCAACCTGGAGCAGGCGGCCACCGACATCCTGGTCCGCCAGCACGGCCTGACCGTGGGCCGAGCCTACAGCGGCAAGGCCACCCTGAGGCGGCCGGCCGACTCCTGGGATATCCTGCAGACCATCCGCAACTTCAACGCCAACGAAAGCAGCCAGCACATCATCATCCAGGAACTGATCATCTACTTGGGGATGCTGATCAAGTCCAAGCCGGAGTTGTTCACCGACATGCATACGATACGCGTCGGCCACATCCTGCAACTGATCGTCGCCCGGCAGAAGCGCTTGAGTGGGAGCTCGCTGGATCAGGCCTTCACCGAAATACTGGGATTGGCGCCGCACCGTCTGGTCGAACTGCTGCAGGACACTTTAGAAGATTACGGCGACAGTCAAACCCAGTTGGGTCTGGTGGAAAGCCTGCATTACGAAGGCCCGCAGCGGGAATTGAAGTCCGCGCGCTTTCCCGCCGGCATGGATCCCAAGGACCGGGGCGAAGCCGAAGACTGGTACGAATGGCGCGAACGGCAGGGCAGCGTGGGACGCGAGAGCGAGGCCTTCTTCGACCGCGTCTGGACTTTGCTGCAGCACTGCCGCGGCCTGATGGTGGGCGAGAAAATCAGCAGTAAGCGGCGCATCGACAGCGAATCCGTGCGTGCGCAGATGACCCCCGGTGAACAGACGTTCAAACTGCACGTCAACCATCTGCTGAACAAGATCCAGGCGCCGGTGTACCGGCAATTGACCGTGGAAGCCTTATGGGCGCTGGCCTCCATATTCCGCGACAATCCGGCGCTGCACATCGACGACACGCTCTACACGGACATCCTGATCGGCCATGCCGTCCGGCTGTGCTGGCTGCAAAACCATCCCGAACATAGCGATAATTACGAAAACTATGTCTCGCTGGCTTGGCAGGCCTTCTACCTGCTGCCGCCGCATGCGGTCGCCAACGGCATACTGGATGCTTTCAACCACCTGCTCAACCACCCCTTGTGAGGAAGCCCATGATATTAGCCGGCGACATCGGCGGAACCAAAACGGTCCTGGCCTCGATCGAAACACAGGCCGGCGGCTCGACCCATATCGTGCGGGAACAGACTTACGCCAGTGGCGAGTTCCGCACCTTCGACGAGATCATCGGTTTGTTCCTGGCCGACGGGGAGCAGATCGATGCGGCCGCCTTCGGCGTCGCGGGACCGGTCATCGATCAGCGCTGTCAGACCACCAACCTGCCCTGGTTGCTCGACGGCTCCGCCCTGAAGATCCGCCTCGGCACCGAGCGTGTCCGGCTGCTCAACGATCTCGAAGCGATGGCCGTCGGCATGCTGCACCTGGAAGAGCAGGACTTCATCGAGCTCAATCCGAACGCCGTCGAGCAAACCGGCAACATCGCGGTGATCGCGGCCGGCACCGGCCTCGGCGAGGCCTTGCTCTACTGGGACGGCGAGCGGCATCATCCCGTCGCCACGGAAGGCGGCCACAGCGACTTCGCGCCGCAAAACGAACGGCAGGACCAACTGCTGTCCTACCTGCGTGGCCTTTATCCCGACCACGTCAGCAACGAGCGCATCCTGTCGGGCAACGGCTTCGGCCATTTGTACGACTTCCTCGCGGCCAGCGGCTATGCGCCGCCCTGCCCCGCCGTTCCGGATCACGCCGCCCCCGATATAGACCGCAACGCCCTGATCTCCCGGCTGGGCATAGACGGCGAAGATCCTCTGTGCCGGGAAGCCGTGCGCCTATTCGCGGAGATCTACGGCGCCGAGGCCGGCAATCTGGCGCTTCGGTCCTTCGCTACCGGAGGAGTGTTCATCGGCGGCGGCATCGGCCCGAAAATCCGCTCCGCGCTCGAATCGGGCGAATTCATCCAGGCGTTCACCGCCAAGGGACGCTTCCGTCCCCTGCTCTCCACGCTGTCGGTAAAGCTCGCACTGAACCCGCGCACTCCGCTGCTGGGCGCCATGCATTATTTCGCCGCGCAATAAGCCACTGGACGCAGCCTGTCAGCCTGCGGTTCGGCAACCGGTCTGGATCGACGGCTTCGCCGACTGCCGACTTCGCCCGCCTCGCCGGCCTCTCAGTATCCGGCGGACGCCATGTCCAGGCCCGCCGGCAATTCCGCCACGCGTTCCACGCCGGTTTCTATCCGCCCGTCCGGGTAGAGCTCGATCCAGCGGTAGCCGGGCGGGAGCGGATCCAGGGCGAAATCGCCGCTGGCCGGCTTGAACTGGAAGCAGGTGGAAGGGGCGGCTATCAGCCGCAGATCGCCTATCCGCTCGTCCATGGCCTGGTGCACGTGACCGTACACGACCGCCCTAACCCGCGGATAACGGGCCAGCAAGGCGAGAAATTCCTCCGCATTTTCCACCCGCATGGTATCCAGCCACTGGCTGCCGGTGGCCAGCGGAGAATGGTGCAGGGCGACCAGGACATGGCGATCGGGATGGGCGAGCAAGGCATCTTCCAAGGCCGCGAGTTGCTCGTCGGCGAGGAAGCCTCCCGGATCGCCGGCTATGGTGCTGTCGAGGAAAACGATCTGCCAGTCCGGCAGCAGCAGCGTACGCTGATAGAAAACCGATGCGCCCGCCAGGTGTTCGGCGATCACGGCCGGTGAATCGTGATTGCCCGGCAGGCAATAACACGGCACACCCAGTTCCTCCAGGTAAGCGCGCAGCCGGCGATAGGTTTGCGGCCGGGCTTCCTGGGCCAGATCGCCGGTCAGCAGACAAAGGTCGGGCGGCCAGTGTGCCGCATGGGCCGCAGCCAACACCGAGCGAAAGCTTGCGTCGGTATTGATGCCCATCATGGCCTCGGCGGGATCGGCGAGCAGGTGAAAATCGGTGAGCTGAACTATGCGCACATATGGGCCGACCGGGTGGGGCAGGCGATCACAGGTCATGAAAAGACCATCCTCTGGCGGTTTCGGTTCGGAGAATAGGTAGTCGAAGTATCAGATCCTGTCCAATGACTTGAAGAGGATCTTGGAGTTGCGGTTGTGATTGTATAACGCGCGGCGCGCGCTCGGCAGGTCGTCCAGGCCCGCCGGTTCGAAGCCGTGTTCGCGAAACCAATGCGTGGTCTGGGTGGTGAGGACGAACAGCCGACGCAAGCCCCGCTCCCGCGCCCTCCGCTCGATGTAATCCAGCAGGCGATCGCCCCGCCCCTCGCCGCGATAATCCTCGTGCAAGGCGACGCAGGCCAGCTCTCCCGCGCTTTCCTCGGGATAGGCATGCAAGGCCGCGCAACCCACCACCATGCCGTCGCGTTCGATGACCGTGTAATCGTCGATCTCGGTTTCCAGGCGTTCCCGGGTGCGCTGCACCAGCACACCGGCCGCCTCCAGCGGGCGGATCAAATCGCAGATGCCGCCGATGTCGCCGAGTTGAGCGAGGCGCATCTCTTCGAACGGCGAGGTGCTGACCAGGACGCCGACCCCGTCCCGGGTGAATAGTTCGAGCAGCACGGCTCCGTCCTGATGGCGATCGACGAGGTGCGCCCGTTTGACCCCGCCGCGACACGCCATGACCGCGGCGCGCAAATGGGGCGCGATGTCGCCCGCCAAACTGTCCGACCGCGTCAGCAGCAGGTCGGCCTCATCCGTAGTGAGTTGGCGGAAGGCCTTGTCGTCCGCGGCCGCCCGGCATTCCTCCTCGGTCAGCAACAGCAGCTTGTCGGCATCCAGCGCGATGGCGACCGCCGTCGCCACCTCTTCCGCGCTGAGATTGAACACCTCGCCGGTGGGCGAATAACCGACCGGGGACAGCAATACCACGTTTCCCTGTTCCAACTGGCCCCGCACGCCTTCCACGTCGACCCGGCGGACCACGCCGGTCTGGCCGAAATCCACGCCGTCGCACACGCCGCGCGGCCTGGCCACCACGAAATTGCCCGACGCCACCCGGATGCAGGCGCCGGCCATGGGGGAGTTCGCCAGGCCCATGGACAACAAGGCCTCGATCTCCACACGCACCGCGCCGGCCGCCTCCTTCACGCAGTCGAGGGCGATCGCATCGGTGATGCGCAATCCCCGGTGATAGCGGGCTTCGATACCCCGCGCCTGCAAACGCTGCTCGATTTGCGGGCGTATGCCGTGGACCAGCACCAGGCGAACGCCCAGGCTGTTCAGCAGCGCGAAGTCATGAACCAGATTGGCGAACAGGCCATCGGCCACGGCTTCGCCGCCGAACGAAACGACGAAGGTCCGTCCCCGGTGAGCGTGTATATAGGGCGAGGAATCGCGAAACCAGCGAACACGGTCTGCGGGCACCGTGTTCATTTCAGAAAGGCTTGACGCTGGCCAGCAAGACGATGGCGATCAGGAAGAGTACGGGAACTTCGTTCATCCAGCGAAAGTAAACGTGGCTATGCCTGTTGCGGTCGTGCTTGAAATCCAAAAGCCATTTGCCGCACAGGAAGTGATAGGCCACCAGGAGAACGATCAAGGTCAGTTTCAAATGCAGCCAGCCCGCGGACGCATAAGCCTCCCAAGCATAATCGGCCAGCATCCAGATGCCGAAAATCAGCGTCAGCACCATACCGGGGGTCATGATGCCGTAATAGAGCTTGCGCTCCATGATCTTGAAACGCTCGATGCTGACCACATCCGAACTCAGCGCGTGATAGACGAACAGCCGCGGCAAATAGAACAACCCGGCGAACCACGTCACCATGAAAATAAGATGAAACGCCTTGAGCAGCATGTCAGGTCTCCGCCAGCATGGAATTAATCATTGATCTGAGCGCCTTCATGTCCGGCGGGCCGATTTTACGGAAGCGGATATCGCCTTCGGGCGAAAGCAGGAAAACCGAGGGCACCACGGTCACATCCTCGAAGGCATGCGCATGCTGGCCTTGAGGATCCAGTACCACGGGATAGGGCAGATCGCGTTGCGTAGCCAGCGCCACCACCTGGCTGGGCATATCGTACTGCATCGCCACGGCGATGACTTCCAGACCGCGCGCGTGATAGTCCCGATATAGCTCGGTGAGCCGGGGCATCTCATCCAGACAGCTTGCGCAATTACTGGCCCAAAAGGTGACCAGCACCGGCCGTCCTCGCAGGGCGCTCAATTCGATGCGCTCACCCTTCACCGTGGTGAAGCTGCTCTCCGGCGCATTGGAACACCCTGCCAGCAGGCCTAGTCCGGCGGCCAGCAGTGACATGCCCAGCATAAGCCGTCGTTTCATACGCCAGCCACTCCGCTGGGCACCTCGTGCTTGCTTGCCTTCAATCCTCCAGTTGCTGGATTCCATCCAGATACCAGGTCGGCTGCCGGCTCGAACGCGAACGGACGAAATGCCAAGCTTCGCGCACCCTCACGGCCTCGGCTCCGGGTGCTTCGCGCATAAGGACGTCGTACAACACACTGGCCGTGCGCTCGTCGCCCTGATCGCGCACATCCAATACGGTGGCTTCGACTTCGAGCAATTCCGTGTGGTTGGCTCCCCCGCGTTCGCGCAACTGCTCCTGCAATTCACAGAAAACCTTGTCGGTGGTGAGGGCCCGCAATTCGGCGAGGTCGGCCGCATCCCAGGCGGCCTGCAAATGGGCATAGGCCGCCTTGGCGCCGGAAAGGAACGCCGTTTTGTCGAAATCAGACGGCAACGCGGCCGGGGCATGCGGGATGGCGTCCACGCCGACGCCCAGGTTACGCCCCTTGCGGGACAGGATGTCGGTATCGAATCCCGCGCGATTGGCCGGTCCGGCATAAACCGGTTCGGCCCTGCGCTCGTAGCCTCGCTCGAAGTCGCTTCCGGGCTCCGCCCGATAATTCCCGGCGGCCGCGTGCGCCGAGCCGCCATGGCGTCTGCTGGCCAGCAGCTTGAACAGCAAAAAGGCGATCCCGGCAAAAATCAACAGATCGACGAAGTTGATGTGTTCGAATGCGCCGCCGAACAGCATGGCCCCCAGCAGCCCCCCCAGGGCCAGGCCGCCCAACATGCCCATCAGGCCACCGCGGCGGCTCAAGGATTCACGGGCCGCTTGGTTGCGCTGATAGGCGGGAGATTGATAGCCGGGCTGTGCCGGGGTGGCTTGGCTGTAGCCATTATTCGGGCTCTTGTAAGGCTGGCTGTACGACGGCCGGCTGCCGAACGATTTGCCGCCCCCCATCCGGGCGGCGAAGGATGCATCTATTCCCGTGAATAACAGGGAGAGTGCCAGGCCCAAAGTCAGCAGTAATCGACTCAGTCTGTTCATGATGTGCTCGAAGTGATGGATAAGTTGTCGGCGGGCTTTATATGCCGGCAGGCCCGAAAAAATCAACCGTTCATCCCGCAATTCCCCCCAATTCCGTTACGCGACCGAGTTCGCCGCTCGGCAAACTGGGTCTGCGGCTTCCGTACTGGCCCCGCTGGCTTTCGGGCCGAAGAGGCGGCTTATCGATATCATAAGATTGTCTGATAACTGAATCTAAATTTCTTTGCGATAATTGATACCGACTCAACAGAGCCGTTGCTTGACAAGACCCGCATCATCCGGTTCTAGGCGCTCGGGCAATGTTCTCCTCCTTTTTGGCGACCCTAGTGGTCGCCTTCTTTTTTGCTCGCACGCAGGGCATAAAAAAACCCGCACAGGGCGGGTTTACGCTTATTGTTGTTTTTGTAAGGCTAACGCATCGAACAAGCGACACATTGCAAGAGCATTGTTGTTTTTATGTGCGCCCTTACGGGCTCTCCTCCTCTTTGGCGACTCTACAATCGCGCCCCGTCCGTGAAGCTGCGGCAGAGTCTAAAGCAAAAATAAACGCTGTCCATATTTTGCGGGAAAAAAATCGCCGCATGCTTGGCGGACCGGACCCTACTCTCACAAAAATCAGCAAGATACCTGAACCTCGCGAAATCATCGATAGGCTCACCCAAGTAAATTAGTATGTTTTTACCCTATACTTTCCAGACACTGCGCGGCCTGGAAACCTTGACCGGACGTACGTAAGGCTGCTTGCGAGCCGGCTCCAGCCCCCCCTGACTTGAGAGAGGTTGAAGCCATGACGTGCGTGGACCGTAGCGGGATATACTCTGGTCTCACATTTTTTGACGACACGGGGGCGTTATGACTAGCGGAATCGCCGACATCGGCCTGATAGGCCTGGCCGTCATGGGGCAAAATCTGGCTCTCAACATCGCCGATCACGGCCACACCATCGCCGTCTACAATCGCACCGCGGAGAAGACCCGGGGGTTCATCGCCGACTGCGAAAAGAACGAACCTTCGGCGGCGCGGGTAATCGGTACGGAAAGCCTGCCGGAATTCGTCGCCGCCATCAAACGTCCGCGCAAGATCGTGCTGCTGGTCAAAGCCGGCACCGCCACGGACCAGACCATAGCCACACTGCTGCCCCACCTCGATCCCGGCGACATCGTCATCGACGGCGGCAACGCGCACTGGCTGGATACGATCCGCCGGGAGCAAGAACTGACGGCGCAAGGATTCTCCTTCATCGGTTCCGGGGTTTCCGGCGGCGAAACCGGCGCCCGCTTCGGACCTTCGCTTATGCCGGGGGGCAGCCCGGAAGCTTGGGCGGAATTGGAGCCCATCTGGCGCGACATCGCGGCCAAGGTCGATGAACAAACGGGCGCGCCACTGGAAGGCGCGGAGCCCGGTAAACCGCTGTCGGGCGGCGTCAGTTGCACCGCGCATATCGGCGCGAACGGGGCCGGACATTACGTAAAGATGGTGCATAACGGCATCGAATACATCGATATGCAGCTCATCTGCGAGGCTTACTGGCTCATCAAACACCTGCTCGGCTGGGAGGCCGACGCCATCGGCCAGGTATTCGCGGATTGGAATCGAGGCGAACTGTCCAGCTACCTCATTGAGATCACCGCAGACATCCTTCAGCAGCGCGATCCTTCCGGCGATGGATTTTTGGTCGACAAGGTGCTGGATACGGCAGGTCAAAAGGGCACTGGCCAGTGGACCTCGACCAGCGCCCTGGAACAAGGCGTGCCGGCCAACGCCATGGCCGAAGCGGTGTTCTCCCGCGCCTTGTCGGCGCTGAAGGATGAGCGCGTGCAGGCCGGGGATGCGCTGCACGGTCCAAAGCTCCCGATCGTAAACGACGCGCCGGCGTTGATCGCATCCATTCGCAACGCCCTCTATTGCTCCAAAATCTGCGCCTACGCCCAAGGTTTCCAACTCATGGCCGAGGCGCAGAAGACCTATGGCTGGAGGCTGGATTTCGGCACCATTGCCCAGATATGGCGGGGCGGCTGCATCATACGCGCGAATTTCCTGCAAAAAATCACCGACGCCTACATCCGTGATCCCGGCTTGAAAAATTTGATGCTGGATCCGTATTTCAGGGACGCGCTGCATTCCGGGCAGGAAAATTGGCGCGAAGTCGTGGCACTGGCGGTAAAGAGTGGACTGCCCGTCCCTGCGTTCGGTTCCGCGCTGGCCTATTTCGACGGCTACCGTAGCTCCCGCCTGCCGGCCAACCTGCTGCAGGCACAGCGCGACTATTTCGGCGCCCACACTTACGAGCGCACCGACCAACCACGCGGCAAGTTTTTCCACCTCGACTGGCCCGGCGATCCCAGGGTGCAAGTCGAGGTCTGAGGCACGACGTTGAATTCGGACGGTGTCCCATGGCCCTGGTGTTCCGCAGGCACCCGCCGCAAGGGCGAACCTGGGCTGTCGGGGTGATGATCCCGACAAGCTCCTCCGACGGCTGAGCCATTCGCCAATAAAGCAACGACTCATGGACTCCATCAGTGCGTTCGAGATCATCAAGGTCGGCATCGGCCCTTCCAGCTCCCACACTATGGGTCCGTGGCGGGCGGCAGCCTTGTTTTTGACGGAATTGGGCGATTTGGACCGAATCGAATCGCTCACCATCAGGCTGTACGGCTCGCTGGCCAAGACCGGTCTGGGCCATGGTACCGATGTGGCCATTTTGATGGGCCTCTCGGGTGAGGACTACACGCGGGTGGACACCGCGACCATCCCCGCCAAGGTCGCGGCGATCAAATCGGGCCTGTCGCTCCCCTTGGGCGGCAGGCGGAACATGCCGTTCGACTACGAGCGCGATCTGGTGTTCGAAACTTCCACCACCCTGCCGCGGCACGCCAACGGCATGAGTTTTTGCGCGGCTCTCAAGAACGGCGATATCATCGAACGTATCTACTATTCCCTGGGCGGTGGCTTCGTGGCCGGCGACGACGATGCATCGACCATTCAAGCGCCTCGCATCGTGACGCCTTACCCCTGCCACTCGGGTCAAGACTTGCTACGCAATTGCAAGGCGCTGGGTTTGTCCGTTTCCGATTTGACCTATCTGAACGAGCAAGCCTGGCGCAGTCGGGAGGAAATCGAAGCGCTGGCGCTGGCGCTGTGGCGGGAAATCCAGAACTGCATCTACCGCGGCGTGCACCGGGACGGTTACTTGCCGGGCGGCTTGCAGGTTCGCCGTCGAGCTGCGGAGATCCATCGGAAGCTGCTGCACGGGGCGAGCTACTCCACGGTGGCGGAATGGGTCGAATTGCTGCGGCGACAACCGCGTGATTTCTCCAGCGTCGACCGCTGGGTGGTGTGTTTCGCCCTGGCGGTCAACGAGGAGAACGCGTCTTTCGGCCGCATCGTCACGGCGCCCACCAACGGCGCGGCCGGGGTGATACCGGCAGTGCTGATGTATGCCTGGTGCTTCGTCGACGGTTTCGACGAGGACAAGGTGGTCCGCTTCATACTGACGGCCGGCGAGATCGGCACGCTATTCAAGAAAAACGCCACCATCTCCGCCGCCATGGGCGGCTGCCAGGCGGAGATCGGCGTGTCGTCCGCGATGGCTGCGGCCGGTCTGGCGGAAGTCTCGGGCGGAACGCCGGAGCAGGTGTTGCAGGCTGCGGAGATCGCCATGGAGCACCATCTCGGCCTGACCTGCGATCCGGTTGGCGGACTGGTGCAAATCCCCTGCATCGAGCGCAATACCATGGGCGCGGTCAAGGCCATCACCGCCGCATCCATCGCCCTGGATAGCGACCCGGCCGACGCCAAGGTCAGCCTCGACGCCGTCATCAAGACCATGTGGGAAACCGCGCAGGACATGAACAGCCGCTACAAGGAAACCGCCGAAGGCGGCCTCGCTATCCACATACCGGTGAACGTGCCGGAATGCTGAACGGCAGCCGCGCGGATTGCCTTTTCACATCGCGGTCGTAAACTCGGCTGCCCGACAGTTTGGTATACCCGCCCCTCATGACACCCAGCAGCATAGACCCCGCCGAAGTCGCGTTTTACGAAAGATTATCCTCGCTTTGGTGGCAGGCCGAAGGCCCGTTCTGGCCCCTGCACCGGATGAACGCGTTGCGCACCGCCTACATACGCGACCGCCTGATCGAACATTTCGGCGGCGATGCGGGGCGGGACGCCCCACTGCACGGTTTGCGCATCCTGGACATCGGCTGCGGCGGGGGCATACTCAGCGAGGCGGTGGCACGCCTGGGCGCCGACGTCCACGGAGTGGACGTGGTGGAGAAAAACATACACGTCGCGCGCCTGCATGCCGAATTGAGTGGGCTGCCCATCCACTATGAAACCGCCAGCGCGGAAATCCTCGCCGGCCGCGGCGACTCATACGACGCCGTATTGAACATGGAGGTGGTGGAACATGTGGCGGAACTGGACGTGTTCATGAGCGCCTGCCTACGTCTGGTCAAGCCGGGCGGTCTCATCTTCGTCGCGACCCTCAATCGCACTCTCGCGTCCTGGCTGGGCGCCATCGTCATGGCCGAATACGTGCTGCGCTGGCTGCCGCGCGGCACCCATCAATGGGGGCGCTTTCCCAAGCCCGTGGAACTGGAAAACATTCTGGAACAATCCGGCCTTAAAGTCATCGATCGCACCGGTGTCGGCGTACACCCGTGGGGCCTCAAGTTTCATTTCAGCCGCTATATGGGCATCAACTACATCCTCACCGCGGCCCGCCCCTGATCCGTTGCCACATGTTTTTCACCGCGCCGTCCATGGCGACATGCAGGGCCTGTGCTAGTATTTTCGGGCTTACATCCCCACCCGGTCCGGAATGAACTGTTTGGACGAACTTAATACGGAATTGCGCGTACTCCAGAGCCATCTGGATAACCTCATCGACTGCGTCAGACAAAACGACATCAAGTTGCATCGTTTCCAGACCCTGGAAATGACCATGCTGTCGTTGAACTCGTTGCGCGAACTGATCGAGCAAACGCTGCAAGACACGCGTCAGGTCTTCGAACTGGATCACGTCAGCCTGGCGTTGGTGGACGACAAAAAAGAACTGCGCAAGTTTCTGGAGGAAGACGGCCTGCCGCCGGATCAACTCGCCGAGTTGGTGTTGCTGGAGTCGGCTTCTGCGCTGGAAAAAAGCTTTGGCCGGCTGATGCGGCCCTATCTCGGCCCCTTCCGGCGCGAACATTGCGGGAGCCTGTTCAAGCGGCTGCCCACGCACCCCGATGCCAGTTTCGCCCTGCTGCCCTTGTATCGCAGAGGCCGCCTATTGGGCAGTCTCAATCTGGCCAGCGAAAATCCCGCGCGCTTCGGGGTGAGCATGGCCACGGATTTTCTCGATCGCCTGAGTGCCGTTTTGAGCGTCTGCCTCGAAAATACGCTGAATTTTGAACTGCTGCGGCGCACCAGCCTGATCGACCCCTTGACCGGAGTCAACAACCGACGCTTTTTCGATCAACGCATAGGCGAGGAAATCAACCGGGTTCTGCGCGGCGGCTCCTGTCTCGCCTGTCTTTTTCTAGACATCGATCATTTCAAGCGCATCAACGACACCTTCGGCCATCAAACCGGAGACTTGGTGCTCGGCGAGGTGGCCCGCGGCATACGCTCGCTGCTGCGCAACAACGACGTGTTGGCCCGCTACGGCGGCGAGGAGTTCATCGCCTTGCTGGAAGTGTCTTCGGAAGACAAGGCCATGGAAGTGGCCGAACGCATACGCCTGCATGTCGAAAGGGCGGACCTGACCTCCCGGGACGGCCGGCGCATACCGGTGCATCTGTCCATCGGCGTTGCCACGATGGAGCCGTCGCAATGGGCGGGCGATGAGAAGACCTATGCCGCCAAGCTGATCGATCTGGCCGACCGGGCGCTTTATCTGGCGAAAGGGCGCGGCAGAAATCGCGTGGTATCCGCTGGGCTACTCAGGCCCGAGCCCCGCAAAACCGCGGCGGGCACCCGCTAGCAGCTCGGACGCTTCCACTATCCCGAAAAACATCGGGGGCCCCTGAGGCCCCCGATCTACATCCGGTCGCTGCCCGCCTTTATTTGGCAGCCGGCTTGCTTACAGGCTTGTCGGCGGGTTTTTCCGCTTGCGGCTTGCCCGCTTCCAGGCTCGGCTGAGTTTCGGCCGGAGCCGGTGCTTGCCCTGCCGGAGCGGCCGGCTTCGAGGCGTCCTCCGCACCCGGAGCAGGCGGGGCTGCAGGAGCCTCTTCCTTCTTCGCCGTACGCTCGATCTTGGCGGCGCCCTTGATATCGGCGATGTGCTGCTGCAATTTCTGAGTCTGCAGCAGGTTCTTGATCTGATCCTTAACCTGATCGAAAGCGGGCGGCTGCTGCTCACGCACTTCTTCACGCTGGATCACATGCCAGCCGAACTGGGTCTGCACCGGCGCGGGCGTCACTTCGCCGTCTTTCAGCTTGCCCACCGCCTCGGAAAACGGCTGCACCATCTGCTGCGGGCTGAACCAGCCCAGTTCACCGCCGTGTTCCTTGCTGCCGGGGTCCTTGGACAGCTTCTTGGCCAGTTCGTCGAATTTCGCACCTTTCTGCAGCTTGGCCACGATGTCCTTGGCGGTGGCCTCGTTGTCGACCAGGATGTGTCGGGCGCGGTATTCGGTCGCCTTCATCGCCCCGATGCGGCTCTCGTATTCCTTCTTGGCTTCTTCATCCGACACGCTCGTGTTCTTGATGAAGTGCTCAGCCGCGATCTGCGACAGCAGGATGCGGGTCATACCGTCTATGCGGGCCAGATAGGAGGGGTCGACGTCCAGTTTTTGCGTGACGGCTTCCTGACGCAACAGTTCGCGCGAAATCAACTCCTCGATGACCTTGTCTTCCGGCGCCCCGTTGGGTCCGCGCCGCTGCTGGATTTCCGCGCTCATGACCGCAACGGCATCCTTGGTAATCGGCGTCCCGTTGACCGTCGCCACCACGTCTTCCGGCTTGGGCGCGGCGGGCACAGCGGCGGGCTTCGACCCGGCCCCCGGAGTCTGAGACTGGCCGCCGCCCTGATTATTGCAGCCTGCGAGCAACAAAGCGGAGGCGACCGCCGCCGCGATGAGTGAACTTTGTTTCATTCCTGATCTTCCTTTGTGTGATATTCAGAGGGGGTGTAAGCCTTGATGCTAAGCGCGTGGATGTCCGACTGCATCATTTCACCCAAGGCCCGATAGACCAACTGGTGACGCTGGACCGGCGACTTTCCCGCGAACGCGGCGGAGACGATTGTCGCATAAAAATGCCCGCCTCCGCTTTCCCTAGCGGCATAGTGCCCGGCGTGGGCGGCGCTGTGGTCGAACAACTCGAAATGAGTCGGCGCCAGGGCCTCCTGTATCAGTTGGCAAATACGTTCGGCACGCGGGTTCATGACGGCAGCACCTTACGGAAGGGCTTGACCGTGACCTGCGCATACACGCCGGCCTGACGGTAGGGATCGGCGTCGGCCCAGGCCTCGGCGTCGGCCAGGCTGGGAAACTCGGCGACGATAAGGCTGCCGGTGAAACCGGCCGGCCCCGGATCCTCGGCATCGACGGCGGGGTGCGGCCCCGCCAGCAGCAGGCGCCCTTCGTCTTGTAATATCCGGAGCCGCTCCAGATGGGCGGGACGAGTCTGTTTGCGTAATTCGAGGCTGCCTGCGACATCCTCGCTGATGATGGCGTAGATCAAGACCTTATTCCTCCGGTTTGGGTTCGGGCAGATGGCGGGACAGGTAAAGCGATTGGACGACGACGAAGGCGAAAGTCAGACCCAGCATGCCGAACAGCTTGAAATTGACCCAGGTTTCGGTGTCGAAGCTGTAGACCACCAGCAGATTGGCCACGCCGAGCAGCAGAAAGAAGCTGGACCAGCTCAGATTCAGCCGCCGCCAGATCGCCTGAGGTAGAACCAGGGTCGCCCCCATCATGCGCTCGATCATGGTCTTCTCGCCCAGCCACTGGCTGGCCAGGAAAACGGCACCGAACAACCAGTTGATGACCGTCGGCTTCCATTTGATGAACATCTCGTCGTGCAAATACAGGGTCAGTCCACCGAACACCACAATGATGACCAGGGTGAGCAAATGCATGGCCTCGACCTTGCGGCGGGTGAACCACGAAATACCCACCTGCACGAACGTGGCGACGATGGCGACCACTGTGGCCGCATAAATATCGACGAACTTGTAAGCGATGAAAAACAGCAGAATTGGGAAAAAGTCGAACAGTATCTTCATGTGAGTAGAACCGTGATGGGGTGTAGCCAGCGCCTCAAGCGTAATAATCAATGCCCAGCATGCGGCTGAGCCTTGCGCGTTCATCGTCCCGTGCCTGGAATAGTTGCTCCCGGTAGGCTTCCAGTCCCCTGCTCGCAGCCCGCTCCAGTCGTGTCGGCACGCGTGAGAGGGCATCGTCCGGAACACTCGTTCCACCTTCCAGGCGCTTCAACGCAGAGTGCCGCCGGTCATCGGGATCGTCATCCTCGAGCTTCCCGCTGGGGGATGCGGACGTGTCCTGCCGCCCGCCCGCAAGGCGCGAAACGGCTGGCGCTCGAACCGGCTGCGTCGGATGGTGAACGAAGAGAGTCTTGCGTATTTCCATGGTATAAAGCCGGCCGCGACTTTACCGCCCGGCAGGGGATGTAACAGAATAGCCGCTCTGACGGCGGCGAGTATACACCCGGCCCGCCTGCGGGTTTCCCACCTTATCATGACGCTTCCAAATGACTTCCGAAATCCAAACCCGAATCGAAGCGGCGGCATTTCGCCGGCTTTTGCAGCACCTGCAAACACATACCGAAGTGCAAAACATCGATCTGATGATACTCGCCGACTTTTGCCGCAACTGCCTGGCAAAGTGGTACAGTGCCGAAGCCAAGGAGTTGGGACTGGATATCGACTACCCAGCCGCTCAGGAAATCGTTTACGGCATGCCTTACGCTGCATGGAAGGAAAAATATCAAACCGAAGCCACGCCCGAGCAGTTGCGCGCCATGGAAGAGAGGCTGCGCCGTAAAGAGGCCGAAGGCCACTGATACGCCGGGCTCCGGAGCATTGCCCTCGATCCGGCCTCAATGCCTGCATAGCCGAAAACAGCCCCCCGCCCGGAACCTCTGGGCGACTTCCTCAGCTACTGGGGCATTAAATCTAGCGAGATAAATGCGTAACTTCATTTCCGCCCTACTCGTCGCCGCCGTTTGCCTGGCGGCGGCATACTATTGGTCAGGCAGCACCGGCTTGCTGATGGCGACCATCCTCGGCATCATGGAAGTCAGCCTGTCGTTCGACAATGCGGTGGTCAATGCCACCGTGTTGAAAAAAATGTCTCCGCGATGGCAGCAGCGCTTCTTGACCTGGGGCATGGTCATCGCGGTATTCGGTGTGCGTTTCCTGTTCCCGGTGTTGATCGTCGCGCTGATCACCGGCCACAGTCTGCAGGACGTGACCTTGATGGCCCTGCATCAGCCCGAGGAATACGCCCGGCACATCGATTCGGCCCATACCCAGATTTCCGCCTTCGGCGGCATGTATCTGCTGCTGGTCTTCCTCTCGTTCTTCGTGCAGGAGCACAAGTCCCTGCATTGGCTGGTCTGGCTGGAAAAACGGCTCTCCAGCATGGGCAAGCTGGAGTCCATAGAAGTGGTTCTGGCCTTGAGCGCCCTGCTGGCCACACTGGGCTTCCTGCCGGAAGCCGAAAGATTGCCGATGCTGATCGCAGGCATCGCCGGCGTCATCCTGTTCGTGCTGGTCAAAAGCGTGGCGACGCTGTTCGAGGGTAGCGAAGGCGGCCCTCAACTTCAGCGGGCCGGCTTGGTTTCATTTCTCTATCTGGAACTGCTGGATCTGTCGTTTTCGTTCGACGGCGTGATCGGCGCCTTCGCCATCACCCGCGATGTGGTCATCATCCTGCTGGGCCTTACCATAGGCGCGATGTTCGTGCGCAGCCTGACGGTCTTCATGGTGCGCAAGGGCACGCTGGATGAATATCTCTATCTGGAGCACGGCGCCCATTACGCGATCGGCGCGCTCGCCGTGCTGATGCTGGTGGACATATCGGTGCACGTGCCGGAAATCGCCACCGGACTGACAGGATTGGGCTTAATCCTGCTGTCCCTATGGTCGTCGGTCCGCGCGCGGGCCCGCCAGGCCGCTGGTGGAGCCGACTAGGCCCCACGAATCTGCTGGAAGCCGATCAGGACACCCTTGATGGGTTCCTCGAGCACGTTGATCTCGTCGACCCGCGCCATGGGCGGCCCCTCGGCGCACCAGTTCAACAAGGCCTGGATCGCCGACTCCTCGCCCTCCGCCACGAGTTCCACCCGGCCATCGGCCAGGTTTCTGACCCAGCCCATCAGCCCCAGCCGGTCTGCCTCGCGGCAAGTCGAGCCCCGATAGTAGACGCCCTGAACCCGACCGGATACCCAAACGCGTACCCTCTTGCGCATGATCTCACTCCTCTTCGATTAACAGGCGCACAGGATACGACGACGCCCGTTACAATGGATTATTCGCTTCCGGTCGGCAGTTGTTTATCATATGGCGGATAAACGCGCGGCGAACCGGATGAAATCCCCTTTATGATTCAGGAACATGATTAATGAGTAAATTGACCCGATCCAGCTCCACCGCGGCCATTTCCGCACTTGTCCTGCTTGCCGGCTGCGCGGGCGGTGGCGGATACAACCCCGGCGTGGCGGCTAATCCGTCACTGGGGGCGGTGGGGCAAGCGGCCCAGCAAGCGGCGGTAGGCGCAGTCCTCAACAGCGCCGTGAGCGGATTGGGCGGAACTCAAAGCAGCGTGATGGACGCTTTCATACAAAACATGGCGCGCAGCGTACTTTACGGTCAGATCGGCCAGCAAGTCGCCCCGGCGGACCAGAATTTTCGCCTGCAACAACTCGGCGGCCTGATGCAGTCGGGCGAATTCAACCAGCCCCAGCAATGGAGCAATCCGCAAACCGGGAATGTCGTATCGGTCAATCCCTTGGGCCAAGCGACGGTGGATCCGTATACCCGGCAGAATTGCCGCAACCTGGAGGAAGTCTTCACCTCATCCAGCGGACAGACCATCCGGGAAACCCGGCGCGCTTGCCAGGACGCCAGCGGCAAGTGGGTCTTGGTACAATAATTTTCCTGCCCGGACTTAGCCGTCACCGATACGCGGCGACTGGCGCCGTGCTCGCCACTGCATGACTCTATTCCCCGACGATCAAACCCTCTGCCGTTTCGGCCAGCGGGTCATCAGGATCGAAGCCGCCGCCGTTGCCGAACTGGAAACCCGCGTCGACCACCATTTCGCCGCCGCCTGCCGGCTGATGCTGAGCTGCCGCGGACGCGTGGTCGTGACCGGCATGGGCAAGTCCGGCCATATCGGCCGAAAAATCGCCGCGACCCTGGCCAGCACCGGCAGTCCGGCCTTTTTTGTGCACCCCGGCGAGGCCAGCCACGGCGATCTGGGCATGATTACCCCGCAAGACGTGGTTCTCGCCTTGTCCAACTCCGGCGAAACGGAGGAGATCGCGACGATACTGCCCTTGATCAAACGGATGGGCGCACGGCTGATCGCGATGACCGGCAATGCCGCTTCGACGCTGGCCAAACAGGCCGACGTGCATCTCGATGTGGGCGTGCGCGAAGAAGCCTGTCCGCTTGGGCTGGCGCCCAGTTCGAGCACGACCGCCGCCCTGGCCATGGGCGACGCCCTGGCGGTGAGCCTGCTGGAGGCCAAGGGCTTTACCAAGGAAGACTTCGCCCTTTCCCACCCCGGCGGCAGCCTGGGGCGCAAACTGCTGCTGCTCGTGAACGATGTAATGCACAGCGGCGAAGCCGTGCCCAAGGTCTCAGAAACCGCCTTGATCCGCGAAGCGGTGCTGGAAATGACCGCCAAGAAACTGGGCATGACGGCCATCGTGGACGCCGGAGAACGCGTGTTAGGCATATTCACCGACGGGGACTTGCGCCGGCTGTTCGAACGCGCAGGCGATATCCACAGCACGCCGGTTTCCCGCGTCATGACGCGGAGCTGCGCACGCATCGAGGCCGATAAGCTAGCCGCGGAAGCGGTCCACATCATGGAAGAAAAAAGCATCAACGCGCTTCTGGTGGTAGACGCCGAAAACCGCCTCATCGGCGCGCTCAATATGCACGACCTGCTTAGGGCAGGCGTGGTTTAGCCCCATACGAGGAACAAAATGCATGAATGACGTACGCGCCAAAGCCGCCCGGATCAAACTGGTCATCTTCGACGTCGACGGCGTGCTGACCGACGGCCGTTTTTATTTCGACGAACAGGGCCGCGAATACAAGGGCTTTCACGCCCACGACGGCTTGGGCATCAAACTGCTGCGCAAGACCGGCGTGGATGTGGCCGTGATCTCCGGCCGCGTCTCGGTTTCGGTCAGCAAGCGCATGGACAGCCTGGGGATAGAACGCGTGTTCCAGGGCTATCAGAACAAACTGCTGGCATTCGACGACATCTTGAAAGACACCGGATTTTCCCCCGAGGAAATCGCCCACGTCGGCGACGACCTGCTGGATCTCCCGCTGTTCCGTCGCGTCGGTCTGGCCGTCGCGGTTTCCAACGCCCATCCTTCCATACTTTCCCACGTGGACTGGCGCACACGGCAGCCGGGCGGGTATGGCGCCGCCCGCGAAGTGTGCGATCTGATCATGGAAGCGCAGGGCAAGCTGCAGGACATCGTCGAGCAACATTACTAGCGTGACAGTCTCCACACGGCAAATTTCCGCCTATCTGGCACTCGGCCTGATCGCCGTCGCGAGCGCCTGGCTGGCCGACAAACTGACGCCCGCGGAGGAAAACGGCGCGCGTCAGGAACGGTCGGTCGTCGACTACTATTCCAAGAACATCACGCGGACGGTGTTGTCGGCCGAAGGAAAACCGAGCCAGACGCTGGATGCCGAAACGATGACCCATTACAAGAACGACGACCGGACCGAGATGGAAAAGCCCGTGATGACGCTCTTTCAGGAAGGCAAAGAGCCCTGGGTCATCCGTTCGGAAACGGCAACGGCATTGAGCGGCGGAACGGCCGTGCTGATGAACGGCAACGTATTGATCACGCGTCAGACCACAGACGGCGAGATCAGGATCATCACCCGCAATGTCAAATACGATCCCAAGGCCGAATTTGCGGAAACGGCCGAGGACGTGATCATCCGCGCTCCGCAGGATGAGACTCACGGAACCGGCATGCGGGTCCACTTCAAGCCGCTACTTAATTTCACCATTCTCTCGGACGTACGGAGAAAGCATGAAATGCGTTAAATTCGCCCTGCCCCTGCTGGGCCTGCTGTCCCCGCTCGCCTGGGGTCTGGAAAGCGACGCCAAGCAGCCCATTTATATCGAGGCGGATTCGGCCACTTACGACGAAGCCAAGGGGGAAACCGTCTATGTCGGCAACGTGCATACCACGCAGGGCAGCCTGGAGGTGTTCGGCGACCGGATGATCGTGCTGCAGAAAAACGGCAAGACGGAAAAAATCCTCAGCTACGGCAATCCCACGCGCCTCAAGCAAACCCCCGAGCCCAACAAACCCGATTGGCACGGCACCGGCCAGCGCGCGGAATATTTTCCGGAAACCGGCATCCTGGTGCTCTACGAGAACGCCTTGGCCTGGCAGGGCAACCAGGCCGACAGCAGCGACCGCGTCGCGAGCGACCGCATCGAATACGACAGTCGGCGCTCCGTGATGAAAGCGGGCGTTCCGGCGGGCAGCCCCGGCGGCAAACGGGTACGCGTGACGCTGCAGCCCCAGGACGGCAAGGCGGCGGAGTAAGGGGATGACGACACTTTCCGCGCGTAATCTCGGTAAATCCTTCGGCAAGCGCAAAGTGGTCAACGGCGTTTCGCTGACCATGGAAAGCGGCGAAATCGTCGGGCTCCTGGGCCCCAACGGCGCAGGCAAGACCACGAGCTTCTACATGATGGCCGGGCTGATACGCCCCGACCAGGGCGAGATTTTCCTCGACGAGCAAAACATCACCCACCTGCCCATGCACGCCCGCGCGAAGCTGGGACTGGGCTATCTGCCCCAGGAGCCGTCGATATTCCGCAAGCTCACGGTGACCGACAATCTGCGCGCCGTGCTGGAGTTGCGGGACGATTTGACACGCGGCCAGCACGAACTGCTGATCGCCGAACTGCTGGAAGAGTTCAGCATCACCCATTTGCGCAACCAGCCCGCGCTGAGCCTGTCGGGCGGCGAACGCAGGCGCGTGGAGATCGCCCGCGCCCTGGCCTGCGAGCCCCGCTTCATGATGCTCGACGAACCTTTCGCCGGGGTGGACCCGATCTCCATCATCGACATCCAGAAGATCATCGATCACTTGCGTAAGCGTGGCATCGGCATCCTCATCACCGAACACAATGTGCGGGAAACACTGGGCATCTGCAGCCGAGCCTATATCCTCAACGAGGGACAGGTGATCGCCGAAGGCAAGTCCGATGAAATCGTCAACGATCCCGAGGTGCGCAAGGTCTATCTGGGTGAAAACTTTTCGCTTTGAGGCTCTCCCGACCTCCCCCCTTCCCTCTGTTTGATCTAGAATCGACAGCAAGAGTCGGACCACAAATGTCCGCAGCAAACCGGACTTGAGCCCTCATGAAACAATCCCTGCAATTACGCCTCGGACAAAACCTGGCGATGACCCCGCAACTGCAGCAAGCCATCAAGCTGCTGCAGTTGTCGACCCTGGACCTCCAACAGGAGATCCAGCAGGCGCTGGACTCCAACATGATGCTGGAAGTCTCCGACGAGGAAAGCGGCTTTACCGAACCGTCGGAACCGGCCGAAACCGTTCGGCAGGAAAACGACTATGGGGAACTGGGTAATCTGGATACTCCGGCCGACATTCCGCAGGAACTGGGCGTGGACAGTTCGTGGGAGGACGTCTACGACAACGTGCAGTCCTATACCCCCCCGCAGAACGACAGCGACAACGACGACTACCTGTTTCAGCGGGCACCTGCCGAAACCCTGCACGACCACCTGGCATGGCAGATGGAACTGACGCCCTTCAGCGAACAGGACTATGCCATTGCCACGGCCATCATCGACGGCATCAACGATGACGGCTATCTCACCTCATCCATCGAGGAGGTCCACCAAGGCCTGCTCAGCCAGATTGAGGATCTGGACCTGGACGAGGTCGTCGCGGTGCTGCACCGGGTACAGAACTTCGACCCGCCGGGTATCGCAGCGCAAAACCTGGCCGAGTGCCTGAGCATCCAGCTCAGACAACTGCCGGACGATACGCCATGGCAACGGCAGGCGCTGAATCTGACCGAGAACCACTTGGACGTGCTCGCCCGGCGCGACCTGAACAAACTCAAGCGCGCACTCGAAATCGGCGACGAGGAACTGAACCATGTCATCGCCCTGATCCGCACGCTGGAACCCAAACCGGGACGCACCATCGCAATCCAGGAAGCACAATATGTCATCCCGGACGTATTCGTCTTCCGGGTGGCGCAGGAATGGGTCGTCACCCTGAATCCCGACATCGCCCCCAAACTACGGGTCAATCCGTTCTATTCCGGCATGATCAAACGCGCCGACAACAGCGCGGACAACGTGACCATGAAGAATCACCTGCAGGAGGCCCGCTGGTTCATCAAGAGCTTGCAAAGCCGCAACGAAACCCTGCTCAAGGTCGCCCGTTCCATCGTCGAGCACCAAAAGGATTTTTTGGAGTATGGCGAGCGGGCCATGAAGCCATTGGTGCTGCGCGACGTCGCGGAAGAGGTGGAGATGCACGAATCGACCATTTCCCGCGTCACCACGCAGAAGTACATGCACACGCCCAACGGCGTTTACGAATTCAAGTACTTTTTCTCCAGCCACGTGTCGACGGATGCCGGAGGAGAATGCTCGGCCACCGCCATCAAAGCGTATTTGAAGGAGATGATAGAGCAGGAAGACCAGGCCAAACCCTTAAGCGATCATGCGCTTTCGGCCATGCTGAAGGACAAGGGGATACAGGTGGCCCGCCGCACCGTCGCCAAATACCGTGAGGCACTCAATATTCCGCCTTCCAACGAACGTAAACGGGTTTTTTGAACCCGTTCGTCCAGCCTTAAATAAGGAGTCCAGTCATGCAACTCAACATCAGCGGTCACCATATTGAGGTGACCGATGCCTTAAAGAATTACGTCACCGAAAAATTCCAGCGCCTGGAACGTCATTTCGATCAGGTGATCGACATCCAGGTGATATTGTCGGTGGAAAAACTCGCGCAGAAAGCCGAATCGACGGTACACGTCAACGGGGCCAACCTGTTCGCCGAAGATACCCAGGAAGATTTGTACGCCGCGATCGACGGACTGGTAGACAAACTCGACCGCCAAATCATCAAACACAAGGAAAAGCTGAACGAGCGCGGACGTTGAGTGTTCAGCAGCCTATGAAACTGGTGATCGTCAGCGGTTTGTCTGGCTCGGGGAAAAGTATCGCCCTGGAGACGCTCGAAGATTGCGGCTATTACTGCATAGACAACCTGCCGGTCGTCCTGCTGGATAGCTTCGTCCGGGAAGCCATGCTCGCGAACCGCGACATCTTCCGGAAAACGGCGCTGGGCTTGGATGCGCGTAACGAAAGCGAACTGCTGAGCCAGTTTCAGACGAGCTTGGCCGCGATGCGGCAGCATGGGATCGACTGCGAAGTGATCTATCTGCAGGCAGAACCGGCCACGCTTTTGAAACGCTTCAGCGAAACCCGCCGCAAGCACCCGCTGACCAGCGCCATGCACCCCCTCTCCGAGGCTATCGAACTGGAACGGCGGTTGCTGGAGCCGGTGGCGAGCATGGCGGACATGCTCATCGATACCACGCACACCAATGTCCATCAGTTAAGAGACCTGATCACCCGCCGGGTGGATCAGCGTCTCAATCATCTGATGTCCCTTTACTTCATGTCCTTCGGCTTCAAAAAGGGTACGCCGCTGGACGCCGACTTCATCTTCGATGCCCGCTGTTTACCCAATCCCCATTGGGAACCGCTGTTGCGCAGCAAGACCGGAAGGGATCCGGAAGTCGTCCAGTTTCTCCGCCAAAGCAACGAAGTCGTTCGCTACCTCGACGATATCAGCGACTTTCTTGACCGCTGGATACCCTGCTTCGAAGCCGAGAACCGCAGCTACCTGACCGTCGCCATCGGCTGTACCGGAGGCCAGCACCGCTCGGTCTATCTTGTGGACGCCCTGGGCAAGCGCTTCCAGAAAGGCACGCACGACATCCTGGTCCGACATAGGGAACTGCCGGCCTGATACGCCGTTTCGCCGCCGGTCAGTCGCCGGCGATGGTCATCTCCTCTATCAGGATGGAGCCGGTGCGAATATTGCCCCGCAAGTCCACATCGCGCCCTACCGCCAATATACGGCGATAGATGTCCCGCAAATTTCCGGCAATGGTGATTTCTTCCACCGGATAGCGGATTTCACCGCCTTCCACCCAAAATCCCGCCGCGCCGCGCGAATAATCGCCGGTCACCGTATTGACGCCCTGCCCCATCAATTCGGTCACCAGCAGGCCGGTGTCCATCTTTTTCAACAAGCCGGCCAGATCGAGATCGCCCGTGTCGACCGTGAGATTGTGAACCCCACCCGCGTTGCCGGTCGTTTTTAGGCCCAGCTTGCGCGCCGAATAAGTGCTCAGCACATAGGATTGCAATATCCCGTCTGCCACCAGGTCGCGCGGCCGGGTAACCACACCCTCGCTGTCGTGCGGTGCGCTTCCCAGGGCGCGGAGCAGATGGGGCTGCTCGTGGATATGGATGAAATCGGGGAAAATCTTTTGTCCCAAAGCATCGAGCAAAAAGGAGGATTTGCGATACAGATTTCCGCCCCGGATGGCGCCGACGAAATGGCTAATCAACCCACTCGCCACATCGGCGGCGAAAATCACCGGGCATTGGCGCGTCGTCAGGCTGTGTGCATCCAATCGACGCACCGTCCGTTCGGCCGCCTTCCTGCCCACGTCACCGGCGGCCTCGAGGTCGGACGCGGCGCGTGCAACGGTCCACCAGTCGTCCCGCTGCATGTTCTCGCCATGTTGGCCTATGACCGAACAACTCAGGCTGTGTCGGCTGGAAGGGTAACCGTGCAGGAATCCCAGGCTGTTGCCGAGCACCCGCACGCCCTGAAAGGTATGCAGGCTGGCTCCTTCCGAGTTTGTGATGGCGGCGTCGTAAGCCCTGGCCTCGTCCTCGCAGGTTTTGGCCAGATCGATCGCCCCTTCGGGCGTCAGCGCCCAGGGGTGGTACAAATCCAGGTCGGGGAATTCGGTTGCCAGAAGCTCCCGCTCCGGCAAGCCGGCATAAGGATCCTCCGCCGCATGGCGGGCGATTCGGCAGGCCGCGGCAACGGTTTCGCGCAAGGCTTCGGGGCGCAGGTCGGTGGTACTCGCCGACCCCTTGCGCTGCCCAATATAAACCGTCAGTCCCAGCCCCTGGCTGCGGTGATGTTCTATGGTTTCCACCTCGCCTAGACGCACCGAAACGGACAAGCCGGTGTCCCGACTCAAGCCCGCTTCGGCCGCCGTCGCCCCCTGCCTGGAGGCCTCATCGAGCACTTCTGCCACCATGACGCGCAGGCGCTCAAGCTCCTTGCCGGGATCATCTCCGCTGGAATCCGTCGATACACTCATTTTTCTAACTACCTATGGGTTTGAATTCGGCCAGCCCCACGAAAAAGGCCGCAACCCCGCCGTGGGAGTTGCGGCCTCAATCGATCGGGTTGGATCAGGCTCCTGCAAGACCGAGTATCAGCTTCACGATGCCGTATAGCGTGAGCACGAACAATACGGTCGCAATCACGCCGACGATCACATAGCTCTTGGCCGAACCGGCTACAAAATCCCGCTCGCGATTTTTCTGGCTTTGCACGCCAAAACCGGCGGCCAGCACGCTGGCAACGACCTGAAACAAGTTTGGTTTGGAGGGGGAGTTTTCGCTCATGCCTTATTCCGTATCGGACTTGGCCTCACCGGCTCCCGCCTGGCTTTGCTTCTTATCCTGGTAGAATCGGATGCCGTAAGCCCCGCCGCTCACCAATAAGGCCAGTATGATAGCGATGGCATTGCTGCTGATGACGTCTTCGTCGACGTTCAGCGCATAAGTCCGCACATAGGTGAACAGAAAGTAAAGCGTCTGTACGGTTGCGAACGAAATGCCGAAGGACAATATCACCTTGTCGACCACTGGACTTTCCGAGAAGCTGACATGGTCTAGAAACAGCTTAACGATCACGTAGCCCGGAAGAAACACTTCGAACAAGGTGATCACGAAACGCTCGACCCAGTAGAACGGCGAGGTCGTGGCGAACACGGACAGCAACACGATGAGTATGGCGCTCACCACGCCGATGCCGATCCACAACTTCTTGTCGTTGGGACCGAATGTAATGTATTTGATCATTTCTGCAGCCTTATATCTGGGAGTTCGAATTATTTTTTCTTGAAGAAATAAAAGCCTTCCAAGCCGCCTTGCAGTATCAAGGTATCGCCGGATTTTTCATAAACCGTGTAATCCAGGGTTTTGCCGGGGCGGCCGGGATTGTCGGTCTTGATCTTGCCGTCGGTCACTTGGTATTTGGTCGTCTGGGTATCGTCGCGGTTGAAATGGCGATTGAATCCCGAGGTTACGACCGTGCCGTCGGCGCGGAATTCCCAGGTCCTGTTTTCCGGTATCTTGGGCTTGTTCAAGCCCGGCGCGACCGACTCGAGCACCCAGGAACCCACGATCTCGCTGTTATCCTTCAGAGGCACCTCGGCCCATGCCGAAGCGGCAAACATCCCAGCCAGCAACGGCCCCACCACGATCCCGGACAGGCGCATCCACGGCTTGTTCAATCTCATCGCTGTCTCCTCCGACATACATCTAATTGTTATGTTCCGTCCCTTTACCTCGAACCGGGGCGGGCGGCCCGGATTGTCACACCATTCAAACGGTGAGGCAAGGAAAGGCCAAGCTCATGCGGTTTATCATGACTCGGCAAACCCCTAGAATAACCGCTTTCACCTACCCTGCCCCGTACCTTTTCCATGACCGAACACCACGCCCGCTCAGCCCTCCTGCGCCGACTCCTTGCCGAGCGCATCCTGTTTCTCGACGGCGCCATGGGCACCATGATCCAGCGCTACAAGCTGGAGGAGAAGGATTACCGGGGCGAACGTTTCGCCGACTGGCCGAGCGACATCAAGGGCAACAACGATCTGCTGTGCCTCACCCAGCCGCAGATCATTCAGGCCATCCAGCGCGCCTACCTTGAAGCCGGGGCGGACATCCTGGAAACCAACACCTTCAATGCCACCCGCATCGCCATGGCCGATTACGGCATGGAAGAACTGGTGTACGAGATCAACGTGGCGGCGGCTCGGCTGGCGCGCCAGGTGGCCGATGAGATCGAAGCGCTAAACCCCGACAAACCGCGCTTCGTCGCAGGTGTCTTAGGGCCGACCAACCGCACGGCCTCCATGTCGCCGGACGTCAACGACCCCGGCTTCCGCAACGTCAGCTTCCATGAGCTGGTCGACGCTTATTACGAGGCGGCCAGCGGCCTGGTCGACGGCGGCGCGAACATCCTGCTGATCGAGACCATCTTCGATACCCTCAACGCCAAGGCGGCGATATTTGCCGTCGAGAAATATTTCGACGACCACGGTTACAAGCTGCCGGTGATGATCTCCGGCACCATCACCGATGCTTCCGGTCGCACCCTGTCCGGCCAGACCACGGAAGCCTTCTATAACTCCCTGCGCCACGTCCAGCCCATCTCCATCGGCCTCAACTGCGCGCTGGGCGCCAAGCAACTGCGCCAATACGTGGAGGAGTTGTCCCGCATCGCCGACACCCACGTCTCCGCCCACCCCAACGCCGGCCTGCCCAACGAATTCGGCGAATACGACGAATCGCCGGAAGCCATGGCCAAGGAAATCGCCGACTGGGCCGAAAACGGCTTTTTGAACATCATCGGCGGCTGCTGCGGCACCAGCCCGGCGCACATCAAGGCCATCCACGACGCCGTCCAGCATTTCCCGCCGCGGCGCATCCCCGACATCCAGCCGCAATGCCGGCTGGCCGGCCTGGAGCCGATGAACATCGGTCCGGACTCACTGTTCGTCAACATCGGCGAACGCACCAACGTGACCGGCTCCGCCCTGTTCCGCCGGCTGATCCGCGAAGAAAACTACGAGCAAGCCCTCGACGTGGCGCGATCACAGGTGGAGAACGGCGCCCAGGTCATCGACGTCAACATGGACGAAGGCATGCTGGACTCCAAGGCCGCCATGGTGCGTTTCCTCAATCTGATCGCCGCGGAACCCGACATCGCCCGCGTGCCTGTCATGCTGGATTCGTCCAAATGGGAGATCCTGGAAGCCGGCCTGCAATGCATACAAGGCAAGGGCATCGTCAACTCCATCTCCATGAAGGAAGGCGAGGAGGCTTTTCTGCACCACGCCAAACTGGCCCGCCGCTATGGCGCGGCGGTCATCGTCATGGCTTTCGACGAGCAGGGCCAGGCCGATACCGAAAACCGCAAGGTGGAGATCTGCACCCGCGCCTATCGCCTGCTGACGGAACTCGGATTCCCGGCCGAAGACATCATCTTCGACCCCAACATCTTCGCCGTCGCCACCGGTATCGAGGAACACAACAATTATGGCGTGGACTTCATCGCAGCCACGAGAAGGATCAAAGCCACCCTGCCCCACGCGTTGATATCCGGCGGCGTGTCCAACGTTTCGTTTTCCTTCCGCGGCAATGATGCCGTCCGCGAGGCCATCCACGCGGTGTTCCTCTACCATGCCATCCAGGCCGGCATGTCCATGGGCATCGTCAATGCCGGACAACTGGCCATTTACGACGAGATCCCAAAGGAACTGCGCGATGCGGTCGAGGATGTCATCCTCAATCGCTTATCCGAAGGCACCGAGCGTCTGCTGGCCATCGCCGACAATTACCGCGCGGGCGGCGGACAGGCCGAGAAAAAGGAGGACCTCGCCTGGCGGGCATGGCCGGTCGCCAAGCGCCTGGAACATGCGCTGGTCAAAGGCATCGATGAATACATCGAGGAAGACACCGAGGCCGCGCGGCAGGAGGTCGAACGGCCGCTGCACGTCATCGAAGGCCCGCTGATGGACGGCATGAACGTGGTCGGCGACCTGTTCGGCGCCGGCAAGATGTTTTTGCCCCAGGTCGTCAAATCCGCCCGCGTGATGAAGAAGGCGGTGGCCCATCTCATGCCTTATATGGAGGAAGAAAAGGCTCAACTCGGCGAGGTCAAGTCCAACGGCAAGATCGTGCTGGCCACGGTCAAGGGCGACGTGCACGACATCGGCAAGAACATCGTCGGCGTGGTGCTGCAATGCAACGGCTTCGACGTGGTCGACCTGGGCGTGATGGTGGCGGCGGAAAAAATCCTGCAAACAGCCCGCGACGAGAAAGCCGACATGGTCGGCCTGAGCGGCCTCATCACGCCTTCCCTGGACGAAATGGTCCACGTCGCCAAGGAGATGGAGCGGCAAGGCTTCAAGATACCGCTGCTGATCGGCGGTGCCACCACCTCGCGCGCCCACACGGCGGTCAAGATAGAGCCGCACTACAGCCAGCCCACCGTCTACGTCACCGACGCCTCCCGCGCCGTGGGCGTTGCCGGCAGCCTGCTGAGCGAGGAATTGCGCGACGACTATGCGGCCCGGATCAAGGCCGAATACGAGGAAGTCCGCCTGCGCCACGCCGGCCGTCAGCAGCACACGCCCATGCATCCCATCGCCGCCGCGCGGGAAAACCGCTTCCACGGCAACTGGCAGGACTATGTCCCGCCCAAGCCAACCTTCATCGGCGTACGGGCGTTCGAGCGCTATCCCTTGGCCGAGATCGCCGAGTTCATCGACTGGTCGCCCTTCTTCCACACCTGGGAACTGGCCGGGAGTTACCCCAAGATACTGGATGACGAAATCGTCGGCGAACACGCCCGCAACCTGTTCCACGACGCCCAGGCCATGCTCAAACTACTCGTCGAGGAGGAATGGCTGCAAGCGAACGCCGTCATCGGATTCTTCCCGGCCCAGGCACGAGGCGATGACATCGTGCTCTACACCGACGAAACCCGGTCGGAAGAGCTGAACACCCTGCACCACTTGCGCCAGCAGCACATCAAGCCGCCTGGCCAGCCGAACTACTGCCTGGCGGACTATGTCGCCCCGGCGGACTCCGGCCGAGCCGATTATGTCGGTGGCTTCGCCGTCACTGCGGGCATCGGCATCGAACAGCATCTGGAACGATTCGCCGCCCAGCACGACGATTACTCCAGTATCCTGCTCAAGGCCCTCGCCGACCGTCTCGCCGAAGCCTTCGCCGAACTGATGCACAAACGCGTAAGGCGGGAGTTCTGGGGCTATGCGGCGGACGAGCACCTGGCCAACGAGCAACTCATCGCCGAGGAATACCGCGGCATCCGCCCCGCTCCCGGTTATCCCGCCTGCCCCGAGCACACGGAAAAATCCACGCTGTTCAGACTCCTTGACGCGGAAACCCATACCGGCATACAACTGACCGAAAGCATGGCCATGTACCCGGCCTCCTCCGTCAGCGGCTGGTACTTCGCCCACCCCGCCGCCCGCTATTTCAACGTCGGCAAGATCAATCGCGACCAGGTGGAAGATTACGCCGCTCGCAAAGGTATGGCCGTAAAGGATGCGGAACGCTGGTTGGGCCCGAACTTGGCCTACGAGCCGGAATAGACGCCACGCCCATACGCCATCGTCAAGCTCGCAGACGATGGCGGAAAATATTAAGGTGGCCCGATATCCCGGTCAGTTATTGGTGGGAGCGGGTTTTAGCGCGCGAAGATCGCGGCCTGAAGGCAACTCCCAACATGACCTATTTGGGCCGGATTAATAATATCCGGCCGTCTACACCGGAAGGTCGACCATGGGCTGCCCACCGTGCGCATTGCGATACTGACCAGAGCAGGGTACCGAAGCCGGTTATTCCTCGCCCAGGGCTTGGCGCGCATGATCAGCAAGCTAGGTTTCGAATGCGACTGTTTCCCCGAAGCGCTGCCCATGCTCGATCGCTACAATGCGAGGAATCTTTCGCTCAGAAACCGGGTTTATGCCCGGCTGGCCGACCTCTATTTCAACATTTACAAACTGCAGCGCTACGACATCATCATCGTGTCGGCAGTGGCGGCTGAACCGCAAAACCTGGCTTTTCTGAAAACCCTGAGTCGGCCGCTGCTTCACTACGAAGTGATAGACATCCAAGGTTCCAAATACTGGTACGAGAAAAACCGCGATTGGATCAGCAATAGCTTCAACGGTTTTCTCACGGTGAGCGGTATCCATGAAAATCCCCCCCTGCGCGAGATCCCGTCCTACGTCATCGGGATGGATATACGGGCTATGCAAAATTTCAGCCCAGACGACCTTTTACCGCCTTATTGGACTTCGCCCGCGAGGGCTACGAAGCCGAGCGCCGAGTGCAGGAAAAAGTGCTTGAGGCGCTCAAGATACCGACGATAGAGCTGCGCGGCGAATACAGCTTCCGAGAAATCGACCAAATCTATGCCCAGGTCGGCCTTGCCTTCGTAGCATTCCACGAGGCTTTCGGCATACCCATCGTGCAGATGCAAAATCACGGAGCCAGCATCGCTTCGCCGCATCCGGGATGGGTGAAACGCCACATTCTCAGAGAGAACGGGCATGTATACGATGAAACGCGGGACAGGGAAGCGTTTTCGAATAACTTTATTTTCTACGCTTCCGAAGAAGAACTCACCGAGAAAATCGCTCGCCTAAGAGCAAGCTTCAATCCCTGGGAATCGCGCCAAACCTTGGTGGACAAGCAAGCTGGGTTCGTCAACGGCAGCCTCGCCGATCTCCACCGAGCCTTGAAAAACTACGCTTGATCACTTGCCCAAACACCCGGGCCCGTGCGTAGACGACCCAGCGCATGAGGACGGATCCGCGCTGGCTCCGTAACCAGCCGACCGATCCGTTGTCTCGCCGGGGGACTTAGTTGACGAATCCCAGCCATTCCATCCACTGCGGTTGGACTCGGCAGTCGCCTACTTGCGGATTGCTGATGACATCCTGCCGGAAATCGCGGAAGGTCGGGCTTTGCAGTGCAATCCGGGAGATGCGGTTACCATTGAATTCGAACTCAAGGGCGGCGCCCTTGGCCAAGGGACTGTCCGCAGCCGTGGAGAACATCAGGATGGCGACGTTGGGCACGGGGCGGCCCTGCTCGTACGCCGGCCGGGCGCAACTCGTGTCGGCCACCTTGAGGCCCACGAAGAGTTGTGCAAGCTGAGCGGGATTGAGCGCCATGCCGTCGCCCGGCACCGGCGGTATGTTCAGCACGCGCTCGATGCCGAAATTACCGAGACGGTCTTGCAACAAGACGGTTCCGGCGACGAGCGGGAAGAGCTGCTTCTCCATTTCCGCCTGATTGGGGTTTCTGATCACGGCGATCAACTGCCGTTCCAGCGCGCGGATGGCCGCAAAATACGATTCCTTCTCGCGCAGTTGCTGCAAGGTGTTATCCCAATCCTTGGCCGCATTGACCGGCAGAGAGAGATGCTTCATCACCTCATAGTCATCCTCGACGAGGCAGCCGGCAAAATTGCCGGCCCGATACTCTTCGAGACGACTCACCGGCATGCCCGTGCCGACGACCTTTTGCCCGGCCAGGTTATAGTTCTTCCATGCCCGCGTCTTATCCAGGAAGTAATACAACACCGCGTTGCGGTCGTATTTGTTGAATCCCAGATCGCGCATGACCACCTTGAGTTTGCGGCAGTTGGCCTCCACCTCGGCGTAGTTGTTCCAGTCCGGCTGCAGGCTGGGACGATCCGGATGTTCGGCCTGCTCGATGTAATGCTGCAGGCTCAAACCCTCGGCACCGTTGCGTATGGTCGCGCGCCAAAGCTCTTCCAGCGACAGATCGCGGGCATCGGGCAGGCCGTTGGCGGCGGTCTTGAGCAACAGCGATGAACGGACATCCGCATACACGCTTAATTCGCCCAGGGGCTTCGGCTTCGCCCAGGGATTGAGCGAACCGGTTTCCGCCTCACGTACGGCGATGCTCATGCGGCTGAGAGTGGCCCGGTTGCCGGACGCGCTTACGATGGACGGAAGGGAGTGGTTTTCCTCGCGTTGCTTTGCCGCCGCGGGAGGAGCCGCTTGCCCGGCGGCCGCGGGCACCTGCGCGCTGCTGTTCAACATCCAGCCGGACGCCAGCTTGCCGACCAGCGCGACGCCCGTGCCTACGCCGGTGAGGGCCAGCACATTGCTGGCCAGATTGACGTCGTTACCCACCTTGGCGAGATCGAGGCCGTCGTCGCTGCCGGTAACGAAGCGGTAGTCCACCTGGGTGTCGGCACCGGCGTCCAGACGCATCCAGGGCGTCAGGTAGACCCGCTTGGCGTCCAGGCTGGAAGCGCAGCGCTCGGCGGTCGAGCGGTAAAGCAAACCGGGCACCTCGCGGTGCAACTTCAGGGTGGGATTGTTGATCTGGAACAGCACCAGCGAGTTCGCGCCGCCCTTGCGGTAACTGCTGCCCAGATCCCGGCAAACTTCTTCGCCGACATCGCTGCGGAATTGAAACTCGGAGAGCAGTTGAACGTAATAATCGTCGCCGTCGATGACGGTGGAACCGGCCAATACCGGCAGCGGTTCGGACTGGACGGAGGGACGACCAAGCCCGAGTTCGCGGCTCGTCGTGCAAGCCGTCAGGGTCAAAGCAAGCAAGGCTGCAGCCGTTGCGGGTCGTAAACTGTTCAACACATTCTCCAAAGCTGCCCAAAGGCAGCCCAAATTTCGCGGCAAAGCTGAATTTTACTATCGAGGAATTAGACGAGTAAGCCTTGCCGCAACCCGTCCCGGTACTTGGAAAGCGGAATCATCGAAGAAGCGGCCCTGCCCGATTGAGCCGGATGGGCAGGGCCGCGCTTTTGGGCGGGCCGCGGAACGGTGGTTTACGGACTTAGACGCCGCCTCGCCTACGCGGCCGTGCCCTCAAGGCCTGAGGATATCGTTACGAAGTCGAGCGGAGCTCAGGGCAGCAAAGATTTCGCCCCGTCGACTATGCCTTTTTTTGCCTTGCCCTTGGCGGACTTCGCCGCCTTGCCAGCCTCCTTCGGCGCTTTGCGGACTTTTTCGGCACTTTCCTCCGCCGCTTTCACAGTCTCTTTGGTCCCTTCCGGGACGACATCCTTGACGGCTTTTTCCGCCGTGCCGCGCGCCTCTTCCTTGATTGCGGCGGGAGCATTCTGCACCGCGTCCTTGGTTGCCTTGGCCTTGCGCGCCGTTTCGTCGACCGCCTTCACGCCTTGTTTCACCTCATCGGGCGTGGCGGACTTGACGGCATCTTCGGCCGCCTTCTTGCCTATCCCCTCGAGTTGATTGCCCAACGAGGGTGGATCAGCGGCGAGCACCCCGCCTGACAAGGAAGACAATACCAATACGGATAAAACCCAAAACCGTGTTTTCATTTTCGTGTCTCCTGCTATGACTGCTAGTTCGGGAAAATACTCGCCCAGCTGTTTGGCGGCCTTGTTCTGTCCGATGGGCTCAGGCGCATGATACGGCCAGGTCGGCTGCTTTACCACGCAATGGAGCAACTGTTGCTCAGGCAATACCCCGGCAGCAGCCGGTTCTGCCTCAGCAACAAGATTTCCCCATGGCGTAATTTCATAAGCGGGAAATTCAATGCCTTATGCGGTGGCAGGCAATGTGCTGTCAGGCTCCCGGTGCGTACTCCCCGCTTTGGCACGCCCGCCAAAACTCACCATGCCGTTTCGTCCAGCTCCCTCACATCCGCAACGGCATTGCAGCCTCCATGACCCGTAATTCCTAGAGAAATGACATGAGCGAACTCAAGATCACCCGGCGCGGCTTTTTGGGCTGGACGGTGGCAGGTACGGCGGCGGGACTGAGCGGCTTATCCGGTTGTGGGACCGTACGGAACGCCGACCGGGAGGCCGCAGGAGCAGGAGCGACAAGACGTTCCGCGCGGCCTCCCAACATCGTGTTTATCCTCGCCGACGATCTGGGCTGGGGTGATTTGAGCATCTACGGACGCACCGACTACGCCACTCCCAACATCGACAAGCTCGCCACGCAAGGTGTGCGGCTGACCCAGGCCTATTCGAATTCGTCGGTCTGCACCCCGACCCGCATCGCCTACCTGACCGGCCGTTATCAGCAGCGCTTGCCGATCGGGTTGCAGGAGCCGCTGGGCAACCGCAAGCAGTTGCGGGAACGGGGCCAGTTGGACCGGTTGGGGCTGCCACCCGACCATCCCACGATTGCCTCCTTGCTAAAGGCCGGGGGCTATGAGACCGCGCTGGTCGGCAAGTGGCACTCGGGTTATCTACCGACCTTCAGCCCACTGAAGAGCGGCTTCGATCACTTTTTCGGCATCTTCAGCGGTGCCGTCGACTACTTCACCCACAAGGATGGCAGCGGCGAGGCCGATCTGTGGGAGGACGAGACGCCGGTGGAGCGGACCGGATACATCACCGATCTCATCACCCGGCGGGCCATCGAATTTCTTGGCAAAGCATCGCGTTCGAAAGACCCGTTTTATCTCAGCCTGCACTACACGGCGCCGCACTGGCCCTGGGAAGGGCCCGGGGACGATGCGGTCAGCCGCAGACTGAAAAGCCTGTTCCACTATGACGGCGGATCCATCGAAACCTATGGAGAAATGGTCCGCTCACTCGATACCGGTGTGGGCGAAGTGCTCGCAACCTTGGATAGTCTCGGACTGGCCGATGATACCCTTGTGGTGTTCACCAGCGACAACGGCGGCGAACGGTTTTCGCAAATCTGGCCCTTCGTGGGCAGCAAGGGCGGCGTATACGAGGGCAGCAACCGGGTACCGGCCATCGTGCGTTTTCCCGGGCGGTTGCCGGCTGACCGGATCAGCCATCAAGTCGCCGCCACCTTCGACTGGACGGCGAGTCTGCTGGCCGTCGCCGGCGTGTCCCCTCATCACGACTATCCGCTGGACGGCATCGATCTGTTACCTTATCTCGCTCAAGCCGGCTCGGCCGCAAAACCCCTAGAGCGCGCCCTGTTCTGGCGCATCCACGGCCAACACGCGGCGCGCATAGGCGACCTGAAATACATCAAGCTGGCCCGACCCGAGCAGGCACAAATACCGGGCGGACTTGCCGCGCGCGGAACGGAATTTCTGTTCGATCTGTCCAGGGACGTACGAGAACAGGCCAACCTGAAGGACCAACGCCCCGGCGATCTGCAACGCCTCAGCGCCGCTTGGGAGGCCTGGAATGCCGAAGTCCTTCCGGAACCCGCGGCGGCCAAGCCGTAATGCCCTGAAAGCACGGCGCTTCCACGAACGCTCTAAAATCTTAAACGCAGCCTATCCGACCCCTATGAAACTCATCAAATCCATCATCGCAGCGCCCCTGTTGATCGTCGCGTCCGGAATCTGCCTCCAGGCACGGGCCGAACCGGCACATCAACACGATGCACATACCGAAGCAGAGACAGCGCACCACCATGACACGCCCGCCGAAGCGGCGCCGGCACATCATACTCATACCGAAACGGTGGCGGAACATCACCACGATGCGCAGACCGAAGCCGCGCCCCATCATCATCACGCCTCGGGACATCACTGGTCGGCCCCGAAGGCTGCGCAGAAACGGCGCAATCCGGTCGCAGCGGACGAAGTATCCATCAAGCAGGGCGAAACGCTGTTTCAAACCCATTGCTCCAGCTGCCATGGCGTAGGGGGAGAAGGCAACGGCCCGGCCGCCGCCGGGCTCGAAACCCCGCCGACCGACCTGAAGGCTATGGCCTCCCATCACTCCGACGGCGACCTGGCCTGGAAGATCGGCGAAGGCCGCGGCCTCATGCCCGGTTGGAAGGCACAGCTCCAAGCACCGGAAATCTGGAGCCTGGTCAACTACATCAAGCAGTTGCCCAGGCGTTGACGAGGGCGCCGGTTTCGGCCGGAACCGTTCCCACGGTTCGGCCAAGCCGGATCCGGCGAACTCAGGCGGCGGTCGGCACCAGGGAATAGCCACGCACCATCAGCGCGAAATTTTGCAGGCATAGGATGCCGCTCTTTTCCGCCTCCTCGCACCATAGGCGCAGGGCTTCCAGGCGCGTTTCCTGACTCAGCGAGGCCTGGCCCCATACGTCCTTCAACTGTTGTTTGAAGCGATAAACCGTCGCCAAGGCCTGGCTCGCTTCCAGCGCGGATTTGAGATCGCTGCCGAGGTGGTCGCCGCGCGCCAGGTATTCCCGGATCATCAAAGGACGTGCCTTCTTGAACAGCCTGCGGGTTTCGGCACTGGCGGTCCGGGCTTCGCCGCGCAGCACGGGCAGGATCACCTCCCGGCTATAGAGCGTGATGATGTGTACGCGATTTTGCAGTATCGCCATCACCGTTTCATAGTCGGGCACGGCCTTGTTCCACTCGATCCTGAATTTGGGCGCGCAGCGCTTGACGCGGGCGAGGCGGACCAACTCCAGGCTGCGGATGTAGAACCAGCCGATATCGAACTCCCACCAGTGATAGGAAAGCTTGGCGGAAGCCGGATAAGCGTGGTGGTTGTTGTGCAGTTCCTCGCCCCCGATGAGTATGCCCAAGGGCGAGATGTTGGTAGCCGCATCCCGGGTTTCGAAATTGCGGTAACCGGAATAGTGGCCCAAGCCATTGATCACGCCGGCGGCCCAGAAAGGTATCCAGATCATCTGAACGGCCCAGATCGTCAAGCCGAGCACGCCGAACAAGGCCAGATCGGCCGCCAGCATGAGGACTAGTCCGAGATACTGGAAGCGCGAGTAAATCCGGCGTTCCACCCAGTCGGCCGGAGTGCCCACGCCGAACTGCTCCAGCGTCTCCGCATCGCTGGCCTCTCGCCGATAAAGCTCCGCGCCTTCCAGCATGACCTTGCGGATGCCGTAGACCTGCGGGCTGTGAGGGTCGTCCGGCGTCTCGCATTTGGCGTGATGCTTGCGGTGTATCGCCACCCATTCCCTTGTGTTCATGCCGGTGGTGAGCCACAGCCAGAAGCGGAAGAAATGGCTTACGACGGGGTGCAGGTCCAGCGCCCTATGCGCTTGATGCCTGTGTAAAAAGATGGTCACGCTCGCGATGGTGATATGGGTCATCACCAGACCCGCGACGACGAGTTCCCAGACGGATAAATTCAGTAAACCATTTTGCATGGGTTAGCCTGCCGGATTGGATTTCAAGAGAGCTTAAGAAACACGACTGCGCAGGATGCGGCGTAGTCGTGCGGGGAGCGTAAAAAACGTGCTTGTACGGAGGCGAAAGCTGCCGGAGTTTCGGTATGCGCGGATTGTTATTGTCGGCGATAGGACATGATCCCCCACCTATGGTTCCATGCTACGCCAACCTGACTCGAAAAGCTTATGTCGACGTCAATATTTGTTTCCATGACCGCGGTTGGCTCCCTCCCCCATACGAAGCCGCCAGTTGCGCGAGGCACAGCATCATGAGTGAGAAATCAGTGCCTCCCGACAACCGACGCTTCAAGTCCATCCCAGTGAGGCCAGCGCGCATCGGTTACGTGCCGCCTGTTTTGCTTCATCGCACTGTGCATTGGCGCAGGCGTTTTCCAGCGCGGCGCTGCATTTGAGATGGGCGGGGCGGGGCCGTTTCCGCACGAATGCGGAACGGGCCAGATGGTAGCTCCGGTCCTCCCCCCAGAAGTTATGCTTCATTTCTTCCAGTTCTTCGCGCCGGTACTGCGCCAACGCCTTGACCCGCTCCTCGGCCTCCCGTTCGGCTTGCTTGCGGGCAAGCTGCGCGGCCAGCTCCTCGCCCCGCGCGAGACTTTCCGCAACCCGGATGATCTGGTCTCTGAACCGCTCGAAACTACCGTGCCCCAGATCGTCCTGAATCACGATGTCGTCGATCAAGCCCATCGTCTTGGCATCGTAGACACTGACCGGCAAGCATTGCTCGGTCAACTGCAACGCGCGTTCGGCCCCTACCCGTTTCGGCAGGCTGTAGGTCCAATATTCCGATCCGTACAAGCCTCCCATGCCCTTGTAATGCGGATTCAGCACGATGCCTTCCCGTGCCAGCACGCGGTCAGCGGCCAGCGCCAGCATGACTCCTCCGGCGCCCGCGCTGCCGTACATCGCAGCGACCGTTAGGTGATCGGTGGCCGCCAGCAAGCTGAGCACCAGGTCGTCCATGGCATTGATGTTTTCCCAGGACTCCTGGGCCGGGTCGTCCGCCGCCTCGATGAGATTAAGGTGTATGCCGTTGGACCAGAAATCCTGCCCGCCGAACAGCACGATCACCTTGGTGGGACGCTTGCTGGCGTACTGGACCGCCTGTTCCAATCGACGGCAATGATCGGTTCCCATCGCGCCGTTGTAAAAACGGAAATTGACGTAGCCGACGTCGTTGTGCTCCTCGTACCAGACATCGCGATAAGTCGCGCCGCGCGGCTCGGCGTGGATGGATAAGGGAACCTCGGGGACGCCTCGCAGTTGCTCGGCCACGACCATGGCGGACGGAAGCTTGAAATATTCGCTCGCCTGAGATCCCTTCATTTTAAGGTGGGAGATCCAGACCGCGCCGTCGACCGCCGCCCGGCAGATGGCGCCATGCCGCGTGGCGATGATTTCACCGGGCTTGCCGACCAGCGTACCTTCCTCATGGGCGCCGTAGAGATAGACCGGCATGCCGCCGATGTCGTCGAGTACGCCGGGAGCGCCATCGCCGGAACGGATTTTTCTGAGGATGGTCGCCACCCCATCGCATTTCCAGTCGACCTCCCTCTCCTCGGGTTTGACGAAGGGACGATAGCGCCCGCGCACGGCCGGTCGCGAATAGTCGAGCGGCGCCGGCACGAAGAGGCCGCTCTCGAAGCGCCGCACGGCGACCAGCATGGCCTTGACCGCCGCGCGGGTGAGTTCGTCACGATAGATGCTGCTCTTGCTCGCCGCCCGCATCTTGAACTCGTAGGTCGCCCAAATGGGACCGGAGTCCACGTGTTCCGCCGCCTCCACCGCGGTCACCCCCCATTCCGGTTCTTCATTCAGTATCGCCCAGTCGAGGGAATTGCCGCCGCGATCACCGACGATGCCCGGATGGAGGATGATGAAGGTATACCGTTCCCAGAGATCGCGGGGAATCACATGCGCCAGCATCGGACACAGCACCAACTCGGGCTGGAATTGATGCACGGCCTCGCGCATGGCATCCGCGGTGGTGCCGACCGCCACGCCGACCCAATGGCCCAAAGCCTTGAGTTCGACATGGGCGTGCTGAGTCAGGCTGTTATAAGCGCTGGAAAGTAACAGGATGCGCATGGCGGACCTCCATTGCTTGTTGTTTTTCTCGGGGTGCCTTACGGGATCAGGAATGAATGATACGCGCGCGCGGCGGCGGCAACCAAGTCGTCGCCTGGGCATGGTCCAGCGCATGCGTCGGAAGAGCCCGGTTCGAGGTAATACTCACGTGCGCAAGATCCTGCCCTATCGGTTGCAAGATCGCCGTGCGAATGGCGGTACACGCGATCAGGGAGGCGTTCATCTGGTGAGACTCCGCGAAGTCGACGGCTTATGTCTGAGTGGAACAGACGACACGCTCAAAATCGATCCAGAGTAGCCGCTACGGCAGCGACATGAGGTTCGGTCATCAACGGCGGCGTGGATAGTTCATGCCGGCCGCAGCGCTGCGGGGTTGCCCTGCTCCGGGCAAGGCCGATCCGGCTAGCCGATCTGCAACACCTTGGCGCCGCGTATGCGGCGGGATTTCAATTCGTATAACGCCCGGTTGGCGTCTTCCAGCGGATAGATCTCGACTTCGGGTCGCAAAGCCATTTCGGCGGCGTATGCCAGGAACTCGCTCACGTCCCGCCGCGCGACGTTGGCGACAGACTTGATCTCCTTTTCCATCCACAGGTGCTCGGAATAATCGATATCCAGCAAGGCGGTTTTGTCGCCTTCCTGTTTGCGGATCGCATTGATCACCAGGCGCCCGCCGGGGGCTAGGTTTTTCAAGGCGCAAACCACGGTTTTCCACACCGGCGTGGTGTCTATGATGGCGGCGCAGGGCTCGGGCGGCTCGTCTTCGCTGTCGCCGGCCCAGCTGGCGCCCAGTTCCAGGGCGAACGCCCGTTCCTCCGGGCTGCGGGCGAACACCAAGACCCGGGAATCGGGATAACGATGGCGCGCCATCATCAGAACCAGATGGGCGGATGCGCCGAAACCGGTGAGGCCCAGTGTCCGCCCGTTTTCCAGGCCGGTCAGCCGCAGGGAACGGTAGCCGACGGCGCCCGCGCACAGCAGGGGCGCGGCGTCCTGGTCGGACAGCGTTGGCGGGACGGCGTAGACGAAATCGGCCGGAGCGGTCATGTATTCGGCGTAGCCGCCGTGCCTGTCGCGCCCGGTGGCCAGAAATCGCGGACACAAATTCTCGTTGCCGGATTGGCAATAAGCGCAAACGCCGCAGGCCGAATGGATCCAGGCCACACCGACCCGGTTCCCGACCCTGCGGCTATCGACGCCGGAGCCGACGGCGACGATGCGTCCTACCGCCTGGTGGCCCAAGATCACCGGAAGTTGGGGCGGCGGCGTGCGACCCTCGATTTCGTCCAGTTCGGTGTGGCAGACGCCGCAGACCGTCACCTTGATCAGCACCTCGCCCGCCTCGGGTTCGGGTTTAGGCCAATCCGCCAGCGTCAAGGGACACGGACTTTCATCCGGACCGGCGAGACGGCTCAGTATCATGGCCTTCATGGCGCTCCACCTTCGGATCCGGCCGGCATGGTCCGCGGCCGGGAACCAGCCATTACTGGCTGGGCTCAGCCAAATAGTTCGGGAGCCCGTAAGCCACAGGCCAGACCAGGGTCTCGATGGCGGCGGAAAAAGGAAGCTGCGCCCCGGCGACCACGCGCTCGATCCCGCTACGCTCCGGGTTCATCTGGAAATCTTGTTGCAGGGCGGTCCTGTCGTTCGTCAACACCGCGTATTGCACGAGAGTATCGTGGAAGGCCACGGGAGGCTCGTCACGGGCGACCTGCCGAGGTGCACCGCAGGCGGACAAGCCGCCTACGGCGGCGATGAGGATGAACGTGGCGTAGGGTCTGAGCATGGGATGCACCGGTGGATGGAGATGGGCGATGGCCCATTCTCCCGCGATCGGGGCGCGCCGGCAAAGTCCCGCGAATTCTCGGGCTCCCCTGCCTTGACAGGGAACCGACGGCAGGCGCACTTTGTGCTTGTCCGTTTCGTCCGCCCAGCGTCAGGCGATCGGCGCGCGGGTGTCATTCGATCAATAACGAGTTGGTGAGGAGGTTACATGTTCAAGCGTTCGTGTCTTGCATTCTTTTTACCCTTGCTTTTGACGGCCGGTGGGGCGTCGGCCAGCGAAATCTATCAAGCGACTCTGAGCGGCGCCGCCGAAGCGTCGCCCAACGCCTCGCCCGGCACCGGAACGGCCTTGGTAAGCTTTGACGAAGTGGCCCACACGCTAACGGTCGACGTGAGTTTCGCGGGTCTGCTCGCCGGCAACACCGCCGCGCATATCCATTGCTGCACCGCCGTACCAGGGACGGGAACGGCCGGAGTCGCGACGACCACGCCGACCTTCACGGGATTTCCTACAGGAACTACGAGTGGCTCCTATACCCACACGTTCGACCTGACTCAGGATACGAGTTGGAATTCGTCATTCATCACCTCACACGGCGGCACTGTCGGCGGCGCCGAAGCCGCGCTGGGTGCCGGACTGGCCGCCGGCCAAGCATACTTCAACATCCACAGCAGCCTGTTTCCCGGGGGAGAAATCCGCGGTTTCCTCACGGCGGTACCCTTGCCGGGTAGCTTGTCCATGTTGGGTCTGGGCGTGAGCGCCTTGTTGGTCCTCGCCAAACGGCGCACTGGAGTTCTCCCGAACTAAGGAGATACGCTGCAAGCGCTCTTTTCTTCCCATCCAGACCCCTGGCCGGCGTCTGCACGCGCAGGCCAGGGATCCGGGTTGACTGCCGACTCGTGATATCGGGGATCCCGCATTAGTCGCCTCATGGCCGCTGCATCGCCCCGTACCCCGCCGATCCCGCCACCCGCATCCTTCCTCGACCCGTATTATGAGTTCATCCTCCAGCGCCTGGGGCGTCTTGCGCCAGCGCAATTTCACGCTTTATCTCGTTTCCCGCTGGCTGTCCGCCCTCGCCGTGCAAATGCAGGGCGTCGCGGTGGGTTGGCAGGTTTACGCCCTCACCGGCAATGCTCTGGACTTGGGGCTGATCGGCCTGGCGCAGTTCGCCCCCTTCGTGCTGCTGGTGCTGATTGCCGGACAGGTGGCCGATCGCGCCGATCGGCGGCGGATACTTTTTTTGTGTTACGCGGCGCAATGCGTGTGCGCACTGCTCCTGCTGCATTTCACCCTGAACGGGCTGACCGAGGCCTGGCCGGTGTTCGCGGTGATGTCCATCTACGGCTCGGCGCGCGCCTTCATGATGCCGACCAACCAGGCCATCCTGCCCAATCTGGTCGACTCCGCGGATTTTCCCCGCGCCATGGCCATCGCATCCACCGGTTTTCAGGTCGCCGTCATCACCGGACCCGCCCTGGGTGGACTGCTTTACCTCGCCGGTCCGCACATCGTTTATTTCGTCGTCTCGCTGGCGTTGACGCTCTCCATGGTGATGATAGGCCTGGCGCGTACCTCGCAGAGGGTAGCCGGCAAGGAACCGGCGAGCCTGCGCACCCTGTTGGAAGGGCTGCGTTTCGTCCGCTCCAGACCGGTAGTGCTGGGCGCCATCTCGCTGGATCTGTTCGCGGTATTGTTCGGCGGCGCCACGGCCCTGCTCCCGGCCTACGCCAGCGACATCCTGCACGTGGGACCGGACGGCCTCGGCCTCCTGCGCACCGCTCCCGGCGTGGGAGCGGCGATGACCGCGCTGCTGCTGACCTTTTTCCCCATCACCCGGCGCGTGGGCCATCGGATGTTTGCCGGGGTTGTCCTGTTCGGCACGGCAACCATCGTTTTCGGCATGTCCGAGCTGTTTTATCTTTCATTGGCCGCCTTGTTCCTGCTGGGTGCAGGCGACATGGTCAGCGTCTACATACGCCAGATGCTGGTGCAATCGGAAACCCCGGACGCCATCCGCGGCCGGGTCAGCGCGGTGAATTCGGTGTTCATCGGCGCATCCAACGAACTCGGCGAATTCGAATCCGGCATGGCGGTGGTGCTGTTCGGCCTCAAGCCCGCCGTCGTGCTGGGCGGCGTGGCCACCCTGCTGGTCGCCCTGCTGTGGATGCGCGGGTTTCCGGAATTGCGCACCATGGACCGCTTCCCCGAACTGGAGCGCCGCCCGTCCTAGCGCATGCGGCCGGATTTCACCTTGGATTAGAATGGCTCTTGGACACCGAACCGCCATGGGCCGCGGCTTGCCTTAGCCCGGCCCGGGCCTGTGCGGCATCCGAATGCCCGCCGCGCGCGTATAACGAACTGAATGGGCACTTATCCGATGGTGGAAAACGAAGAGGAAGAAGTGAGCGATTCCGGCGAGCGGGGGGACAGCCCGTTTCCGGAATGCGAGCTCGTTCCCGACACCTCCACCGCGTCGCGCTCATCCCCGCCGGCAGCCGTTTCCGCAGCAGTCGACGAAGGCGAATTGCGCCGGCTGTTAGCCTGCGTGGTCGACCAGGATCAGCAGGCCCTAGCGTCGATTTACGACCGTCTGGCTAGCAGGGTCTACCACCTGGCCTTACGCATCGCGGGACGCGCCGCGCTGGCCGAGGAAGTGGTGGAAGACACCTTCTGGCAAGTCTGGCGCCAGGCTCCCCGCTTCGATGCCGAACGGGGCTCGGCGATTGCGTGGATCATGACCATCGCCCGCAGCCGCGCCCTGGACGCCAGGCGGGCCGAGAAATCGGTCCAGGCCGAGACCGGCAGCGAGGACCTGGATCGGGTTCCGGCGAACCTCCCCGACCCCGCGGATTGGATCGGGGCGCTGCAGGATGGCCAGCGCCTGCGACAGGCCTTGTCCGACCTGGATGCGCTGCCGCTGCAACTGGTCGCGCTGGCTTTCTTTCGCGGATTGAGCCATGACGAGATCGCGGTTCAGACGAGTCTGCCGCTGGGCACCGTGAAATCGCAAATCCGCAGGGCCTTGCTGAAACTGAAGCAAGTCTTGAGCGCGGACGACACGAGTCCTTAAACGAATGAGCAATAAATCCGACATCGAAAAGCCCGGCGACGACGCCGAACAAGTGGACCTGGACTGCCTGCTGTGGGAAAACCTCGCGGAAATCCCGCCGCCGCAACGCGGCGTAGCCATCAGGCAGCGGCTCATGAGCAAGATCGCGCGGAGCGCCGCCGATAACGCGAATTTTTTGACGGTGCGCGGCAACCGTGGCGCCTGGTCACGCCTGCGCCCCGGCGTCCGCTACAAACCCTTGTGGAACGGTTCCGAGGGCAATTCGATGCTGCTGGAACTCGCGCCCGGCGCGGGCCTGCCCATCCATCGCCATCGCTGGATCGAAGAAGGCATCGTACTGGACGGCGGTTTGCAGATGGGCGACCTGGATCTCGGCCCCGGCGACTATCATCTTTCCCCGGCCGGCAGCCGCCACGGCCGCATCGCCTCCCGTCAGGGCGCCCTCGCCTTCCTGCGCGGTACGTCGCTCGGCGACACCGGCGGAGCGCTGAAAGAATTGCTCGGCGGCCTGCTGCCCCATGCCGGGGGGGCTCCGCTCACCGTCTATGGCCGCGACGAGAGCGGTTGGGAGGAACTCGCGCCAGGCGTCAGGACCAAGCCGCTATGGTCGGACGGCACGCGGCGCTCGTACTTCTGCTGCCTGGACCCCGGCGCCGAACTGGAAGGCCATGCCCACGCCATCGACGAGGAATGCATGATGCTGAGCGGCGATATCTTCTTAGGCGATTTGCTGCTGCGGGCCGGGGACTACCATCTGGCTCCGGCCGGCACCCGCCACGGCCCCATTTCAAGCGACACCGGCGCCCTGCTTTTCGTGCGCGGACAGGTAACGCCCTAGTCCGACGCGATCCTTCCGGCAAGGGCCAGAATTACGCGGCCTGCATCCGGTTTCCGAATTCCTCCGTAAGGCTTAGTGCAAACACACCCGCCTACGGAGGACATCATGCAACACGCTCATTTCAAGACCGCGGCCCTCGTCCCGGCTCTGCTGCTGGCCCTGTGCGGAGGCATCGCCCACGGCGCCAACCACCGCGAAGCCCCGCTGACCGCCTTGGACCCCAAGGCCGACATCACCGACTTCTTCGCCTTCGTCAGCTACGACGATCCCGGCAAAGTCACTTTGATCCTCGACGTGGACCCCTTGCTGGAGCCCGCCAACGGTCCGAACTACTTTCCTTTCGATCCCGAAATCCTCTACGCCATCCGCGTCGACAACAACAACGACGCGGTGGAAGACGTGGTCTTCGAATTCCGCTTCAGGACGGAGATCGGCCTGCCCGGCGTGTTCACGGCCTACGTGGGTGCGGGGACCGGATTTTTTGCGCCGGCCGGGTCCCCTGCGCCGGTCGCGCCGGGCACCCTGATCGTTCCGCCTGCCATCAACAGCCTCACCGATGCCGGCCTGAGCGTGCGCCAGCGCTACAGCGTGACCATGGTCAAGGGAGGCGTCCGCACCGTGTTGGGACACGATTTGATCGCGGTTCCCAGCAACGTGGGGCCGCGTACCATGCCCACCTACGACCAGCCTCTGGGCCTTTACGAGCAAGGTATCAGGCCCCTGGCCGGCGGCGTTTCGGTGTTCGCCGGCACCGTGGACGATCCCTTCTGGATCGATTTGGGGGCGGCCTTCGATTCCCTGAATTTCCGGGTATTGGGTTCAGGCGTGCCGGGCGTGCTGACACCGGCCGAAATCGCCGCCGAGCAGAATTTCGCCGCCGACGACGTGGCCGGCTACAACGTCAACGCCATCGCCATCGAGGTACCCATCGCACTCCTGACCCGCGACGGCAACCGGCATGCCGCCGGGGACCCGGCCGCCACCCTGGGCTTCTGGGGAACCACGTCCAGGCCCAAGGTGAAGACCTATTCCGGCAATCCCGGCGCGCCGGCGCTGGTTTCCTCTACCTGGACGCAGATCCAGCGCATGGGTCAACCGCTCTTCAACGAGCTCATTATCGGCACCGGCTCCAAGGACAAGTTCAGCATGAGCCAGCCCAAAAACGACGCCCAGTTCGCCTCGTTCGCGCTCGATCCGCTCCTGGCCCGCGTGATCAATGCGGTCTACGCCGTCCTCGCGCCGCCCGGCGTGTCCATACCAACTCCGCCGCGCACCGACCTGTTGCCCCTGGTTACCTACGCACCGCCCATCGCCGCGCCCGGCACGCCGGCAGGACCGGTGGCCGACCTGCTGCGCCTCAATACGGGCGTACCGCCCACCTCGCCGACCAGTCCGACATATAGCCGGCTCGGCCTGTTGGGCAGCGATCCGGCCGGCTATCCGAATGGGCGGCGCCTGGGAGACGACGTCACCGACATCGCCGCCCAGGCCGTGGTAGGCGTGTTCAATCCGGCTTTCAACGTGTTTCCCAATAACGCCATCGGCGACGGCGTGAACGACAACGACAAGCCTTACCGGGCGACCTTCCCCTACCTCGCCCCGGCCCACTCGGGCCGCGACAGCCGCCACATCGATCCGGGCGAGGCCGGCTGCACCGCGGGCGCGGGGCCGGCCTGCGCGTTCTGAGACCGGGCATGCCGCGGAGCGGGTGCGACTGCCTCCCGCTCCGCACTTGCCGGATGTGACGTAAAACCGATCGGGAGAAAATCATGAAACACATGCATCGCGGCCTGGCCGCATTTCTCTTGTGGGCGGCATCGAACGCCGGGGCCGTTCCGGTCGCCTACATCGACACCCAATACGACCTGCTCGGCTCGGCCGAAGTGGGAGACGCGCTCGGCGGTGCCATCGACAGCCGGTCGTACGCCGAGGCCGTCCCGCCAGGTACCGTGCCGGTATTCAGAGAAGCGGCGGCGAGCGGCGCGGACAGCAGCGCATACGCATTTGGCTCCGCCGAGGACGGCTTTGTTTCGATCGGCACGGAAAGCCTGGCTTTCGGAGACGAATCCGCCCGGGCCTCGTCCGTCGTGTCGTTCTCCGGCGATTTCGCCAATCCCGGCGGCCCCTTGCGCTTAGTCCTCGACCTGGATCTGAGCCAGGTCATCGCGGGGCTGGCCAGCATAGAACTGAGCTTCGCCGTCGGCGGCCTGGCGCCGGAAAGCCTGTTGTTCGATACCGGAGGCGGCGATGTGCTCAAGCTGCTGCGGACCTTCGCGCTCCCGGACGGGGTCGCGACGGGGACGCTGGATTTCCAACTCATCGCCGAATCCACCGGCGGCTCGTCCAATCTCGCCAATCTCGCTTTCCGCATCGAGACGGTGCCGGAGCCCGGAACCTGGTTGCTGCTGCCGGCAGGACTGTTGCTGATCGCGCTCCGTCGCCGGGACACCGGGGCATGAAGCGCTGGATCGCGATTTTGGGGCTGTGGCTGAGCACGGCGGCCTATCCCCAGGCCTATCGGCCCGCCGCCGACGACGAGGTGCTGGAGAAACTGCCTCTGCCCCGCCCGGAGCGCCGGGAACTGCGGGAGTTGCGGGCCGCACTCGGAGAGCGGCCGCAGCGCCGCGACCTGGCCCTCGCATTGGCCAGGCGCTACATCGAGGTCGGCCGGGCCGATTCCGACCCGCGTTTCTACGGCCACGCCGAAGCGGTGCTTACACCCTGGCTAGCCGGCACCGACCCGGAAGCCTTGCTACTGCGGGCCACGGTCCTACAGAACCGCCACGCATTCCAGGCGGCCTTGGCCGATCTCGATGCCGCGCTCCGCCTCAATTCTCGCCTACCGCAAGCCTGGCTAAGCCGGGCCGCCATCCTCGAAGTGCAGGGCGATTATCCCGGCGCGCTCCGGGCCTGTCTGACCCTGGGGCGCTTGACCGCCTCACCGGCGGCGGCGGTCTGCCGCGAGTCCGCCCTCAGTCTGTCGGGGAAGGCCCGGGCCGCTTACAAACGGCTCGTCCCCATCGTTTCCGAAGCGCCGGCGGATACCGAGGAGGCCGTGTGGACCCGTGGTGTATTGGCCGAATTGGCCGAAAGGCTGGGCAAACCGGCCGAAGCCGAGTCCTGGTACCGGTCGGCGCTAGCCCTGGCGCAGCGCAACGTCTACCTGCTCTCGGCTTACGCCGACTTCCTGCTGGAGCAGGACCGACCGGACGATGTCATTGACCTGCTGCAAGACGAAACCCGCGCCGACCCCCTGCTGCTGCGCCTTTGTCTGGCCGAAATGCGGGCTGGCCACCCGCGCCGGAGCGAACACGCACTGGCCCTGAAGGCGCGGTATGCGGCCGCCCGGGCGCGAGGCGACAGCACCCACCAGGGCGACGAAGCCCGCTACGCCTTGCATATCGAGGGCGACGCGCTGGCCTCCTTGCTTCTGGCCGCAGCCAACTGGCAGGTACAGCGCGAACCCAGGGACGCCCGCATCCTCTTGGAAGCGGCTCGCGCGGCGGGCCGACCCGACGCGGCAAGTCCCGTCCGCGAATTTCTCTCCCGCACCCGGCTGGAAGACGTGCGCCTGCAAGCCTGGCTGGCCGCCCCTGCCAAGGCGGAACCATGAATGCCTTGTTCCTGCTGTTGGCCCTCGTCACCACCGACGCCTGGGCGCACAAGCCCAGCGACAGCTACCTGACGCTCGATCTTGGCGCGGATGGCCTGAACGGCCGTTGGGACATCGCCTTGCGCGACCTGGACTATGCCTTGGGCCTGGATGCCAACGACGACGGTGCCATCACCTGGGGCGAACTGCGCCGGCGCAAAGCCGAAGTCGCGACCTATGCGCTGGCCCGGCTCACGCTGAGTGCCGGCGGCTCGGCCTGCCCGACGGCGCTGGCCGACATGCTGGTGGACGAACACACGGACGGCAAATACGCCGTGCTCCAGTTCGCTGCCCGGTGCCCGGGTCCGGTGTCGAAACTGGCCGTGGACTACCGCTTGTTCCGGGATCTCGATCCGCAGCATCGAGGACTGTTGCGCCTCACCCACGGCGCGGAAACGAAGACCGCGGTCCTGGGTCCGGACGACGCGCGCCGGGTTTTCGAGCTTGCCGAAAACGGCGGCAGGCTGGATGAACTGGCCGATTTCATCCGGGAAGGCGTCTGGCATATCTGGACGGGCTACGACCACATCCTGTTCTTGCTAAGCCTGCTGCTGCCTGCCGTGCTGGTCCGGCAGGACAAGTCATGGCGGCCCGCCGCCAACTTCCGCCACGCACTGGGCGACGTCGTCGCGGTCGTCACCGCCTTCACCCTGGCACATTCGGCCACCCTCAGCCTGGCCGCCCTCGGCTACCTCGATCTGCCCTCGCGCTGGGTGGAATCTGCGATAGCCGCCTCCGTCGCCGCCGCGGCGCTGAACAATCTTTTCCCCTGGTTGCACGGTCGGCGCCCCTGGCTGGCCTTCGTCTTCGGCCTAGTGCACGGGCTCGGCTTCGCCGCCGTGCTGTCCGCTCTCGCCCTGCCCGAAACAGCTCGATTGCGGGGACTGCTCGGTTTCAACCTCGGCGTGGAAATGGGGCAACTGGCCATCGTCGGCATCGTCTTTCCGCTCGCCTGGCGACTCAGCCGGCTGCGGCTCTATCGCACGGCCGTCCTGCAATCCGGTTCCGTCGCCATCGCCCTGCTGGCGGGCGTCTGGCTGTTGGAACGCGGACTGGACGTCCGGCTCCTGGGCTCTGCGGGCTGAAAACCTTCACCGTTTAAAGCATCGAACAGGCACGCGGGGCGTCGCAGAGCGGTTAAAATGCACCGCTGATCACATACGCTTTCAGACACCCAAACGAAAAACCTGCCCCATGAGCTTACGTTATCTGGCCACTCAAGAATCTCCCCTGGATTTGCCCTTGCGCCGGCGCGGCGTCCTTTACGGATGGATACGAGAGGACGTGAGGCCGGCGATGCCCGACATCGAGGATATCAAGCAGGCTTGGCAGCGGCACGAACCGGTTTTTCTGCCTTCCCTGCTGGTCGATGTGATCCCGAGCTTCCGCGAGGATATCGAACAAGCCCACCGCTTGTTCGAACAAACGCGTGACGGCGCCGTAGTTTCCGAGCTATTGGAGTCCGAGCCCTACGCGGAGCGCTTGCAGGCCGATTTCGACCTGTCGGCCTCCAGCTTCGAGGAACACGACGACCAAGGCATCGAAAAAGTGTATTTCGATGCCTGGCAGGACGACGACATCGTGGCCGACAACCTCTGGTGCAAGGCCTCCTGGCTGTCCTTCGACGAGAGCGACGGCAGCCTGCGCTTCCGCTTCTCTTTCGGCATGGAAGGCTATGAAGACGTGGCCTCCGATCAGGACAGCCAGCTCTGGGCGGCGAAACTGACGGATGTGATATTTCCGGAATCTGCGGCGGTGACCGGCCATGCCGGTCTGAATGCCATCCTCGCCCAGCTGCTGGGCAATAGCGCCGTCAACTACATGGAGCGCATCGTCTATTTCAACGCGCCTAACGGTGGCGCGCAGATGCATCACGACGTGGAGCGCGGACACAATGGCGTGGTATTCGCCCAGATGAGCGGATCGACCTTCTGGTTCGCCCTATCAAAACCCAAACTGATGGACGAGATCGCCGACTTCCTGGCGGCTGCGCCGGATGGCGAATGGGCCGAACTGCGGCCCCTGGTGGCCGACCGGCAGGCCTTTTCGGCCTATCTGGAGGAAGCGGATCACGAAGCGGCTGAAGCGCTGATCGACCGCAGCCCGGACTTTTTCCGCCATCTGCTGGAACGCGGCCATGCCTTTGTCCTGCAGCCGGGTGACGTATTACTGATGCGCCAGCACGATTTGGAAACCTGCGTCTGGCATTCGGTGATTTGTCTGGGCGGGGAAGCCGGCGAGGGGCTCAGCTTCGCTTTGAAGGTCCCGCGCTGAGCACTGTTGCTTTTCAGTCATCGACTGCTGATTCGCCACCACGCCAGCATCAAATGACCGGGCTTCGGACCGAAAGCACAGGGTCCGGGCCCTAAGCGTCCACTCCACGCCTGCCATCCCCTGTCACGGCATGAATGCTGCTTATTTGGCGGCACGTCATCTCATCGAAACCAAAATGACGACTCTCAATATCGTGCAAGTCGGCGACCCCGTGCTGAGGCTATCGGCGCGCGCCTTGACGCCCGCCGAGATACTGGGCCCCGAGATCCGGCGCCTGATCGAAAGCATGCGGGAAACCCTACGCGCCGCGCCCGGTGTGGGCCTCGCCGCGCCGCAAATCGGCCGGTCCTTGCGCCTCGCGGTGATCGAAGACCGGGCCGAATATCACCGCGGCCTGCCTGCCGAGGAAATGACCGCCAAGGGCCGGGTGCCGGTGCCATTTCACGTGATCGTCAATCCCGAGATCATCGCGTATTCGCCCGATGGCGCAAACTTCTTCGAAGGCTGTTTGAGCCTGAACGGCTACCTCGCGGAGGTCCGGCGTGCGCAATCGGTGCGGGTCCGCTGTCTGGACGAGCAAGGCATCGAAAAAACCATCGCGGCGTCCGGCTGGTATGCCCGCATCCTGCAACACGAAATCGACCATCTGAACGGCGGCCTGTACATCGACCGCATGGACTCCCGCACCTTCAGCAGCCGACAAAATTACGAGCTTTTTCGCGATCCGACTCCCGTAACCTCCAGACAGGAACCCCTAGCATGAGCATCAGTCCGTCACGCCGCATCGCCGACCTGCAACCGTCCGACATCCGTTACATGACCCGCGAATGCGAACGGGTGGGCGGCATCAACCTGGGCCAGGGTCTGGGCGACCTGCCCGCCCCCGATGCGGTCAAGGAGGGCGCCATCGCCGCGATCCGCGAAAACCGCAGCACCTACACGTCATCGGAGGGCATACCGGAACTGCGACAGGCCATCGCCCGCAAGCTCGCACACGACAACAAACTAACGGTGAACCCGGACACCAATATCGTGGTGACGGGCGGCACGACGGGTGCGTTCGCCGCGACCCTGACGGCCCTGCTCAATCCCGGCGACGGCATCCTGCTGCTGGCGCCTTATTACGGCTACCACCTCAACACCATCCTGCTGAGCGGCCTGGAAGCGCAGTTCCTGAATCTGGAAGCTCCGAGCTTTGCGCTGGAGGAACAGGCACTGCGGGCGGCCTTGCGCTCCAACACTAAGGCCATCGTGATCTGCACGCCGGCCAACCCGAGCGGCAAGATGTTCAGCGAGGCCGAGTTGCGCATCATCGACCGCGTCGCCGGGAACCACGATTTACTGGTCATCACCGACGAAATCTACGAATACATCACGTACGACGGCCACCCCCACATCTCGCCGGCCACCATCGGGAACCTGAAAGATCGGACCGTCAGCATCCAGGGCTTCTCCAAGACCTTCAGCATCACCGGCTGGCGGCTGGGCTACGTCGTCGCTCCGGAACCGCTGGCGCGCGCCATCAACCTGGTAGCCGACCTGCTCTATGTCTGCGCGCCCGCTCCCCTGCAATACGGCGTCCTAGCTGGGCTCGAAGCCTCCGGCGACGTCATCGGCCAGTTCCGTGCCAAATATCAGGCCAAGCGCGACAAACTGTGCGCGGGTCTCAAGGCCGCCGGCCTGAAGCCGTTGGTTCCGCAAGGCGCTTATTACGTGCTCACCGACGTCGGCGCTTTCGGTTATCCGGACTCGAAAACCGCCGCCCTGGCCCTGCTCCACCAAACCGGCGTGGCCTCCATACCGGGCTCGGCTTTTTACCCCGACGGCGGCGGCGAACACCTGGTCCGCTTCTGCTTCGCCAAGGAAGACGCCGTGCTCGAAGAGGCGATCCAGCGGCTCGGCCGTTTCCGCGTGTACGAAAAATCGGCCTGACAGACCGCCTCGAATGCGATTAAGGTGGCCCGATTGCCGGGTCATTATCGGGGGGAGCGGGCTTTAGCCCGCGAAGATCGCGGCCTGAAGGCCGCTCCCACCATGACCTATTGGAGCCGGGTTAAAGACCCCGCAAGGAATGGAAGGGCCTGCGGAGATTGCTAGATCACAGCGACTAGCCCGACGCTCAACGGCGCGGGCCGCTGTACGGCGGCGAGCCAGCGAATTCAAATTTCGAATGCGATACCGGCGGTTGCCGTCCGCGTCTGAAAACCCACGGCACAAGCGGCCCATCGGAAATAAAAAACCCCCACCGGTTACCCGGCGGGGGTCAGTTGAACCCGATTCGGTTCGGATGGGATGAGCCACCCCGCGCGGGGCGGCTCAGGCCCACCTTACAGGAAGGACGGGATCAGAGGCGCGTCGATCTGGACGATCTGGCGGGTGCCAGCGGCGTCGAAGAAGAACAGCAGACCGGCGAAACGGCTGTCCGGATCGTAGATGATGTCGGCCAGACGATAGACTTCCCATGCAGCGTCGGAAGCGGTGACTTCGACGGTGCGGGTTTCACCCGGAGCCAGCGGGCTGTTGTCGCTGACGCTCAGGCCGTCTTCCGCCAACAGGTCTTCCGGATAGCCGGTGGTGTCTTTGTAGACATTGGAATCCAGGAAGCGGACCGAGGCGGTGTAGAACTCACCCAGACGCACAGCGCTGGTGCCATTGTTGCTGATGGTCAGCTTGAAGCGAATCGCACGACCCGGCACACGGTAGGTGGCGTCTTCCACCTTGATCGCGATGGTCGGCTTCTTCTCTTCCAGCGCGTGGATGCCACGCAGAGTACCCGCCTGCAGAGGAATGGTGATCGGGTACTTGTTGTTGGTGGCGCTCATGGAAGCCACCACGATCAGGATGGTGCCGGCCAGGAAGGCGGCGCCTACCTTGCGGTCGGTCGGGGTGACGATTTCATTGGCGCGACCCGCATCAACCAACAGGATGCGCGGCAGGAAGACCGGACGGCGGACCCACCAGACGATCCAGGCGGTGCCGAACACTGCCCAGAATACGTGCCAGAAGGCGATGTTGCTTTCACCGTAGGTTTCCAGGTCGATGGTCTGACCGGTCAGGGTGGTCACCGGGTTCTTGAAGTTGGCCATGGAGCCTTCAATGGTGATCCATTTGCCGGGTCCGATGATCGGACCGCCGCCCTGGACGTTCAACATGGTGTGTACGTGCCAGTCACCCGGACGACGAGCGCGCAGTACGACGCGGAACTCGTAGGTGCTGCCGATTTCCAGACGCACGGAACGCGGCACCAGCTGACCGCCGATGTAGGATTCCTTGCGGATGAAGACGGGACCGGGGATACCGATGTTGAGGAACGATACATGCGGTTCGTCAACGGTTTCCGGCCAGCCTTCGAAGACGTGGAACTTACCGGTGATTTCAACGTCTTCGTTGACCTGCACCTTTTCTTTGGACCACTTCAGGTCGTACCAGTGGATGGTACGCATACGCATGAACGCAGCCTGCGATTTTTCACCGTGGGCCGAGGCGCTCGGCGCGTAGAAGCTGGTCGCGGCGAATGCCAACAACAAGCCGACCAAGGACCAGTGCGCGATCCTGTCTCTGATTACTTTCATAGTTCCTCCTCTTTCGAGAATGTTCGTTGTTTCCGCTACCCGGTGAGCCCGGCAGCGGTGTGCTCTTCTTGATGGTTCAGCGCATGGGTGCGGACGCCGCCGACACCCATCCGTTTATCTACTCGCAATTAGCTCTGCTGAATGAACTTGACGGAGCCGAACCAGCGGCCGACGAAGTGCCAGATGAAGTAGATGAGGATGGACATGAACGCAGAGAAGAAGGCCGATACCGGCGCTACGTCCTTACCGAAGGTACGCAGAGTGCCCTTTTCAACCATGCGGATGTACTCGGGGGTACCGGTACGGACATAGTTGTAGCCCTGCAAGTCGGCAACCGACAGCAGCATGCCGTTGTACTCGACCGGTACGTGGAACGGTGCGATGACCGGCCAGTTGCCCGGGTAGAAGATCAAGCCCCAGCCCATGGCGCCAACGATGGCGGTGAACAGGTAGCTGCCGCTCAACAACAGGACGGTGTCCAGGATGATGGCGCCCGGTACGATCTGGGAAGGAAATACCAGGTTGATCGGGAAGTAGGTCCAGCCCCAGAAGTTGAAGTAGCGGTTGATCCACTCACCCAACAGCAGGCCCAGGACCGCCACGGTGGCGCCCCAAGGCAGACGGAAGCGTTCCCACAGCACCGACTGCAGCGCCGCCGGGAAGGTGATCAACACGATCGGTACCACCGTTACCCACAGACGACGATCCTTCCAGTCAACCCAGAAGTCCCAGTCACCCATCGTCAACATGGCGTGAATGTGGTACGAGCCCACCACCACGAAGAAAACAACAAACAACAAGATATAGTCTACGGTCCGCGAGACCTTTACTGCTTCGGCGTGTGACCGAACCGCGGATTGAAGTGCGCTCATGTTACCTCCGATTAAAGAGAGTTATGGTAATTACAGTTCTGCGACTGTTTATTGTTCGGCCGTATCAACCATGAAACCGGAACCCCTGAGGGCTCGGTAAACGGTCGATCGACCGTGGCCCAGACCCTTACAGGTCCGGGCAGAGTTCCTTGCCTATCAGTTTGCCGAAACTGGCGGTGACCTGCAGCACGACGCCCAGGATCGCCAGAGCCAACCAACCGAAGAACACGAAGCCGTAGTGCAGCGGCGCTACGAACAACTCTTCCATGAACCAGAAGGTGTGACCCCATTCGTTCAGACCGACGTTCGGCAGAATCATGAAAGGACCGACCACCGTGATCAGGTAGGGCAGAGACAGACCCTGCGACCAGAACGGCAGACGGGTCTTCGCATACAGGAAGGCGCCGAAGCCGGTGATGATGTAGATCGGGTAGCTCAGGTAGAACTCGATGATGTGCGACGGGGTGAAGTCGGTGTCGCGCACGATCGTCTGATGCCAGGTGCCGTCCTGCTCGGTGAAGTAGGAAGCGCCCCAGTAGATGGCCCACGCATAAGCGAACAGCCAGATCAGGTGGGTGAAGTTGCGGCGCAGTTCTTCACGCGGGGTGATGGCGGCCAGGTTGCGGTCGCGGGTCTTCCAGATGTAGCCCCACAGCAGCGATGCGGTGACGATTTCCAGCACGATTTCGATGTACAGGAAGTTCATCCAGTAGGTTTCGAATTCCGGTGCGAAAGAATCCAGACCGGCGGACCAGCCGTAAACGCCTTCGTACCAGCGTACCCACACATAGAAAACGGTGTAGATCGCAAACGCAAAAGTCAGCCACTTCAGGTCGAGTAAGGGCTTCTCTTGCTCGGCTACGCCGCCGATGATTGTTGCAGCCATATGGATACCTCTTGCATTTGGATTAGCGCGGCTCGTTAAAAAATCCATTTAATCAAGCACTTATATTAAACCCCAGCCTGCCGATTAATTTGGGCGCAGGCCCATGAAGCTCAAGCGTGCGGCACTTTGTCACACCCCTGCTCCCACTGTCAATGCTGTGATTTCGTCACATCTGTTGTACCGAACCAACATGCTCTGAAGGTCGCAATTATCCTTGCTCCGGGCCCGCGGTCGCGGAGCTTTCCCGTATCCCGGCATTCATGTTACCGTCCGGCGAATCGAGGACTCTTACGCGACCGCATATACCGCCATGCTCCGCCGTACCCGTGGTTTCGGAAAACAGCGTTCCGCAACAACACTGCACACCGGGATGGAAGGAAAGAAATTTCCGATAGGCCTGCTGCTGGTCGTAAGCCTCGTGATCATGCCGCCTGCTGCACGCGCGCAGACGTCCGCGTCCCTGGCCACGAGGCCCGGCGCGAGCACCCTCGCACACGCTTGCGCCGGCTGCCACGGCACTTACGGGCACAGCCAAGCCGGAACACCGGCGATCGCCGGCATGAAAGAGGCGGATTTCATCCAGGCCATGCGTGCTTTTGCATCGGGCCAACGCGTTTCGTCCATCATGAACCGCATCGCCCGCGGCTACCGGGATGAGGATTATGCAGCCATGGCTCGTTTCTTCGCGGCGCACTGAATCATGCCCAAGTACGATCGACGAGGTTTTCTAAGACTGGCCGGCATGGCGGCGCTCGCCGGCTGGAACGGCGCGAGCCCGCGCGCACTCGGCAAGGCTAGGGTCGTAGTCGTCGGTGGGGGTTATGGCGGCGCCACGGCCGCCCGGTACCTGAAACTCTTCGAACCCGCGCTGGAAGTCGTCCTGGTGGAAAGGAGCAAGCGCTATCTCTCCTGCCCCGGCTCCAACGAAGTGTTGGCCGGCTGGCATGAACTGGACTGGCTGGAACGTTCGTACGACGCACTGGCAGCGAAATACGGTATCCGCATCGTGCGTGCGCAGGCTAGCCGCATCAACCCGGCACTCCGCACGGTCGATCTCGCGGACGGCAGCCGGCTGGCTTACGACCGGCTGATCGTTTCGCCGGGCATCGCTTTCCGCTGGGACGCCATCGAAGGCTACGACGAAGCCGCCAGCGCGCGTTTGCCGCATGCCTGGCAGGCGGGCGAACAAACCCTGCTGTTGCGCGAGCAGATCCGCGCCATGAAAGACGGCGGTGTGGTACTGATCACCGCTCCCGCCAACCCTTACCGCTGCCCGCCGGGGCCCTACGAGCGCGCCTCCTTGATCGCCCACTATCTGAAGCAACACAAGCCGAAAAGCAAGGTCGTCATACTCGATGGCAAGACCGCATTTTCCAAGCAAGCCTTGTTTCAACAGGGCTGGCGGTCCTTGTACCCCGGCATGATCGAATGGATATCGGCCGAACACGAAGGCCGGCTCGAACGGGTCGATGCCAAGACCTTGACCGTGCATACGGAATTCAATCAGCACCGGGCGGATGTGATCAACGTCATCCCCCCGCAGAAGGCCGGCGAATTAGCGACCTCGGCCGGGCTCGCCGACGCATCCGGCTGGTGTCCGGTCCACCCGGCCAGCTTCGAATCGCATCTGCGGCCAGGCATCCACGTGATCGGCGACGCCTGCAACGCCACGCCCATGCCCAAATCGGCATTTTCGGCCAACTCCCAGGCCAAGATCTGCGCGGCGGCGGTCGTCGACCGGCTCGCGGGGCGGGAGCCAGGACCACCCTCCCTGATCAACCACTGCTACAGCCTGCTGGCACCGGACTATGGCATTTCGATCAACGGCGTGTATGAATATTCGGATTCCGATAAGCAACTCGTCGCCACCGGCGGCGGAGAAACGCCCCTGGAAGCCGACAAGCGGCAGGAAGCCCGCTACGCGGAAAGCTGGCAGCGCAACATCGCCGCCGACACCTTCGAGTAGCCGTCACACGACGACCGATAAAGCGCGTCGCCCCGTGGACGCGCCAACACCAAGCCGAGCGTAACCATGAAGAAATCAACATACTCCCTCCTGATCACACTCGCGGCGATGGCGGGCACCGCACAGGCCGAGCGTATCGGCCATCACGGCGGTCCCTTGCTGCACTGCGAACCGCCCAGCTTCTTCGACGAAACGCCGGCACGGGACAGCAAGGCGGCGAGTTTCCAGGACTTTTCGCTCACCGCCTCGGACAACACCGAAGCCGAATCCGTCAAGGTCTGGGTCAACAACCAGCCGGTCGATGTAAGCGTCACGCCCGAGCGCAGTGGCCGATTGCTGATCAAAGGCCGCCTGAGCGCTCCCATCACCGCCGGCAAGGCCTGGGTACGGGCGACCGGCGACAGCAAGGACGGCTGCGACGAATTGTTCGTCTGGACCGTCTACCTGCCATGAAGCCCGCGCGCTCAGTAGACGTCTCCTCCCTGGCGCCGCAAGCCGTCTCGCGCGACGTCCTGCTGGAAAAATACGCCAAGGGCGATGAACAGAGCGCTACCGCCATCTTCGTGCGGGTCGCGCGCGCGCTGGCCCAGCCGGAATCCGAACCGGCCCTCTGGGAACCCCGCTTTCTGTCCGCACTGCAGGCCGGCTTCGTTCCGGCGGGGCGCATCATGTCCGCCGCCGGGGCCGGCATACAGGCCACGCTGATCAACTGCTTCGTGCAGCCGGTGGGCGACTCGGTGTCGGAAACGGTCGACGGCCGGCCCAGCATATACACCGCCCTGGCGGAATCGGCCGAGACCATGCGGCGCGGCGGCGGGGTCGGCTACGATTTCTCGCGCATACGGCCCAAGGGCGCGCGGGTCAAGGGCACCGCCTCGCGCGCCTCCGGCCCGGTGTCTTATATGCGGGTCTTCGACCGATCCTGCGAAACGGTCGAGTCGGCCGGCGCCCGCCGCGGCGCGCAAATGGGCGTGCTGCGCTGCGACCATCCGGACGTCCTGGATTTCATCCATGCCAAGGACAAGGCGGGAGAGTTGTCCAATTTCAACATCAGCGTCGCGGTGACCGACGACCTGATGCGGGCCGTCGAAACCGACGCCGACTGGACTCTGGTTCATGCCGCGGAGCCGGGCGATGAACAGAAGGCCCAGGGCGCCCACCGGCGCGAAGACGGTCTGTGGGCCTACCGCACGATCAAGGCCCGCGAGCTATGGCGGGACATCATGGCCTCGACGTACGACCACGCCGAGCCCGGCGTGCTGTTCGTCGATCGCGCCAACGCCGACAACAACCTGCACTACTGTGAAACCTTCGAAGCCACCAATCCCTGCGCCGAGCAGTGGCTCCCGCCTTACGGCTGCTGCTGTCTCGGCAGCATAGACCTGACCCGTTTCGTGCGCGATCCCTTCGCCGCGGACGCGGACTTCGATTTTTCCGGCTTCGCCGAACTGATACCCACAGCCGTGCGCATGCTGGATAACGTGCTGGAGACCACCTATTGGCCTTTGCCGGCACAGCGCGAGGAAGCGGCGGCCAAGCGCCGCATCGGCCTCGGCTTCACCGGATTGGGCGACACCCTCGCCATGCTGGGCCTGCGCTACGACAGCCAGGCGGCACGAGTCATGGCGGCCAGGGTTGCGGAAATCCTGCGAAATGCGGCCTACCGGGCGTCGATCGCGCTGGCGCGGGAAAAAGGGCCATTTCCCCGCTTCGACGCCGAACCCTACCTGGCCTCTGCTTACGCCGGGCGATTACCCGATGATTTGCGTGCGGAAATCCGTACGTTCGGCCTGCGCAACAGCCATCTCCTGAGCATCGCGCCGACCGGCACCATTTCCCTCGCCTTTGCCGACAATGCCAGCAACGGCATCGAACCGCCCTATTCCTGGCATTACACGCGACGTAAGCGGCAGGCCGACGGAACGACCCGGGAATACGAGGTCTACGACCATGCCTGGCGGCGTTACCAGGCCCAGGGCGGCGCTGTCGATCAACTGCCGGAGGCCTTCGTCACGGCCCTGGAAATCGCGGCGATCGACCACATGCGCATGTTGCAGGCGGTCCAACCTTATATCGACTCCTCGATCTCCAAGACCGTCAACGTGCCGGCCGACTATCCCTTCGACGACTTCCAGGATCTATACCTGGAAGCCTGGAAAGCCGGGCTCAAAGGTCTGGCGACCTACAGACCCAACGCCATCGTCGGCCAGGTGCTGGTCGCCGAACCGGCCAAGCCGGAAACCTCGCCGGCCGGCACGCGTCCGGATTTCGACGAATCCGATCCCGACCGGCGCCTGCGCCTGGAAAACGTGCCGGAACCGGCCCTCGCGTCCTTGCGCTGGCGGCGGCGTCCCCGGCCGCCGGGCGGCAATCCGGCGTGGACGTATTTCGTCGACCATCCGCTGGGCGCGTTCGCGGTCTTCATCGGCCATGTGGAAAACGGCGGACGCCACCCTTTCGAAGTGTGGATCAACGGCGCCGAGCAGCCCCGCGGCCTGGGCGCCTTGGCCAAGTCGCTGTCCATGGACATGCGCTCCAACGACCACGGCTGGCTCAAGACCAAACTGGAAAGCCTGATGAAGGCGCACGGCGACGACCGCTTCGCGCTCGCCTTGCCGCCGGACGGGGAATCGACCGCCGTGCCCAGCCTGGTCGCCGGATTCGCCCGTCTGGTCTATTACCGCTGCACCGAACTGGGTGCCTTCGAGCCGATCGGAGAAACGCCGGTGCTGGACGCGCTCATGTCCCCCAAGGAGCCTAAGACCGGCACCGAAGGCACGCTCTCCTGGACGGTGGATGTCCTCAACCCCGCCACCGGCGACGATTTCGTCATGGGACTGAAGGAACTGATACTGCCGAACGGGCAGAGGCGACCTTATTCCGTCTGGCTGTCCGGCGTCTATCCGCGCGTCCTCGACGGCTTGTGCAAGAGCCTGTCCTTCGACATGCGGGTCATCGACCCGGCCTGGATAGGCGCCAAACTGCGCCAATTGCTGGATTTCCCCGAACCGCGCGGCGATTTCCTCGCCTGGGTGCCGGGCGAGAAGCGCAAGGAGTCTTATCCTTCTACCGTCGCCTATCTGTGCCGTTTGATCCTGCACCGCCATCACCGGCTGGGCATCCTGGACGAGGACGGCTTCCCGCTGGATGAGATGGGCGCCATGCACTATGAGGGCAATGTCGTCCCCCTCAAGGCCCACCCGGTAGGCCCGGTGGAAACCCATGCCGGCCGGCGTTGCCCCGAATGCGGCCATTACGCGGTGATCCGCAGGGATGGATGCGATTTCTGCACCGCCTGCGGCGCGACGGGAACCTGCGGATGAACGCGGCCCGCGCCCTTCGCATAAGAAGGGCGCGGGAGTACGGCCGGCTATGGCCGGATCAAGGTTTGCCGGTCACAAAACTCAGGCCTTCGACATAAAAGCCCGCGCTGATCTTCCCCGACTCGTCGGCGCGCGGTTCTTTTGCGTGCGCGATGCGGTAGACCCCCAGATGCGTCAGCGCGATGCCAAACAGCGGAGTGGTCTGATCGGCGGCCAGCAGCGTCAGGGTTCCGCTGCGCTCCGCGGCCTCTGCATCGGCGGTGTCGGCGTGTAATTCTTCGTACCAGTCGAACACCTCGGTGCCGAAGTAATCACTCAATCCCAGCGTCAGCTTGGGCATTTCAAAGCCTGTTTCGCCGTCCTCATAGTCCCGATATTGCGGCCCGTTCCCTAGACCCGGATTGCCTTTGCGCACCAGGCTGAACGACTCGATACGCATGACCGCCCGGCTATCCAGGCCGGCTATATCCAGACGGAAATTCGCCGCGAGCCATACGTTCCGCCTGTCCCCCGCCTTAATGTCGCGATAGTTGGCCTTGCCCCCGCCCTTGCTCCATCTGGTTTGGCCGGCACTCAATTTCAGGCCCAGTGTGAAGCGCTCCCTGGAGGTGGCGTCCAGGGTGGAAAACCTCACTTCGTTCACGATAGCGTCGCTAAACTCGAAGACCCTCCGGACGTTGCCTTCCCAATCCAGGCTAAGCAGCCGGCCGTTCAAACGCTCCCCGCCCCGAGAGATTTGTCGTCCCAGGATCCCGAACAAGCGGTTATCCAGGCTTTGCGACAACACGACGGAGAACTCCTCCGGCGCTTGACTATCATGTGCGAAGTTGGTCGCCCCCTCGTAGCCCGAGCGTTCCGACTGTAGACGGCTGGCGTGTTCGAAGGACGAGACGTACGCCAGCGGAACGCCGCCGACCTCCAGCACGGCGTAGCCGGTCGAATAGGAAGGGCGCGCCGCCGCCGTCGCCTCATGGCAGGCGAAGGCGAGCAGAAACAGGGCAATTGCGGCGATGAGTCGAATGTGTGCGTTCATGATGATTCCTCTTGATGGGGATGGGGATGGGGCCGGTGTTCGTGCCGCCCAAGCGGCGCCGGATACCCCTTCGTATCAAGCGGGATGCCAGCTGCGAGCCATGACGCCAACTCACTGATATATCGAGTTTTATCGTCGTATCGACACAAAAACGGGGCCTGGCTGCCTGATCCGCTTTTACGGAATGCCGTGTTTTTACGATATTTCCAGCGTGCTCAGCGCCGTTACCGTCAGAGGTCTTGGCGGGATGCGCCTGGCCCGGCGGGCAGGAGCGTAGGGAAGATCAAAGACGAAATGTCGTAAACAGCCGATATTGCGTACATTTTCGACGCAACGGACGCGGCCCAGGAGCCCCGACTTCACCGGAGAGATGAATCAAAATATTCCGCTATTTCAATTACTTGAATCACATTCATTGCGCGTTTTCGAATTTGGCATCCAATCTGAATCGGTTCAGTACGGGAGCAAAATAACGGCACCCGGTACAACGAAAGACGAACCAGGAGGAATGTGATGAACGTAGACAGTCATTTCGGACCGGTCAAAATCAAGGACGAAAACGGACACGAAGTATGTTATCGGCGGATCGGGGGAGGAATCTGGCTGGCCATGGATGCCGAGCGTTACGTCTGGAGCGAAAACGTCGAGGTGCCCGATTCCGTGCTCGAACTGGCGCAGGAATATGACGATACGACCGTCCAAGAATGGGCCATCTGGATCTGGTAAGGCGTGTTTCCGGACGGCTGGAAAGACGCCGGGGCCGGCCTAACGGCCGCGCGTGATGCCCAGGCGCTCCATGCGGGAACGCAGCGTGGTCGACGGCATGCCGAGGATCACGGCGGCACCCTTCTCGCCGCTGATGCGCCAGCGGGTGTGTTCCAGGACCTTGAGTATGTGTTGCCGCTCGACGTCCTCCAATGCCGCCAGCGGACCCGGGAGCGGATCGGGCCCGGCCTGCTCGGCGAGATCCAGTGGCGCCAGCTCGCTGCCGGAGCTCAGGATGACCGCCCTTTCGATGACGTGCTGCAACTCGCGTATGTTGCCGGGCCAGCCATAACGGCCGACCCGGGCCAGCGTCGCCTCGGGCACGCTGTCTATGCGCTTGCCGAACTGGTTCGCGTATTTGGCGACGAAATGTCGAACCAGCGAAGGGATATCCTCCGCGCGTTCCCGCAAAGGCGGGAGATGGATGGGAAACACGTTGAGCCGGTAGTAGAGATCCGGACGGAAACTTCCTTCCCGTGCCATCTGCGCCAGATCCCGGTTGGTGGCCGCCACCACGCGAACGTTGACCTTGATGGTCTGCGTCCCGCCGACCCGTTCAAACTCGCCCTCCTGCAAGACCCGTAGCAGCTTGGCCTGCAGATCCAGCGGCAATTCGCCGACCTCGTCGAGGAACAAGGTGCCGCCGTTGGCGATCTCGAAGCGTCCCTGCTTACGCTGCAAGGCGCCGGTGAACGCACCCTTTTCGTGGCCGAACAATTCGCTTTCCGCGAGATTGGCGGGTATGGACGCACAATTCAGCTTGACCAGCACCTTGTCCTTGCGGGCACTGCGGTTGTGGATGGCGCGGGCGATCAGCTCCTTGCCGGTACCCGTCTCCCCCGTCACCAGGACGGCGGAGTCGGTGCCGGCCACCTGGCCGACCAAGGCCACCGCCCGACGCAAGGCCGGCGAACTGCCGATGAGGTCGTCCGGATTATGGACGGCCTTCAACTCCTCCTCCAGGTAGAGATTGACCCCCTGGAGCTGGCGGCATTCGGCTTCGGCCTTGAGCCGCTTCTGCCGCTCCTCGGCGTTGCGCAGGATCACCGTATACAGCCTTTCGCCGCCACTCTCGACGCGCGACACGGACCCCTCCACCGGTACGGGAAGCCCGTCGCCGCGCAGGACCTCCAGACCGTCGGGCAGCCAAAAGGCGGGCTCGGACGAACCGCCGATATAGTCCAGCAGCCGCTGCTTGAGCGTCGGACTCAGGAAACGATCCAGCGAACCGCCCAAGACATCCGCGCTCCGGCAGGCGAACATGGCTTCGGCAGCGGCGTTGAACAGCACGATGCGCCGTTCTTCGTCGGTTGTGACGATGGCGTCCAGGGCATAGGTCACGATGCGCGACAGGCGCTCCCGGCTGCTTTCCAGTTCGCCCCTAAGGCGCGCCAAGGTCAGATGGGTGTTGACCCGCGCCAACACTTCCTCGTGCTGGAAAGGCTTGGTGATGTAGTCCACGGCTCCCAGTCGCAAACCCTGGATCTTGTCTGCGGTGTCGTCCAGCGACGTGGTGAACAGCACCGGGATGGCTTCGGTGCGGGGCGACTCCTTGAGCCGCGCGCAAACGGCAAACCCGTTCATGCCCGGCATAACGACGTCGAGCAGGATCAGGTCGGGGACCGAACGCTCGGCCTGCAGCAGGGCGCTGGCGCCGCTTTCCGCGACGAGCACCTCGTAGCCCGCTTCGCCGAGCAGGGCATAGAGTTCGGCCAGATTGACCGGATTGTCGTCCACCATGAGGATGACGGGCTTGCGTTCGGCGCGGACAGTCATGGCTGGCTAGCCCGTAGATGGACGGACTTCGGCCGGGCGCCGCCCGAACCGGGGCACAAACGCCGCGTATCAGCCGGCATCGGACGTGTCCTCGGGATCGGGCGCCGCCAGGAACTGCCGGATCCCGGGCGCCAATTGAGCCATCGCGGCCTGCAACTCGCCGAAGAGGATGCGGGCAGCGTCGAAGTCCTTTGCCCTGGCGGCGTTTTCCAGGCGTTGGGCCAGTTCGGCCGCGGGCTTGGCGCACAGGGAACCTACCGAGCCCTTCAGGGTGTGCGCGGCCCATTCGAGCGCGGGGCCGTCGCCATTCCGGATCGCCTCCTCGCAACTGTGCAACAGTTCGTCCGACTGGTCGAGCACGATGCCGGCCAAATCCTTGAGCAATCCCCGCCGGCCCCGAACCCGCTGCAAGGCTTCGGTCAGATCGAACGGTGCGGTTTCCGCCATACCGGTATCACCTCTCTCGGTCGCCGGCGAAGCTGAATGCCATCGCTCGACGGTCGCCAGCAGTTCCGTCTCGCGCAAAGGTTTGGAAATGTAAGCATCCATGCCGGCCTCGAGGCAGCGTTCCTTGTCGCCCTGCAGGGCGTGAGCCGTCATCGCCACGACGTAAATGTGCTCGCCGCCGTATTCCCGTTCGTGTTCCCGCAATGCCTCCGTGGCCTGCAAGCCATCCATGACCGGCATCTGGACATCCATCAGCACGGCGTCGAAATCGTTTTGCGCCAACAGACGCAAGGCATCCTGCCCGTTGTTGGCCATGGTGACGATGTGGCCACGGTCTTCCAGCAATACGCGCACCAGCCGCTGGTTGACCGGATTGTCTTCCGCCACCAGGATACGAAGGGCCCGTTGCAGCGGGCGCATCGCCGCACAGTCGGAGCCGCCCGCCGAACAAGGCGCCGGCTGAGCCGTGCTCAGGGCTTCCTGGATCGCATCCAGAAGCTCGGAATACTTGACCGGCTTGCGCAAGAACCGGCTGATGCCCAATTGCCGCGACAGATCGGCCTCGCCCACCCGGTCGGCCGACGAGAGCAGCATGATGGTGGGCGGTGTGGCACCGGGATTGGCTATGATACGGCTGGCGACCTCGTAGCCGTCGATTCGCGGCATCATGGCGTCCAGCAGGACCAGCCGGAACGGCTTGCCCTGGGCTTCCGCCTCCCGTATGGCCGCCAGCGCGACCTCGCCGCCGTCCGCCTGTACCGGCTCCAGCCCCCATTGGGTGAGCATTTCCACGAAGATATAACGGTTGACGGCGTGATCGTCCACCACCAGGACGCGTATGCCGCGCAGGTCCGCCGGATCGCGCCTGACGTGCTCGGGCGCCTCCGGCGGTACCTGGAACGGCAGGGTGAAATGGAAGCAACTGCCCTGCCCCACCTCGCTGTCCAGCCATATCTCCCCGCCCATCAGGTTCACCAGACGGGACGAGATCGAAAGTCCCAGCCCCGTCCCGCCGAACATGCGGGTGGACGAGGCGTCCGCCTGGGCGAAGGCATCGAAGATCACCTGCCGCTTGTCCGCCGGTATGCCGATACCGGTGTCGCTGACCGAAAATTGCGGGCAGACCTTGTCCAGACAGCGCTCGCAGTTGCTGGTCACGCGCACCGAAATTTCACCCTTGGGGGTGAACTTGATGGCGTTGCTCACGAGGTTGATGAGTATCTGCCGCAGGCGGCCCTCGTCCCCCGCCACCAGTTCCGGAATCTGCGGGTCGATCAGATAGGTCAGTTCCAGACCCTTGGCATGGGCCTGGGGAGCCAGCAGTTTGAGGGTGTCGCCGACGGCATCGCGCAAATCGAAGCTTACGCATTCCAGCTCCAGCTTGCGGGCTTCGATCTTGGAAAAATCCAGTATGTCGTTGAGCAGCCTGAGCAGCGATTCGGCCGAGGACGCGGCCATCGTCAGGTATTCGCGCTGCAGCGGGGTCAGCTCCGTGCGCAGCGCGAGCTCCAGCATGCCGATGACGCCGTTCATGGGCGTACGGATCTCGTGGCTCATGTTGGCGAGGAATTCGCTTTTGGTGAGCGCCGCCTGCAGGGCCGCGTCACGCGCCTGCGTGAGGCCTAGTCGCATGCGTTCGAGGTTTTCCGCCAGGGCAGCGACCTCGACGATGCGCGTATGGCTGCCGAACTCGGTATCCAGGTCGCCGGCGGAAATCTTGTCCGCCTCCTGGCGCAGTATTTTCAAGGGCCGTACCAGACGGGTGCCGAGGGCGGCGGCGACGATCAAGGTCAGGCCCAGATAGGCGGCGACCAGGTAGATGCCGCGCCGATAGAGGTTGAAGAGTTCGCGCTGCACCGGGGTCTCGTCATAGCCCAGCCTCAGGACGGGCGCTTCTCCCGCATCCGCTTCGCCCAAGGGAACGGCGATGAAATAAACGCCGTCGTCGTGCTGTCCGAAGAAGAAGTCTTCGTCGAAAGGCTGCTTCGTTTCCAGCGGGACATTGGGATGTATCGATCTCGCCGTCGAATAAACTTCGGCGAAAACGAGCCGGCCGTTCAGCAGAAACTCGTCGAGCAATTCGGAGGTCTGCCGGGACTCGCCGGCCGCGACCTGGGCGGCGACCAGGTTGCCGAGCAGCAGGGCATCCGAACGCACCTGGTTGACGAACTGCCCCTGGACCCCGGGTTTGGCGATCAGATAAACGCCGAAGAGCAGCAAAGGCACCAGCAGCAGATGGACGCCTATCAAAGACAGCAGCAGGCGTCCGTTGAAGCTGCGCAGGAAATTCCTCAATTCGCCGCTCCGGTCCACAAGGTGCCGACGGGCTTGAGCCCGCGGTACGCGTTGAGATCGCTGGACCACATGAAGGTGACGGAGTCGGGCTGTTCCAGCAGCAAGGCATTCAGCCTGTGCTTGTCCCCTATCGCTTCCGGCCTTTGGCCGCCGAGGCGGAAGACGATGGACAGCACCTGTTTTTCGTAGGCCTCGGACGACATGAAAGTCACTTTCTGCAGGAAGACCTCGAACAGTAGGTTATCGCTGGTATTTAGCAAGGGTTTGAGGGTGACGCCGTTTTTCTCCACCGGCAGGCCGAGATAAAGCTTGCGGGTTTCCTGCACCGTGAGCCGGGGTATGTTGGCCTGCAAACTCGCCGCCAGTATCAGCTCGCGTGCGTCCGGCCCCATCGCCGCCGATGCGTGGCAGGCCAGCATTGCCGCCAAAACGATGTAAACCCACTTGGCCATGGCTAGGGAAACACCGCGCTCCATTGCAAACCGAGCTGACCGTAGTGGTCGTCGCGCACCCGCTCGCGGGCGAGTTCGAACTTGAGCGCCATCTTGTAGGGCAGCTCGTAACGCAGGCCACCTAGGTATCTTTCGCGCACGAAACTCCCGAAATGGTCGAAATAGCGGTCCCCGGCGTCGTTGAAGCTGCCTTCCACCCGACTGTACACGGTCAGATCGGGGGTCGCCTTCCACTCGCCCTGACCGTAGACATTGCCGATATTCGACTGCGCCTGCGCACCCTGGTAGTCGTTATGAACGAAGATAGCCTCGGTGAGGAAATTGAAGTCGTCCCAACGCCAGGTGGCGTAGGCGTTTGCGACCATCTGGTCGACGCGCTGAACGCCGATCGCCTGACCGGGGATTTCCGTATAGCTGAAGGAAAAACCGAACTCGTCCGACGCGAAGGCGGTCGGTTGATAACCGAGGCGCAGGGTCACGGCGGGGCGCCGGTCGCCTTCGGGATCCAGAATGTCGAAGGCATCGAGACGGCGCTCGGAGAGATCCGGACCCACACCCGCGTTCAACACGTAATAAAGGCTGGACTCCCCCAACTCCCGCGACCCTTCCAGATACAAGCCGGTGACATGCAAGGGCAGCGGGCCGCCGGAATTTTCGTAGGTCATCATCCCGGGCCGGGAGATGCTGGTCATCAAATACGCCCCGTGATGAAACCGGGTGTTCCAGTATCCGATGGGATTGTGCGTGCGGCCCAGCCAGAAGGTCGTGTCCTGCCAGCGCCAGCCCAGTTGCAGCCGCTGGATCTCCTGTGCGGAGCGGTCGACCAGCCATTCCAGCAAGAACCGCAAGCGGTCCTGATCGTAGGAATAGAAGAGATTCAGGCCGGGATTGATTCTTTGCTCGGGGAGCCGGGAATCATCTTTCAGATCGAAACGGCCGATCTGCGTCAGTTCGGGAAACAGTAGGAGGTCGCCGTAATGATCGGCCGAGGCGGTGGACCAGGCGAACAGCCCAGTGGCCAGCGTTATCAGGCACCGATACCCCTTCATACGGCTGCCGGACGAAGTCGAAAAGGGTCCATTCTTACCTGTCTTCGTGCTGTGCGCGGCCATCAGGCTATACGTCTTGTGCTATGCGTCCATGGAGCCGGCCCGGCCGGCGTCGAATAAAGCGGCAAAGGTACAACCAAACCGAGGTCAGAAGGAAGCCCCGCACGACGAAAATCTGGACTCCGCGCCGGCCAGATCAAACGCGGCGCTTTTGGCGGCTCTGGGCTGGTGAAAACCGCCGCTTTGGTCCAAGCTGAAACCAACTGAACAGGGGGGATTGAAGTGTCCCAAAAAACGCCGCTACACGCTCACCATCTCGCCGCCGGCGCTCGCATGGTCGAGTTCGCCGGCTGGGAACTGCCAGTCCACTATGGCTCGCAACTCGAGGAACACCGCCGGGTGCGTCGCGAACACGGGATGTTCGACGTTTCCCACATGCGGGTGATCGACGTGCAGGGATCCGGGGCGAGTGCCTTGCTACGCCGCGTGCTCGCCAATACGGTCGACAAGCTCAGGCAAGCCGGCGACGGATTGTATAGCTGCATGCTGAACCCCGACGGCGGCGTGCTCGACGACCTGATCGCCTTCCGCATCGAAGAAGAAGATTATCGCCTCATCGTCAACGCCGGTACCGCTGAGCAGGACATCGACTGGTTAAGCCGACAACGGGCGGCCCTGCCGGATGCCCACCCGACCCTCTCGCCTAGGCGCGATCTGGGCATGATCGCGGTGCAGGGGCCTTGCGCACGCGAGGCGGTCTGGCGGGCGCTGCCCGGCTCGCTGTTTGCCACGGAGAGGTTGAACCGCTTCCAGGCCGCCGAGTTCGAAGACATGACGATCTGCCGCACCGGCTATACCGGCGAAGACGGCTTCGAACTGATCGTACCCGGGTCCCGCATGACGGCGGTCTGGGAGGCCCTGTCCTCGGCCGGGGTCTTGCCCGCCGGACTCGGCGCCCGCGACACCCTGCGCCTCGAAGCCGGGATGAATCTTTACGGCGCCGACATGGACGCCAGCACCCACCCGTACGAATCCAATCTCGGCTGGACCGTCGACCTGACCGCGGGGCGCGATTTCGTCGGCCGTAACGCCTTGGAATCCTGCGACCGTTCGAAACGCCTAACCGGCCTGATACTGGAAGGTCGCGGGGTTCTGCGCCACGGCATGCCGGTGACGACCGCGCAGGGAGACGGTCTGATCACCAGCGGTTCCTTTTCCCCCACCCTGAACGCCTCGATCGCACTCGCCCGGCTGCCGTCCGCCGTCAGCCCCGGTGCAACGGTGTCGATAACGATACGCGACCTCGCACAGCCGGCCCGCGTCACGCCGCTTCCCTTCGTGCGCAACGGCAAGATACTCGTGTAAACCCGGAGCTACCCGCCATGTTAAACCTTCCGCTTGCGGTACTCGAACGGCGCGACGAATTCATGCACCGCCACATCGGCCCCGACGAAGACGAGGTTGCGTCCATGCTCGCCGCCTTGGGGCTGGACAGCCTGGACCAGTTGATGAATGAAGCCGTGCCCGCCGGGATACGACTGGCCGCACCCCTGCCGCTTGGCCCGCCTGTCCCCGAACAGGAAGCCCTGGCCAGGCTGCGCGCCATGGCGGCGAAGAACCGGGTGCAACGCTCGCTGATAGGCCTGGGCTACTACGGCACTTATCTGCCCAAGGTGATCCTCCGCAACGTGCTGGAAAATCCCGGCTGGTACACCGCCTACACGCCTTATCAGGCGGAGATCGCCCAGGGCCGGCTCGAAGCGCTGAGCAACTGGCAGCAGATGGTGATCGACCTCAGCGGACTGGAACTCGCCAATGCATCCCTGCTCGACGAGGCCACCGCGGCGGCCGAGGCCATGAGCATGGCCCGCCGGGTTTCGGCCAGCCCCTCCCGCGCGTTTTTCGTCGACGCGGGAGTTTTTCCACAGACTCAGGACGTACTAAAAACGCGCGCGAAATATTTCGGCTTCGACCTGATTTTCGGCGCGCCCGAAGAAGCCGGTAAGCACGCGGTTTTCGGCGCCTTGCTGCAATACCCGGACCGGCACGGCGAGGTACGCGATCTGACCGGCATCATCGCCGGGCTCAAATCCCGAGACGCCATCACCGCGGTCGCCACCGACTTGATGGCACTCGTGCTGCTGAAATCGCCCGGAGCCATGGGTGCGGACATCGCGCTCGGCTCCGCCCAGCGCTTCGGTTTGCCTTTGGGTTTCGGCGGTCCACACGCCGCATTTTTCGCCGTCCGTGACGAATACAAGCGTGCCGTACCGGGCCGCATCATCGGCGTGTCGATCGACGCGCGCGGCAAACCCGCCCTGCGCATGGCCTTGCAGACGCGCGAGCAGCACATCCGCCGGGAAAAGGCCACGTCCAACATCTGCACTTCCCAGGTACTGCTGGCCAATCTGGCTGGCTTGTACGCCGTGTGGCACGGCCCCGAGGGTTTGCGATCCATCGCCCTCCGCATCCACCGCCTCGCCGCCCTGTTCGCGGCAGGAATGCAGGCCGCCGGCTACAGCTTGCTGACCCGGTACTATTTCGACACCCTGGATATCGCCACCGGCGATCGGACCGCGAGCCTGCATGCCGCCGCGGGCGACTTGGGCTACAACCTGCGCCGTGTTTCGGAAAACGCCCTGGGCGTGTCTTTCGACGAGACGAGCTCCCGTGAAGATCTCGCGGCGCTCTTCCAATTGTTTGGCGTCGCCGCCGATCCGGAAGCGCTGGACATCCCGGCAAGCGGGCTGCCGGCCGACAGTCTGCGCAGCGATCCCATCCTGCGTCACCCGGTGTTCAATCGCCATCGAACCGAACACAAGATGCTGCGTTACCTTAAACGGCTGCAAAACCGCGACCTGGCACTCGATCACTCAATGATCCCGCTGGGTTCCTGCACCATGAAGCTGACGGCGACCAGCGAAATGCTTGCGCTGGGCTGGCCCGAATTCGCCGACCTGCACCCCTACGCGCCGCGCGAGCAGGCGCTCGGTTATTTGGAGATGATGAACGGGCTGGCTGGCCATCTCCGCGCCATCACGGGCTTTCCCGCAATCAGCCTGCAGCCGAATTCCGGAGCCTTGGGCGAATATGCCGGGCTGGTCCTCATACGCCGCTACCATGAAGCGCGCGGCGAAACGCACCGCGACGTCTGCCTGATTCCCCGCTCGGCCCACGGCACCAACCCGGCGAGCGCAGCGATGTGCGGACTGCAGGTGGTGACGGTCGACTGCGACGAGCGCGGCAACATAGACATCTCCGACCTCGAAGCCAAGGCCGGGCAATACCGGGATCGCCTGGCCGCATTGATGATTACCTACCCGTCGACCCACGGCGTGTTCGAGGCCGCGGTGAAAGAAATCTGCGCCGCGGTGCATCGCCGCGGCGGCCAGGTCTACATGGACGGGGCCAATCTCAACGCCCAGCTTGGCCTCACCTCGCCGGCCGCGCTCGGCGCCGACGTCTGCCACATCAACCTGCACAAGACGTTTTGCATACCCCACGGCGGTGGCGGACCCGGCATGGGGCCGATCGCGCTGGCGAGCCATCTCGCCCCTTACATGCCAGACCACGCCATCCAGCCGACCGGAGCAAGCGACCGCCCGAATGCCGGCCAGGGAGCCGTGGCCGCCACGCCCTACGGTTCGCCCAGCATCCTGACCATATCCTGGATGTACATCACCATGATGGGCGGCGCGGGGCTAGCCCGCGCGACCCGCGTGGCCATCCTCAACGCCAACTACCTCGCCACCCGGCTGGCTCCGCTTTATCCGGTGCTCTACACCGGCGAACGGGGACGCGTGGCCCACGAATGCATCTTCGATATCCGCCCCATCAAGGCCGCGAGCGGCATCGGCGAGGTTGACATCGCCAAGCGCCTGATGGACTACGGCTTTCACGCGCCGACCGTGTCCTTCCCGGTGCCCGGCACCCTGATGGTCGAGCCGACCGAATCGGAATCCAAAGACGAACTGGACCGCTTCGTCGCCGCCCTGAGCCGCATCCGGGAAGAAATCGACCAGGTGGAGCGAGGCGTTTGGCCCGCCGACGACAATCCGCTCAAACGCGCCCCGCATACCCAGGCCGACGTGATCGATGCCGAATGGAATCGCCCCTATAACCGCGAGGAAGCGGTTTTCCCCCTAGCCTACGTCCGGGAAAACAAATTCTGGCCCAGCGTGAACCGTATCGACGAGGTTTATGGCGACCGTCATCTATGTTTCGGCTGTCTGCCGGCGAGCGAGGCTAGCTCCGACTGATGCGGACCCGACGGCCTCAATCCTTGTCCGACTTGTCGGGCTTGGCGAGCTGCTTGACGATTTCACTGAACTCCTTGAGCCGCCGCTCGACCCGGCCGTTCACCGTGTCGGCGGCGAACTCCCCGGCCTCGTCGCGCACCCCGGCGGACTGTCCCGTCAGCAGCGCCAGGGCCTGGTCCACCGTTTCCACCGCGTAAACCTGGAACTGCCCGTTGCGCGCGGCCTCGACGACGTCCTGCCGCAACATCAGGTTCTTGACGTTGGAGGCCGGAATGATCACGCCTTGCCGGCCGTTGAAACCGAGTTCGCGGCACACATCGAAATAACCTTCGATTTTTTCGTTCACACCGCCTATCGGCTGCACCTGGCCGAGCTGGTTGACGGAGCCTGTGACCGCCAGCGACTGGCGTATCGGCAAACCCGACAGAGACGACAGAATGGCGCACAGCTCCGCCAGCGAGGCACTGTCGCCCTCGACCTGGCCGTAGGACTGTTCGAACACCAGGCTGGCGGCCACCGAAAACGGGCTGGTCGTGGCATAGCGCGAAGCGATGAAGCTGGAGAGGATCAGCACACCCTTGCTGTGCAGCGGCCCGCCCAGTTCGGTTTCGCGTTCGATGTCGACAATTTTCCCCGACCCCAAGCGCGTGGTCGCGGTGATGCGGCTGGGCTGGCCGAAACTGAAGTCGCCGAGGCCTATGACCGACAGGCCGTTGATCTGACCGACCACTTCGCCATCGACGGAAATCAGTATCTGGCCCCGGCGTATCGCTTCGTAGATGCGTTCGCGCACACGGTCCGAGCGCCTCACCCAACGGTCTATCGCCGCTTGAATATCGTCCCGGTTGATAAGTTTGGCCTGACGCGCTTCGGCCAGATAATCGGCTTCCTTCAGCAAGTCGTTCAGGCTACGCAGCCGAATGCTGAGTTTTTCCGCGTCTTCCGCCAGGCGGGCGCTGTGTTCCACGACGCGGACGACGGCGTCGCGATCCAAAGGCCTGAGCTTTTCCCGCAGGGCCAGGCTGGCGATCACGCGCGCGTAGTCGGCGCTGCTTTCCGGGCTGCGGGTGAGGCTTTCCTCGAAATCGGCGGCGATCTTGAATAGATCGGCGAACTCCGGATCGTAATAGCTGAGCAGGTAATACAGCAGCCGGTCGCCGGTGAGCACGATCTTCGCCTGCAGAGGTATGGGTTCGGGCTCCAGGCTGGTGGTGCTGATAAGCCCCAAGGTGCGCTCCAGGGATTCAATCCGGATCTCGCCGGTTTGCAGGGTCCGTTTCAGCGTTTCCCAGGCATAGGGCTGCATCAGCAATTTGTGGGCATCCAGAATGAGATAGCCGCCGTTGGCACGGTGCAAGGCACCGGGTCTGACCATGCTGAAATCGGTAACCAATGCGCCCATGTAAGCCTGGTGCTCGACCCGGCCGATCAGGTTGACGTGGCTGGGCAGGATTTCTTCGACGATGGGCGCACGCGCGCTGGCGGTGTGATCGACCAGGAGGTTGACCCGATAGCGTTGCAAGGGTGTGACGCGCGCCTGGGTGTTCAGCAGAGACATGACGCCTTCGGATTTGGGGAAAAAATCGTCGGCGTGCTCGATGATGTCCTGCTCGGCGCGATCCAGGTAGGCGCACACCTCCGCCAAGTCGGCGTAATTTTCCTTCAGGGTTTCGACCAGGTGGCTGATGGCGTAGACGGCGAACTCGCGGTTGAGGCTCTTCACCTTCTCCTTGGCCTCCTTCCGCCATGACGGAAACTGGCGCAACAGCTTCTGCAACTGCTGGTGCAGATGCGCCATCTTGTCGTGCAGCGCCTGCTGCTGCTCCTCGCTCAATTTCTCGAACTGATCGGGGGCCAGGGGCTCGTTTTTCTGGCCTATGGGCACGAAAGCAAAACTGTTGGATGTTTCGATCAACTCGATCTGCGCAGCCCGCGCCTCGGCCCGCAAGTGGTTCAGCGCCCCCTGCTCGCGGCGCCTGCCTTCGTCCTCGATCTGCTCGGCGCGAGTGCGGTATTCCTCGCCTTCGAAGGTGGCGGGTATAGAGACGCTCAGCTCCTCGATGAGACGTTCCATGGCGCGGGCGAACACGCCCCCCCGCCCGGCAGGCAGGCGCAAGGCCTTGGGTTTGGCGGGATCCTCGAAGTTGTTGACGTAACACCAGTCGTCTGCCGCCGGCAGCGCATCGGCCTCGCGACTGACGATGTCCCGCACCGCCGTGAGTTTGCCGTGTCCGGTAGGCCCCAAGGCAAAGATATTGAAGCCGGAGCGCTTCACGCCCAGGCCAAAACGGATGGCCTCCAGTGCGCGATCCTGACCTACGATCAGCCCGGTCTCGGCCAGCTCCTCGGTGGTGGAAAAGCTGAATAGCGCAGGATCGCAGGGCGTAAATAGCAAATCGGGGGATAAGGGCTGTTGCGACATAAGATTCCTTGCTGTACGGGATCGAGTGCGCGGGCTATCGCGAAAGCGACGAGCAAAGCATAGTGAGCCGAAGGCAGAAGCGACAAGCCTTTTTTGCCTATATTTCGAATCGAGGGAGGAGCCGGAGATGAACGATTACCTGATCGAGTTTCAAGGCTTGTTGATCGCGCTAAGCCTGGGCCTGCTCATCGGCCTGGAACGGGGATGGTCCGAGCGGGGCGGGGATGAAGGCAGCCGCGTGGCCGGCATACGCACGTTCGGGCTCATCAGCCTGCTGGGTGCGCTTTGGCAACTGCAGGGCGGGAATGCGCCAGCATGGCTGGTTGCCGGCCCATTCGTAGCATTCGCCCTGGTGCTGACGGCATCCACCTACCTGGAAATCAAGCAAAAAGGCGATTACAGCATCACCACCGCCGTTGCCGCGCTGATCACCTTCGTTCTGGGCGCCCTGGCCATGAGCCCGCACGTCAAACTGGCGGCGGCAACGGCGGTCATCGTGACCATCTTGCTGGGCCTGAAACCGGTACTGCACGGCGCGCTGCGCAAGTTGGAGCCGGTGGAGCTGGCCGCCATACTCCAGCTCTTGCTGATTTCCTGCGTCATGCTGCCCGTACTGCCCGACCGCGCAGTCGACCCCTGGGGCGCATTCAATCCTTACGAGGTCTGGTGGATGGTGGTCGCGATCAGCGCGATTTCATTCGCGGGCTATTTCGCCATCAAGCTCGCCGGACCCAGCCGGGGCATACTGCTGACCGGCCTGTTCGCCGGGCTGGTATCGTCTACCGCGGCCACTCTCAGCATGTCGCGCATGGCCAGAACCCAACCGGCCTGGCAGCGCCTGCTCGCAGCCGGGGTCATCATCGCCTCGACCACCATGTTTCCGCGCATCCTGCTGATCGTCGGACTGCTGCAGCCGGCGTTGATCAAACCCTTGTTATGGCCGCTGTTGCTGATGAGTGCATGCGGCTATGCCACCGCCTGGGGGCTGACGCGCAAGACCCCGGAAGTTCAGGTGTCCGGACGGGTGGAGCTGAAAAACCCGTTCGAATTCGGCATGGCCCTGCGCTTCGGTGGGCTGCTGGCCGCAATCATGGTGCTCACCCGGCTGCTCAAGGATACCTACGGCCATATTGGCGTCTTCCTGATGGCGGGCATTTCGGCCTTAAGCGACGTCGACGCCATTACCCTCTCGCTTGCACGCCTATCGCCCTCGCATTACTCCGTCGACCTGGCCTCACTGGCTATCGTCTTCGCCGCTCTCGTGAATACCCTGGTCAAGGGCGGATTGACCATCGCAATAGCAGGGGGAGCCATGGCGCGGATCGTCGCGGCGACCTTCATCGCGATGATCGCGTTGGGACTCGCCGTGGCCTGGGCCGATGGAGCGATTTCTCAACCGCTCATCGCTCTTTAGTAACCAGCGCTTAATTACACTCGCCCAATTCCAACTGTACGGTATCGAGCGCCGTTTGATCTGCCGGAATCTTCTTAATTCGGTCCTTGAGCGACTTGAGTTGATCCTCCAGTGGCTTGAGCTTGTCGCTGATTGCGTCCAGTTGCGGCGCCAACGTGCTCATTCTTGTTTGGTCGTGGGATTGATGTGCCACCAATAACTGTCCCCTGAGCCTTTGTTTCCTGCATTCGTCCGCATGCATCCTTTTCAATAGCTCCGTGGCTTCCGTGAGTTCTGTACTCGAAGCCGACACGGCAGAGGCTAAGACGAGAGAGGAAACCACCAACAGGAGGTAGGTCTTGAACATGATGAACCCCGATTTGATTATTGTTTTTGGGCTGAACGGCCGCGTGAGGACCGAACCGTTCGATACCTGAACGCCGGGTGAGGATAGAGAGCGCATCGTTATCGTGTCAACGAAAATCGGGCACGGCGCTACGCTCATCCGCCTTGCTCCGGTCCCGGCCCTGTACTAGGTTTAACGTCGCTCGGGCCGTCATGCCCAAGCCTCGAACGACCCTGCCGCCGTGGCCGGCTCCGTTTTTACAGGAGAGTCAAGCATGCCTACCCCTCTAATCCGCAAGAGCGGCACACTGTCGCTCATGATCGCAGCGCTCATCGCCTCACATGCCGCATTGGCCGAAAAGCCGGGCGGGCCGCGCGAAGGCAAGGAAAGGCACGAACGCAAGACGCACGAGCACCGGGAGCACGACCGGCACGAAAGCGGACGACCGGACCGGGATGATCAGATCGATCATGGCCGGCCGGACAGGGAGGTCGTCGAACGCGGGTATTTCGATGATCGCCAAAGGCGCTACGCCAACGACTATTTTGGAGCACAGTTCCGTTCCGGCGATTGTCCGCCCGGACTCGCCAAGAAGCATAACGGCTGCCTCCCGCCGGGTCAGGCGAAAAAATGGGCGATAGGCCGCCCCTTGCCGCGCGACGTGGACTATTACGATCTCCCCGCCTCCGTCGTCCTGCAACTCGGCATGCCACCGTCCGGTTATCGCTATGTGCGCGTGGCGAACGACATTCTACTAATGGCCACGGGCACCCGACTGATATTGGACGCGATCACCGACCTCGGCCGCTAGGCGTCCCCTAGCGCACACAGCGAAAACAAAAAGCCCGCCGGACCTTGCGGTCAGTGGGTTTCGCTGCGCCCAATGGCGCGGAACATGGAAGGAATTTCGCGAGTCCGAAGGCATGCAGCGCCAACCGTCGGCCTCCACATCCCCCAGCGCATCGCGTTGTCCGGACGAGGCGCCAAACCGCCAGCTCTGCAAGCGGGCGCTTCGATCCGAAGCGGCACTGACGTCGTCGTCCGTGCGGCGCGCTTCACGCGACTTGCCCGATTTCGCCCATACCCGAAGGCCGAACAGCGCCAGCCCTGTTGCCGACAGTACGCGCGTTGGCTAAGACCGCTAGACCGCCACGCCCCCGATGCCGGCCCCGGAAGATTGCGCGTTCACTCTCTAGAGTCCTCAGCCTCCCAATTGAAAAATTGGGCGTGTTCGGCACGTCGGAACATCAGGGAAGGTGGATAAGAGGACACTTAAATTTCGGCGAGCGCCGACATTGAACGCTGCCCGATACGGCGCTGGTCCATGGGAACATTGCCTTGCGGCGGTACAGCAGAGAAAAAAAATCCCAGCCTAGGCTGGGATTTTCAGTGGGCTTTACGAAAGCGTTGCGCTATCAGGCCATGTGGCATAACTCACCCGGCTTGCGAAGCTTGGGAACGATTAAAGCCAGCAAAACGAGGCCGATGACCGCCATCGCGATAAGTGGGAATTCGACCAGCAGCGATGCGCCCAACAGTGCCGCGATCAAACCGAAGACTCCAAACAATACCCCGAACGGGGCAAGCAACATCAAGAGCAAGAAGTGCATGGCAATCTCCATAATTTACAAATTTGAAACAATACCAGCTATTTCAGAAGAATTAGCTTGGTTTCAATTGTATACCATATAGGAATAATTACTGTGACAATTTCATGATTGTTTATTATGCAAACCATCACGATCGCTTATCGATGATCAACGGCTCGCATCAATGCCGCCGGCGTTTCCCGAAAGGCTATGTCTGCATTAGCCGTTGAAATGGTTTTTTTCGTCTCGCGCCGTGCCTAAGACCAAGGATTTCATCTGAAGTGATCCGCATGCCGCACCGCGCCAAGCCCCTTCCCCCTGCAAGGGGAAGGTCGCGACTGAAGCGACGTTGGCGATTGGAAGCTTGGGATGGGGGTTGTGCTTGAAACGGCCTCGCACCGAGGACTTGACGTAAGTATCGAACGTTCTGTCCCCTCCCTGCCCCCCTACGAGGGGAGGGGAGTGAAGACTTTTCAACCGTTAGCGCAGACATAAGCTCCCATAGCCTAGTTCTGACCTTACCTTCGATCCGGGAGACGGTAAGCGCTCTTAGAACGGCATAAGGAAGGGTTGCAGGAAAGTGGTGCGGATATCACATGGCAAGATTACTCGGGCAGCGCCAGGACGAATTCGGCCGTCAAATCGCCTATTATGGATTCGACCAGGCACCGAATACCCTGCGCGCGCTCGCCCGCCCCTACGAAACCATGACAGAAGCAGACACGCAAGACGCCTCCGCTCCCAAAAACGACACGCCGCCGCCCGCCACGATACTCATCGTCGACGACCAGCCGGAAAACCTGGTAGTGCTGACCGGGATATTGCAAAAGCACTATCGCGTGCGGGCAGCGAAATCCGGCCCCCTGGCCTTGCTGGCCGCAGGCAAGGAACCCAAGCCCGACCTGATACTGCTCGACATCATGATGCCCGATATGGACGGCTACACCGTTCTGTCGCAGTTGCGCCTATCGCCCTCGACCGCCGACATCCCGGTGATATTCGTCACGGCGCTGGATTCCGAGGAAAACGAACAAAAAGGCTTCCAACTCGGAGCCGTCGACTACATCACCAAGCCGCTGAAACCGTCCATCGTGCTCGCACGCGTGCAAACCCATCTCACCTTGCGCACGCAATACCGGGACATCAAGGTGCTCAACGGCAACCTGGAAAATCTGGTCAAGGCCAGAACGGAACAGGTGCACAAGAGCCTTGCGCTGCTGCAGTCGGCCCACAGCCAGCTCAAGTCGAACTTCGTCAGTACGATCCAGACCTTCGCCAATCTGCTGGAAATGCGCGAGCAGAGCCTGATGGGACATGCGCGCAGAGTCGCCCAGAACGCCCGCAACGTGGCTCATGCCATGAATCTGTCCGAGGTCGAGACACAGAACATCTTCCTGGCCGCACTGGTGCACGACATTGGCAAGATCGGCCTTCCGGACCGACTCTTCAAAAAGCCGTTCGAATCGCTCAAGGCGGAAGAGCGCGAACACATCCTCACCCACCCCATACGCGGCTGCGCCGTGTTGATGGGTCTGGAGCAACTGAGCGAAGTATCCAAACTGATACGCTGGCAGAATGAATGGTATGACGGCAGCGGTTATCCCAAACGGCTGCGCGGCGAGGAAATCCCGCTCGGCACCCGCATCATACGGGTCGTAAACGACTATGACGAACTGCGCAACGGGCTGCTGACCGTGAACACGATGACGCGCTCGCAAGCCATGAACTACCTCGTGCTCAACAAGAACAAGCGCTATGACCCCGCGGTGGTGGATGTGTTTTTCAACCTGGCGTCCTATGCAGACATAATCCGCAGCGAAGAGGACAATTCGGCCAACTCCCGTGCGTATGACGGCGCAGCCGGCGGCTCCTGGGATCTGCACAAAAGCTCGAAGCCCTTGCGCATCAAGCAGCTCAAGCCAGGCATGATACTGGGTAAATCCATCGTCCTCTCCGATGGCTTGCTGCTGCTGGCCGAAGGCCAGATCCTGACGCACAACGTGATCGAGCAGCTGGCTTTCCTGGAACAACAGGAAAAATATCCCGTGCACGTCGTTCACGTATCCCTGGACTCCACGATATAGCGTTGCCGCCGCAGACTCGCCGGAGCCTATGCATCGACAAGCTTTAGGTACGGCCCCGGCATTACCCGACTTTCGCCACTGGCGACACAGAGAACTCCGGCCCTATCGAACGGCCCCGGCCTGCTCCGTCACGCGGCTCAAGGCGTGGAGCGAGGCATGCCCGACTTCGACATCCTTCAGCCGCTGCATGGGCCAGCCCCGGACGTGGCAGAGCATTAGCCGGATGACCCCACCGTGGGTGATCGCCAATACCCGCCGCCCTTCCGCACCCCGCGAGAACAAATCCGCTTGTGCCGCCAGGACCCGGGCACGGAAAACGTCCATCGGTTCGGCTCCGGGCGGCGGGTATTGCACGGGATCATCGAAGAATCGCGTGACCGCCAGCGGCGAAGTCAACATCAGCTCGCCGTAACTCCGCCCCTCCCACTCGCCGAAGTGGATTTCCGCCAGGCGGGAATCGATAGACAAGGAGATGCCCCGTTCCGCCGCCAGTTCCTCGGCAAACGCCTTGCACCGTATAAGCGGTGAGCTGACGATTACCTCCCACGGTCCGCCCGACTCCACGGCTTCTCGCATCTGTCGCCAGCCGGCGGGCGTGAGCGGATCGTCCCGCTGGCCACGGAATCGCGTGCCGCCTTCCACTGCGCCATGACGCAGCAAATCGACCCCCGGATCGGCCCGGCTCATGGCGTTTTGCCCGCCACGCCGGCTTCCGCGAAAGTGGCCATGCCGGCGTGCAGCCGACAGGCCAGGCGCAGGAGCGGCAAGGCCACCGCGGCACCGCTGCCCTCGCCCAGGCGCAGGCCCAGGTCGAGCAAGGCATCGGCCTGCAAGGCGGACAACATCCGGACATGGCCCGGTTCCGCCGAGGCATGACCGAAGATGAACCAGACCCGGCATCCCGGACACAGCCTCTCGGCGACCAAGGCCGCCGCGGTGCAGATATAACCGTCGACCAGCACCGGCAGCCCCATCCGGGCCGCGGCGATATAGGCGCCTGCCAGTCCGGCGATTTCGTAGCCCCCCAGCCGCCGCAAGACTTCCAAGGGGTCGGAGAGATGCGGCGCATGGAAATCCAGAGCCCGGCGTATGACCTCGATCTTGTGCCGCACACCCGAGCCGTCCAGGCCGGCACCGGGCCCCGCCAGGTTTTCCGCGGCCTCACCCAGCAAGGCGCAGGCCAGCGCGGTTGCGGATGTGGTGTTGCCTATGCCCATCTCGCCGCCGATCAGGATGTCCGTGTCCGCCAGCCGGGCTCGCTCGGCCGCGTGGCGTCCCACGTTCAGCGCCCGCGCGACCTGATGCTCGCTCATCGCGGGCGCCGCGGTGAAATTGGCGGTACCCGGTCCAAGGCGTGCATCGATCACCCCCGGTACGGCCACGTCTTCCACCGTGCCCAGGTTCAACACCTCCAGGTCCGCTCCCAGTTCACGCGCCAGCACGGAAATGGCCGATCCGCCGCCCGCGAAGCAGTTCAGCATCGCCGTGGTCACCGACTGTGGGAACGCCGACACAGCTTCGGCGACCACGCCGTGATCGCCCGCGAACAACACGATGCGGACCCGCTCGACACCGGGCAGAGCCCTGCCCTGCATGCCGGCCAGCCTGATCGCCAGGGACTCCAGCTTGCCCAGGGCGCCGGGCGGCTTGATGAGTTGGGCCTGGCGCTCGGCCGCGGCTTGCGTCGCTTCGGCATCGAGCGGCGCGACGGGACCCCGCCACCAATAGTCGTTTTGCCCGCTCAAAGCGCAGCTCCTTTCAGCACCCAAGGCAGGCCGGCCACGGTGAGCATGACCCGGTCGCAGACCTGCGCGAGTTTCTGGTGCAAAACTCCGGCCTCATCGCAATATCGCCGACTCAATTCGCCCAGCGGCATGACTCCCATATTGGTTTCGTTGCCGATCAGGAGGATGCGCCCCGGCAAGGCCGGCAATTCTGCGAGCAAGGCCGACTTTTCTTCATCCAGCCGACTGGGCTCGACCTCGCACAGCAATTGCGTGAGCCACAACGTCAGGCAATCCACGATCAAACAGCGGTCCTCGGCCGCATGCGATTTCAGCGCACGGGCCAGCGCTATCGGTTCCTCGACCAATGTCCAATCGGCCGGACGCCGGTGCCTATGGGCCTCCACCCGTTTGCGCATGCCTTCGTCGCCGATGCGCGCGGTGGCGATATAGGTCACGGCCATACCGCTCTGAGTAGCCAGGCTTTCCGCCAAGCGGCTCTTGCCCGAGCGCACTCCGCCCAAAATCAATTCCCGCATGTGTTCGCTATCGATAGTTCGTGAATGAAAGACGGGCTCAGATGCACTTCCACCGCATCGGCCAAGCGTTCGATTTCCTCATCGCGCAGGGCGACATAATCCGGCGAGTTCGGTTCGGCCAATCCGGCCCAGTGCAGGATGGCATCGGCGGCTTCCCGCGACTCGAACAGGCCGTGCAGATAGGTGCCGCGGACGGCGCCATCCGGGGAGCACGCACCGTCGAACCCAACGGATTCCAGTTCGGCGAACGGTCTATCCAGCGCCGGTCCCGCGCTGATGCCGGCGTGGATCTCGTAGCCCGTCACCGGCACGCCCTCATGCAGCAACCGTCCTTCCACGTTGCGCAATTGCTTCTCCGGTTCGAGCGTCGTCGCCATGTCCAGCCAAGCAAATCCCGCACTGACGCCGGATTCGCCTTCCAGGCCCAGGGGATCGCGGATTTCACGGCCCAGCATCTGGAATCCGCCGCAGATGCCCAGCAGTTTGCCGCCGTAGCGCAGGTGTTTCTGCAGATAGGGCTCCCAGCCCTGCTGGCGCAGGAAAGCCAGATCGGCCCGCACGCATTTCGAACCCGGCAGCACGACCAGATCGGCGGGAGGCGGAGGCTCTCCCGGCGCCACGAATCGCAAATCGATGCCGGGATGCAGCCGCAGCGGATCGAAATCGGTGTGGTTGCTGATGCGGGGCGTGATGGGCACCACCACCCGCAGGGCGTCGGTCCGGCTCGCGGATTGCCGCGCTTCGACGGCGTCCTCGGCTTCCAGATGCAAGCCGTGCAGATAGGGCAACACACCCAGCACCGGCTTGCCGGTTTCGCGCGCCAGCCAATCCAGCCCCGGTTGCAGCAGGGCCAGATCGCCGCGAAAACGGTTGATGACGAAACCCCGCACGCGATTCCGTTCGCTCTCAGACAGCAACGCCAGCGTGCCGACGAGGTGGGCGAACACCCCTCCGCGGTCGATGTCGGCGATGAGAATCACCGGGCAGTCCACGGCTTCGGCGAAGCCCATGTTGGCAATGTCGCCCTCGCGCAGATTGATCTCCGCCGGGGAGCCGGCTCCCTCGACGATTACGGCCTCATAAGCCGCCGCGAGCCGGGCATAGGAGGCCAGCACGGCGCCTCTCGCCACGGGCTTGTAGCGATGGTAGTCGGCCGCATCCAGATTGCCGACGGCCCTGCCCTGTTTGATGACCTGCGCTCCGGTGTCCGTGTTGGGCTTGAGCAGCACGGGATTCATGTCCGTATGCGGGGCCAGCCGCGCCGCCTGCGCCTGCACGGCCTGGGCACGGCCGATCTCGCCGCCGTCGGCGGTCACGGCGCTGTTCAAGGCCATGTTCTGCGGCTTGAACGGAACCACCCGCACGCCGCGCCTAGCCAGTATCCGGCACAAGGCCGTGACCAGCGTGCTCTTGCCGGCATCCGAGGTGGTGCCCTGGACCATGAGGGTATACGCCCGCGCAGGCGCTTGCGCTGTCAAAGTTCCGCCGAACTCGGCATCGGCCCGGTGCCGCCGAATCGGCGGAAGCTCGCGTAAAAAGGCTGGCATGCTGGCACGGGCCTGCCTCCCGTCGCGGTTTCGGCCTTGCTTTGTGTCTTTGTTTCCAACGTCTTCAGAGTTCGTCGTTCCCGCTCGGCGTGGCCTAGGGTTTCATGGCGTGCTTCCGCAAGCCTTCATCCGCCCATTCTACCCTGCATTCGGTCACGGCTCATCGGCATCGAACCCGTGTCAGCCGCCGGCGCCGCATTTCCGGCGCAAGGCCTACGCGAGGCTTGCCCGCGCGTGACAGCAGCCTTCCGGCGTTCGGCCAATCTCGTAGCGGTCGTGGTGTCTGAGCCAGTTCTGTCCCTGGCCGCCCAGATCGGGCATTCCCCCCCAGCCTTCGCCGCGCCCGAAGGGCGTCAAGTCGAGATAATGGTACGCACCCAACAGGACTTCGAGGCCGCGCGCGTAAGTCGAATAGGTGTGGAACACGCGCTCGCCGTTGCGCAGGAAGACACTCAGACCGGGCAACTCGCCTTTCTCGTCCGGTATCTTGCCGGCCTGTTTGAGTTCCTGCGCACTCCGGTAATTCCATTCGAGGCTGCTTTTCGCTTCATCCAGCGTCACGTGGAAATCGTAATTGAAGTCGCTGTCGAAAGAGGAATACCAGGGCACGGTCCAGCCCATGCGCGCCTTGAACGGTGCGATCTTGTTCCAGGGTGCGCGGGAAACCAGCACGAGAGAGGTCTCGCGCGCATGCAAATGTGCCAAATGAGGGATCGAGTCGGCCACAAACGAGCAACCCGGACAGCCTTCGTCCCAGGGTGCGCCGGATCTGCCCTCGGGCGGATCGTGCGGATCGAACATGAAGTGATAGACGACGAGCTGGCGGCGACCTCCGAACAGATCCAACAGGCTCGCCGAGCCCTCCGGGCCGGAGAACAAATACGGTTTGTCCACGGCTACCATGGGGAGCCGGCGACGCTCGGCGTACAGCGCATCGATCTGTCTGGTCAGTTCCTTTTCATGCGCGAGGTGCTTCTTTCGTTCTACTAGCCATTCGTCCCGCGATACGATTTGCGGAAGCAGGATGTCGGTGTGGGTCATGAGTTTCTCCATTCAATTACGATGATACCCGGCAACCATCCGTAATCGAGGTTCCCGGCATACGCGAGGTCGCCCGGATTGCTACGTTCACGTCTTCGGCCTCTATGAGCGTGTAAGCACTCGTACTCTGTAGACTTGGCATTTCTCACCCGCAGAGTGATGGCGGATGCGGGAGGGAGCCAAGGCTTAAGGGGTTACACATCGCATAGTCGAGCGGAGCGCAGCGAATTCGACAGCCACGCGCCAAATGAATGTGGCTACCGCTCAATCCGGCAATTGGCGCAAGCGGCCTTCCAGAAAGCGTCGTTCAGGCTCCTGCCGTGCGAGAGCGAGTGCTCGCTGGAAGGCGGCGCGGGCTTCGGCGTATTGGCCCAAGCGCCGGCACAGATCCGCGCGCGCCGAATGGGCGAGGTGATAATCCGTCAGATCGCCGCGCGCCAGGATAGTATCCACCAGAACCAGACCCGCCGCAGGGCCATCGCGCATGGCCACCGCCACGGCGCGGTTCAGCTCCACCACGGGCGAAGGATCGGCCATGGCCAGCACATCGTAGAGTCCCACGATCTGCTCCCAGTCGGTTTCACCGGCACTGGCCGCCTCGGCATGCACCGCGACGATCGCGGCTTGCAAGGTGTAGGGGCCGAAGCGACGCGACAGCAGCGCGCGTTCGACCAGGGCGACGCCTTCGGCGATCAAATCCGCATCCCATAAAGTGCGGTCCTGCTCGTCCAGCAGGATCAGCTCGCCGGACGCAGAGGTACGCGCGGAACGCCGGGACTCGTGCAGCAGCATCAGCGCCAGCAGCCCCATCGCTTCGGGTTCCGGCAACAGTTCGATCAGCAGACGCCCCAGACGGATGGCCTCGCCAGACAGATCGCAGCGCGTCAGCGAGCTTCCGAAGGAGGCTGAGTAGGCTTCATTGAATACCAGGTAAATCACGCGCAGCACGGCATCCAGCCGTTCCGGCAATTCTTCGCGAGCCGGCACCTGGTAGGGAATGCGCGCATCGCGGATTTTCGCCTTGGCGCGCACGATGCGTTGGGCCAGCGTGGACGGGCTGGCCAGAAACGCCCGTGCGACCTCCTCGGTGGTCAGTCCGCACACTTCGCGCAAGGTCAGGGCAACCTGGGCGTCCGGCGCGAGGGCCGGGTGGCAGCAGGTGAAAATCAGGCGCAGCCGGTCGTCCTCGACGCTTTCTTCGTCCCAGGCCGGATCATTTTCGCTGGCCGGATCGACCGGGTCGGCGTCTTCGTCCAGCGGTTCGAATCGCGCGGATCGCCTAAGACCGTCGATCGCCTTGAATCGCCCGGCCGAAACCAGCCAGGCGCGCGGGTTGGCGGGCACGCCGTCGCGCGGCCATTGTTCCAGGGCGGCGCGGAAGGCGTCGTGCAATGCTTCTTCGGCGAGGTCGAAATCGCCCAGCAAGCGCACCAGGGTGGCAAAAATCCGGCGCGAGTCGGTACGATAGGCCGCCGCCACCGCCTCGCGCGCGTCGTCGCCAGACATTAAAGGCACCCGCCGAGGCCAAGCTTGACTGTCATCGGCCGATCTCCTTGTTCCATCACCACCTCGGGCGCGTCCTTAATAGGCCAACTCCCTTACCAGGGTATCGGCTTCGCTAGTCCAGGAGCGTCGAAGCCGTTTGGCGCAAACACCGTACAGGCTTAGCGCCGCCGGCAGGCGCCAGAAGAGTCGGGCCACGTCTTTATGCAGCGTCCGGCCGTCTCGGCCGTGTCCTCTTCCAGCCAAAACCGGCAAGGCCGGCACTCAGCAAAAGCCCGGTGGCCGGTTCGGGGACCGCCTGGAGGGCCCGGGGCTCCGCGTAGATAAAATCATCCATGACCACCACATCCACACCGCCTCCGTCGTTCGGACCCAAGGCACTGTTGCCCGTGAAGATTCTCACCCTGGAAATGGCCTCGTTGCTGAACCGCACGCCGAGGAAGGAAAGACCGTTGTTGAAAGAGTCGGCGAAAAATATGCCCAGCGAGTTGCCATTCGGGTCGAAAAATTGAATCGAAGTCGTATCCGCGAGGTCCACATCGGCGAAGACCAAGCCGAAGGCGGACACCGTCGCGGCGACGGCGCCATTGGTGCCGGGCAGGAAGAACAGACCATCGGTAACATTGCTGCCGACCGGAGTGAACAAACGCTCGTCGCTGAAGGTGGTGAAAATGCTGCCGTAGGTCGGATTGCCGAACAGGCCAGCCAATCCACCGGGCGGGAACGTTCCCGCATCGGCGGCAGGCGGGGCTTGGATAAGGCCAGTCCCCGGTGTGATGAATTGCGCGCCGCGGGTATTCAAGAACACGTTGAACGGCATTGCCGCGCTGGTGGTCGTGAAATTACCGCCACCGCCGTCCCAGTTGATCTCTCGCCGCCCCGAACCGAGAGGCCCCGGTGCGTTGCCGTTATTGGGACCGCCGAGCGCCGCACGGAAGCCATCGACGGTGGATTGGATCGTGGCGGCGTCCGCCCCGGAAACTGAAAAAACGATAGGAACGGCGCCGGCCGACGCAGGCACGCTCAGGAATATCCAGAATACAAACCTGATCCAGTATGGAAATCGCATATACATGGAAGCCTCCGTTTCGTATGGTGGGTGGATTAAAAAAAGGCTATGTCTGCGGTAACGGTTGAAACGGGCTCTGTGCGAATCGCGCATGGTCTACGCTCCCCTCCCCCAGAAAGGGGGAGGGCCAGGGTGGGGGTTGAGCCTTGATCTGTGCGCTGACCTTCGACGTTGCTTCTTCGCCTGAGCATCCCACCCCCATCCCAGCCTTCCCCCTTGCGGGGGGAAGGAGCGAAGGCGTCAGTCGACAAGGCATTATTGAAGCCGCTGCGGAGTGAAAGTCCGGTAACAGACTTACGGTATGCCGACAAGTCATTTCAACGCTTAATGCACACATAGCCTAAAAAACCCCAGACTCAGATACTTCATAACGCTTTTGGCAATACCTTGACTTGAAGGCAAAAACCCAGCCAGAAGCTTAAAACAATAATGGTTTCAGTGCCTTGTCGATTATTGGCACCGCTAGATATGTCGGTGTGTAAGTTTTTTCGACACAAAACCGCCCACATAATGGCCTTGTATGCCGGGCATCCGTAAAAAAGACTGGTTTTATGGGGGCTTTCCCTGATTTATGGCGCGGAACGAAAATACGCGAAATACTCCAATCGAATCGCTAAGCGGAGCCTATCCAGGCCCGAGCCCGGCACCTGCGATGCTCCCAAACACTACTGACAGAACGTTGTCAGGAGGGGCGGCGTAACCTAAGCGCTCCTTTCAACTCAACGGAGAAAATGAAATGAGCAACGTAGCAACCTGGTTCGAAATCCCCGTCAAGGACATGCCGCGCGCCAAGCGGTTTTACCAAAGCGTGCTGCATACGGATTTCAAAGACGAGGACATGGGCGCTTGTCAGATGGCGATATTCAACTGTGAAGCTCCGGCGGTCGGCGGCATGCTGGTGTCAGGCGAGCATTACGAGCCCAACCGGACCGGCGCGATCGTCTATCTGAATGGCGGGGAAGACTTGAGCCAGCCCTTGCAGCGGGTAGCCGAGCAGGGCGGCAGCGTACTATTGCCCAAAACCCCGATACACGACGGCGAGTGCGGCTATTTCGCGCATTTTCTGGACAGCGAAGGCAACCGCGTCGGCTTATACTCGCCGACCTGATCCCCCTGCGCAGGGACTTGCCAACTGACACGGCCATCGCGCCAAGGCATTTCCCCGACAGGAACATGAGTCGATGTCCGCGCTGCATGGCGTATGCCCTGCAGCGCTTTCATGCCTGTAAGCTGTCGCTTGGCCCACGCAGCGGCTTTGTAGTCTTTTGTCCTCATGAGCCGCCATGCGCCGCGCCGACCGCCTTTTCCAAATCGTACAAATCCTGCGCAACAAGCGCCTGATCACGGCCAGGGCGCTGGCCGAGCGCCTGGAAGTTTCCGAACGCACGATATACCGCGATATCCGCGACCTCAGCCTGTCGGGTCTGCCCATCGAAGGCGAAGCCGGGGTCGGCTATGCGCTGCGCCATGCCATCGACATACCGCCCATCATGTTCACCGCCGCCGAACTGGAGGCTTTGGCGATAGGCGCACGCATGGTGAAGGCCTGGGCCGGAACCGAACTGGGCCATTCGGCGCAATCGGTGCTGGACAAGGTAAGCGCCGTCGTCCCCGCCGAGCTTAAAACCAACCTCGAACGCAGCAAGCTGTTTTCGCTCCGCTTCCGCGAACGCGAGGACATCGACGTCACCCTGGATATCTGCCGGAAAGCCATAGACCGCAAGCATTTCCTGCAGATGGCCTATTGCCGCGCCGACGGTGAAAAAAGCGTGCGCCGGATACGCCCTTTGGGCCTCTATTTCTGGGGAAACGTCTGGTCGCTGGCCGGCTGGTGCGAGCTCAGGGGGGACTTCCGCAACTTTCGCCTGGACCGCATCCAGAGCCTTTTGCTGGAGGCGGAATCGTTCGAGGATGGTCCGGGGCAAAGCCTGCAGGACTTCGTCAAACGGATGACCGAAAACTCCTGAGCAAGGGCTGGCGGCGATCCGCGCGACCTTGCTCCGCATCGGAAGCGCGGTCGCGGGCCACTACCAGGGATCGTAGTTGCCAAACACCCACAGATGTCCTTCCGGATCGCGGCAAGTGAAGTCCCTGCCGCCGTAATCCCGATCTTCGATATCCACGACTATCCCGGCGCCTGTGGCCCTGGCGCGGGCATATAAGGCGTCGACGTCGGTGACCACGACGTAGGGCGTCTGCGTTTCCGCGTTTCCGATCTCGTCCGGCTGCCTGATCAAGCGCCCCCACTCACCTTCTGTTTCACGAGCCAATCCCAGCATCACCATCCCATTGCCGAACGTCAGCTGCGCGTGGGCGATGCTGCCGTCTGCATTCGTATGAACGGCTTGTTTCTCGAATCCGAAGGCCGAACACAACCAGGTTATGGCCGCCGGGACGTCGCGATAACGGAGGCAGGGGATGACGGTCGCTTTGGTATTTTTGGCTAGATCAGACATGACATTCTCCGTTGTTGTGGCCTGGCAGAAACAAAATGCGTGAGTGACGGGGTCCGACGCATGCGACCAGGACGCCTAGCGTTTCGCCAGGGACAGAAGCGGCCCATTCCTGCTTCTTCGCTACGCATCGTTTCATCCAGACGGTCCCCCGACTGAGTCAGCGTTTGATGGCTTGAGCCCGTCGCGCGAGTTCGGCAGGGGCTATGTCTTCCACATGGGTAGCGATCAGCCAGCGGTTGCCGGCCGGGTCCTGGATTCCACCCATGCGGTCTCCCCAGAACTGGTCGGCCAGTTCCATGATAGACACGCCGCCGGCGGCCAGGGCTGAGCGGTAGGTGGCATCGGCATCGGGCACATAGAGGTGAACCAGGGCCGGCGCGCCCCGACCTTCCGCCATGGCCTCACCCATCATGACGACGGAATCGCCGATCTTGACCTGGGCATGCATGACGCGACCGTCCCCGTCGTGAACCCTGAAACACTCGCTTGCCGCAAATGCGGCCTGGAGAAACTCGATCAGCCGGGGGACGCCTTCCACGGTCAAGAAAGGGGTTACGGTGTGGAAGCCATCGGGTATCGGTTTGACGCTCATTTTCGCTCCTTATGGTGACTGTATGAGTGTGGAATGCCGCCTGGATTGCCTTGTTCACCCGGCTTTCGCGCGACATTTACGCAAGAACGGGCATGCCACGGTTATTTCTCGGCGATCGCCTTAAGGTTCGCGAGGCCCGTCTCGAAATCCTTGCCTATCATCTTGTCCATGCTGAAGAAGACACTCATGAGCTTGGAGATATAGGGCATGGGGCCATGCATGGCCCAGGTGACCGCCGTGGCTTCGCCTTCGGGTTCCAGCGTAAATTCCACGGTGTTGCGGGCTTCGAAGGGCCGAATGAAATCCAGCTGGAAAACGAGCAGGGACGGCGGAAATGACTCCTGGATTTCCATACTGCCCGCACCGACGTCCTTGTTGCCGTCCCAGGCGTAAACCGCGCCCTTGCCGCTGGTCGTGCCGCTGAACGATCGCTTCATGGCGGAATCTTTCTTTTCGTAGGGCGACCATTCGAGCCAGGCGTGCAAATCATTGATGAGGGGAAAGATACGGTCGGGCACGGCCTTGATGCGCGTCGAACGCTGGACGCGAAACGTATCCGCTTTGGTGGCGGCGTAGATGAGCAGGGCGAGAAGCGCTATCACGAATGCCGCGGCGATGAGCTTGAACATAGGGCTCTCCTGTAAGGTCAGTGATTGCAGGGGGCATCGTCCCTTATTTTTCCGTCGCGGTTTCCAATTCGCGGAACCGCTCGATCGCCTCGCCGGGCTCGAAATCGTCGAGTTCATACAGTTGCCGCACTTCGATCTCGCTTGCCTTGCCGACTCCGGCAGGGTTGGGGAAACGCTTGGTCCATTCCAGCGCTTCCTCCCTGGATTGAACCTGGATGAAGGTGTAGCCGGCGATCAATTCCTTGGTTTCGGCGAAAGGTCCGTCGACGACGGAGCGTTTCTCCCCGGAATAGCGGATGCGCCAGCCTTTGGCACTGGGCTGCAAGCCGCTCGCATCCAGCAGCACGCCGGCCTTTTGCAGTTCTTCGTGGTAAGTCGCCATCTGGCTGATGAGCTCCTCGGAAGGCATTACGCCGGCCTCCGAATCCAGTGTGGATCTGACGATGATCATGAATCGCATCTTGTTGTCTCCTGATTGGGGTTTTCGAGACGGCTGCGGCCCCTTGTAAAACGGATGCCTAGCCCGGCTCTCAGCAGTCAGTCGAATGCGACATGGCCAAATCGACAGCGGACCGGCCGATTTCGAAAAAATATCGGCCGGCCTCTTCCGACGGAGGACGGTTAAAGCGCACGACCGTCGAAATGGTCCACGGGGAGAGACTGGAATTCGACGTGTTCCAGACATCGCACATTCACCGCCGCCATGCGATGGCCCTCGGAATCGACGCCTTCGCCGAACGGATGCACCCCGCAGTTCGGGCAGAAGCGGTGCTTGATGACGTGCTGGTTGAAGGTATAGGTGGCGAGATTTTCTTCCGGAGTAAACAGGCGGAACGCGTCTCTCGGTACGAACCAATGCAATGCGCCTTTGCGGGAACACATCGAGCAGTTGCACGCCAACACCCGCGTAAGCTCGCCTTCGACCTTGAAAACCACCCGTCCACAGTGACAACCGCCCTGGTAAATCATGACCCACTCCCTCTACGGAAACGATTCCGTTACGAAAACCTTGATCAAGCCCTCTGGCAGGTTCAACCCGGACGGCAGCGTGATGATTCCATACGGCTGAGTTTGTCGAACCATGGCTTATTCAGGGTTGCCTCATATCCAACTTCCCGCTCGGGCGTGGTGGAACCGGGCCGGGAAATGCGGAGGTGCCGCCGTCCGCAGCGCCTCCAGCAGTCGGCCTGTGCTCGGGCCGATGACACCTCCCCCCTAGAACTGGGGCTTCGAACACCGTCGCCCGGCGAAGCGCCGGATCTGCAACCCGATCATACAAGGCGCGGATACGTCCTGTGTATTGGGAGGGAAGCTTACGGCCGCGGTGGTCGAAGGCCTGAAGCTTTAGCCTTCCACGTAGATGATCCACCGCACGCCGAAACGATCGGTGAGCATGCCGAAACGCGGGGAGAAAAAGGTCTGGCCAGGCGGCATCTGCACCTGGCCGCCCGCACCCAGGGTAGCGAACAGGCGGTCCCCTTCGTTCGCCTCGGTCACCGTCAGTACCAGGGAAAAGCCTTGCAAGCCGGACGGCTCAGGCCCGCAGCCATCCGACGCCATGACCGTGCTGGCACCGATGCGCAGGTGCGCATGCATGACTTTTTCCTCCCAGCCGGCCGCCAAACGCCCTGGCTCAGGCGGTTCCGGGTTGTCCTTATAGCGCAGCAAGGCCAGCACTTCGGCGCCGAGCACTGCGCGGTAGAACTCGATGGCCTCTTCGCAGCGGCCGCCGAAAAACAGATAGGGTTGCAGATGCATTTTTTTCTCCTGAGGGTTGCGGTCAAGTATGGGCGGTTCAAGACGCGCAGACCGCGAGTTGATGCGCCAGGCGGTCGAAATTCTGCTCGTTGGCCTCGGTGCACAAGGCTCTGAACTTTTCGCAAACCTCCGCGGTTTCGAAAAGCATTAGCCAGTCGAGCCGCGTTCCTCCGGCCTGCTCGGTAAAATCGACCGTCATCTGGAACACGGGAGCGAAAACATGCCGGAAGACGATGCGCTCGGCTTTTTTCACCTCGATGAAGATATTTTCGTTGGGATAGTCGGTGCCGTCCGGACCGTGCATGATGAAATGCCAGCGTCCTCCGGGCCTGAGGTCGAATTCGTGAAAGGTGTTGGTAAAGCCCTCGGGGCCCCACCATTGTGCCAGCCGATCTGGATCGGACCACTCGGCAAACAAACGCTCGCGCGATACCTGGAAGTGGCGGGACGAGCGGATTTCGCGGTCGGCGGCAATTAAACGGTTGTTCGTGCTCATGGAGTCTCGCTTTCGGTAGGCCGGGACGCCTGTTTTTAAGGCATCCCGGCGGGTTACTCATATAGGTATGGGGACGATGCCCCCGCCATGCGTCCGATAGTCGGGCGGAGAAGCGCCAAATCGACAGGGACTCCGCATCCCGGCGATAAAAAGTTCCGGTCGTAGATTCCGAGGCACGCCATGATCGGCCCTCAGGGTGGATTCACTTGGCTATCGGCGGTTTCCGCGTCGCTGACGATGTGCCCGTCGATGCCACTGCCGCTGACGGAGGGGTGCACATCCTTGGGCAAATGTATGGTCGATCCGACCCCACTGAGCCGGATGGACTGGACCGACGCCCCGGCCGCAACGGTAATCCCGTGATTGGCGCCGCTGACCCGTAGCGTCCGGATGGCATTGCCGGCGGGAACACGAACGGTCTGGCCTGCTCCCGAGACGTCGAGGTCGAATAAACCTGGGTGGGCGACCCGCGCATGCTGACCGACGCCGGACACCCTGACCGTAGCTACGCCGTCGTATCCCGGCCAAACGGCGACACCGGGCTCCATGGCGCACCCCGACCCGCAAACCATCAGCACAGTCGCGATCACGGCACGACCCAGCCTTTTGGATTTCATGGCGCTACTCCGCGATCAAAACAAAGGGGTGGGAATATCGCCCCACAAGACATGGGCCGGCGGCGTGTCGACGCCGGTGACCCTGCCGGCTGCGATGTCGACCCTGACCACGATGATAGGATCGATGCCGTAAGCCGAGCGCACGATGCCCTTCCCCGCCGCTTGGGGGTCGTGGGTGCGAGCGCGGCTGAAAAGCAGCTTGTAGCGGCGCCGGTCGAAGTTTGCCGGGGTGTAATGGCCTCCGTGTTTCGTCGCGGTCTCCATCGGCAAATCGGCCAGATACCAATCCTCGGGCAGGACGTGGACCAGCAAAGACTTATCTCGGACATACGCCAGGGCCCGGCTTACCCGCACGTGCCCGGTTGCGGTCCGGTAAGCGGCGAGCAATTCGCCGTCGAGCAGGGCCGGCGACAGCACGGCCGCGTGCCCTTCGTAATACGCCGAGATCTGCGACAGCGTGTACTCTCGAAATCCCAGGGCCACCAGCAACGCGGCGAGAACCGCGATGAAGGCTCGCCCGGGCCGCGTGCAGGACAGCTGCGCGAGTTTCGCCCATGCGGCGGCACTACCGGGTTCGGGAAGGGACGGCGGCGCCCGACTAGCCATCGCCGTCCGACTTCGGTACTCGCGATAGGAGCGGCCGAACTGCTGCTCGCAACGCCGCTCCTCCGCGGCAGCGAGCAGCCTGTAGAGGAACAGCATCAGCACATAGCTGAGCAACACCAGAAACCGCGGCCACAGCAGCAAGCAGCCCAGGCCGAGCACGGCCAGTCCGATGTACTGGGGGTGACGACTGATGCCGTACAAGCCGGTAGCGACGACGCCCAGGCGCCGGAATTTGGCCCAGTAAAGTTGGGCGGCCGCGGCCAGGAAGCAGGCCCCACCCAGCATCACGCAGAAGCCTCCAATCCACGGGATCGCGTTGAGGATGCCGCTCCGCGTCGTCGAGATGTGCGGCAGAAAAAACTGGGTCAGCCAGGCGGTCACGGCGGCATGATCGAGTACGTTCAGGGAAGGCCCGTACAGCGCATAGAAATAGCCGGCGGCGGGGCTGATCATGAACAGGATTTCCAGCACTATGGCCAGATAGAACAGCCAGGCGGCGGGTCGCAGCCAGTTCGATGGAGTCCCGCCGGGGCCGGATTCGGGTAACGTAGTCATGGCTTTTGCCTCTTCCGTTAATGACGGTGAGTACGGTAAGCCTGGCGAGTAACAGAACGATTTCGCCAAAGACCGGTTTTTGTAACCGCAGGTTGCGCTCCCCTGCCCGGTAACTTTACGTTACAAAGCGCCGCCGCCGGGGCGGCAACGATTCGTCATAATGGATCCATGGCCCACTCTTCCCACATACTCATTGTCGACGACGACCGCGAGATCCGCCATCTGCTCACGGATTTTCTCGCCCGCCACGGCTTACGCGCGGACGCGGCGGCGGACGGCCGGGCCATGGCACGATGCCTGGCATCCGGCCGCTATGATCTGATCGTGCTCGATCTGATGCTGCCCGGCGAAGACGGCCTCGCACTGTGCCGGCGTCTGCGGGCGGACTCGAATCTACCGGTCATCATGCTAACGGCGCTCGCCGAAGATACCGACCGCATCGTCGGTCTGGAAATGGGCGCCGATGATTACGTGGTCAAGCCTTTCAACCCGCGTGAGCTTCTGGCCCGCATCAAGGCGGTACTGCGCCGCACCGGCTACTCCCCGGCCGGCCCGCAGGGCATGAAAAAAAACCTGAGGTTTGAAGGCTGGAAGCTCGACCTAGCCAAACGCGAACTGCATTCCCCGGAAGGCGTGCTGATGCCTATGACCAGCGGCGAGTTCGATCTGCTGGCGGCTTTTGCGGAACACCCCCAGCGTGTCCTGAACCGGGATCAGCTGTTGGACTTGACCCGAGGACGCGCGGCCACCGCCTATGACCGCAGCATAGACGTACAGCTGAGCCGGTTGCGCCGCAAGATCGAAACCGATCCGAACGAGCCGACGCTGATCAAGACGGTGCGCGGTGGCGGCTATTTGTTCACGCCGCGCGTCGAAAGCGATCCATGAGCGGCATGCGGCTGTGGCCCGACAGCATCGCCGGCAGAACCCTGGTGCTGCTATTTACGGGCCTGATATTGACGGTGGCGCTCAGCCTCTCGGTCTACCAGTTGGATCTTTTCCACGGCAAGGGATGGGACCGGACTTTTCGCAACCTGCAGCGCATTGCCATCATCGCTTCCCTCATGGATAGGGCGTCGCCCGAGGCCCGCTTCGCCTGGTTGCCCGCCTTGGACGAACCCGGTCTGTCGGTGATGTGGGAGCCTCACACCAAACCGCCGCCCATGCGCCGGGACGGCATGAGCCGACACCTGGCACGGGATGTGAGGGTCATGTCCGAGCCGTATGGCCCGGTGCGAGTCGAAGCGGGCTACCCGATCGGCAACCCCACGGCGAGCGGCTGGACGAGTCGGGCACCGGTCGAGGTCTGGATCGCGCTGTCGGACCAAAGCTGGCTGCGCTTTGTCGTCAGCGGCGAAGAAATCGGCGGACTGTGGAGCTTGCGTGTGGCGCTGTCCGGCGGCCTGTTCATCGCGGGCGTCGCGGCCCTGGGTGTGTGGGCCTCCCGCAGGGTAACCGCTCCGCTGACGCGATTCGCCCTGGCCGCGCAACGCCTCGGCGCAAACGTCGACTCACCTCCGTTGCGCGAAGAGGGACCCGGCGAAATTCGCTTGGCGGCGCGGGCCTTCAACGACATGCAGGCGCGCATCCGCCGCTTGATCGAAGACCGCACCCTGATGCTGGCGGCGATTTCCCACGATCTCCGGACGGCCCTGACCCGGCTGCGATTCCGCACCGAATTCATCGCCGACCCCGCTCAACGGCGCAAGGCGGTGGCCGACCTGGATCAGATGCAGGCCATGCTGCAATCGACCCTGGTATTCGCCCGAGACGATGCGGCCGACGAGCCCGTTACCCGACTCGACCTGGCCATGCTGCTGCAAAGCCTGTGCGACGATCTGCATGACGCCGGGAAAGTGGCCATTTACGAGGGCCCGCGGCATCTGAACTACGAAGGTTGCGCCGTTTCACTGCGCCGCGCGTTCGCCAATCTCATCGACAATGCCCTGACCTACGGACGGGAAGCGGTCGTGAGCCTCACCAGGCTTGACGACGGCGTCGAAATCGCGGTCGGCGACCGCGGTCCCGGTATCCCCGCGTCGCTGCGCGAGAAAGTATTTGTCCCGTTTTTCCGCCTGGAACCTTCCCGCAGCCGGGAAACCGGCGGCGTGGGATTGGGGCTGGCGGTGGCCCGCGCCGTCCTGCGTCGGCACGGGGGCGAGATCGCCCTAGAAGATCGCCCGGGCGGCGGCCTGTTGGTGAGAGTCGTCCTGCCCGGGGCGGACGCCACGCCCCTTTGATCCCATGGCGTCCAAGGGCTGCCGTTGCGGCATTTTCTCAACGTTTAGGTGCCGCCATAGCGGCTTTCCACCCGGAGCTCCTCCTCGATCGGCCTGACCTCGATGCTACCCAGACGCGCCGAGGGCCAGCGCGAGGCGATCCGGATGGCCTCATTCAAATCCTGAGCTTCGACCAGGAAAAAACCGCCCAGGTGCTCCTTGGTTTCAGCAAATGGGCCGTCGGTTACCGACAGTTTGCCGTTGCGCTGCCGCACGGTGGCCGCGGTGCGGATGCTTTGCAGGGCATGCGTGGCGATCAGGTAGCCGCTCTGCCGCAGTTCCTCGACATAATCGAGAGTCTCGCGCCTCAGCACATCCCATTCCGATTGCGACAATGCGTCGAGCACTGACTCCGCCTCGTAGGCCAGGCATAGGTATTTCATCGATATCTCCTTGAATGTTTGCGCCGCATAGACCGGAGCCGAGCCGCCAGCACTGGCCGGCCCGAGCCGTCCATCTACACGTTCAGGGCACGGACCGGCCGCACTTCGATGCTGCCCACCCGCGCCGGTGGAATCCTGGCGGCCAGTTGGATGGCTTCGTCCAGATCCTGGGCGTCGATCAGATAGAAGCCCGCGAGTTGTTCCTTGGTTTCGGCGAACGGGCCGTCGGTGACGGACAGTTTGCCGGCCCGGATGCGGACGGTGGTGGCGGTTTTCACCGATTCGAGCGGTTCGGCGGCAAGGAGATGGCCGCTACGTTGCAGAGTCTCCGCATACGCCATGCACTCGGCGTCGTCGGGACTGTCGGGGAGATCGTGCAGCTTGCTTTCTTCGCTATAGACCAGACACAGGTACTTCATGATAGCCTCCGGGATCGGGTGGAAGAGTGGAATAAGGACACTCATGCGATAGTCGAAAGAACGAGCGCCGATTCGACAACCAATCCCGGCTTGGAATCAATGTTTCCGGCTCTCGGGGCGACGCGATTGCTATAGCGGCGGAGCGAGCCGCGTGTCTTCATCAGCCGGCCAACCGGACCATCGCGGACCGGACGCACCCGGCCGTCGGCCGGGCCAGCTCAAGCCCGATTATTCAACGCCTCGACCAGCCTGTGCCATTGGCTTGCCTCACCTGGCAAACCGAAGCGCAGGGCGGCGGGTTGGTCGAAGCGGCGGACCCAGATGCCCTGCCGCGCCAGATGGTCATGGAAGCGAACGGCCTCGGGCGTCGGGCAATATTGGAACAGCGCCGTCCCGCCGGCCGACGGCAAGCCGCTCGCGCCCAGCAGTTCGGCGAGACGGGCCGAACTCGCGGTCAATCGCGGCCGCATGGCGTCCTGCCAGGTCCGGTCGGTCAGCGCGGCTTGCACGGCCCAGCGCGACGGACCCGCTAAGGCCCAGGGACCGAGCAAAGCCGCCATCCGGTCCAGCAAGTCCGCTTCGGCGAGCACGAAACCGGCCCTCGCCCCGGCCAGGCCGAAATATTTGCCCACGGAACGCAGCACGATCAACCCGGGCCGGCCGGCATGCGCCGCCAGGCTGTAGTCCGGCGTGGCGTCCATGAAAGCCTCGTCGACCACCAGCCAGCCGCCGCGCGCAGCCAGGCGTTCGTGCCAGGCCAGCAGGACCTCGGGGGATATGAGCCGGCCGGTGGGATTGTTGGGGTTGACGACTATCAGCACGTCGAGCTCATGGTCGCGGGCTGTAGCCTCCTCCCGCTTTGCCCCCTCGCCTTCTGGGAGAGTCGGCATAGTCCGTTGGGCTACGAATGGTGTCCCGAAACCTTCTTCTGTAGGCTGGGATGACCCTAAGGAATCCCAGCAAGCCCTGCCGTTTGCTGGAATTCGCTGCCGCACATTCCAGCCGACTTCGAGCGCTATCACCTCATGCCCGGCCTGCCGCCAGGCGTGGGCATGTTCGGCATAGGCCGGCACCAGGACGCCGACTCGACACGGCGGACGCAAGCGGGGCAATGCCTGAATGGCGGCCTGGGAGCCGGCCACCGGCAAGAGGAAGTCCGCGCCGTAATAGGCCCGCGCCGCGTGTTCCAGGCCGTCTTCCTCTTCCGGCAAACGGCGCCAGGCCTCCACGGGAACGGGAGGAACGGGGTAGACCTGCGGATTGACGCCGGTGGACAGATCCAGCCAATCGGATAAGGGAATGCCGTAACGCACGGCGGCCGCCCGAAGGCGGCCGCCGTGGTGCAACAAAGCACTCACCGGATCAGAAATCGTTGCTGGCGATCGCCTGGGCCCGCCGGCACAGCTCGCGGCCGTAGTCGGTCCACAAACCCTGGCCCCAGTAGCGGTAGCAGCTGGTCTGGGCGGTCATCAGATGGAACAGCGCCTTGCGGTAGGCCGGATGGTCGGTCTTCACGCCGGGCTTCAGCACCTTCTCGTAGAAAGCCGAACTGGCGTCCTCCATCGGCCCCAGCACGTTCTCGTAGCCTTTCACCCAGGAGATGTCGTTGGTCCAGCTGCCGCCTTCGACGTGGAAGCGGTGGTCTTCCTTGCGCAGCTCCTCGATCACCTTGGCCAGCTTTTCCGGGCCGTCGCCGGGGGCGATGCGGCTCCAGATCTTGTGCTGGTGGATGGGCTGGATGGCGGGCAGATCGTTTTCGGTGATGCCCAGCCCGAACAGGAATTCCAGGTATTCGCTGCCGTTCATCAGCGGCGTGTCGCTGCCGGAACTTTCGCGCACCACGTCGAGGAACTTACCGGGGAACTCGTTCATCATCACCCCGCCGTTCTCGCCGTCGGCGATCTGCGTCACCAAGGGCGGCACGCTCTTGCCCGCCAGTTCCCAGCGCGACAGGCTTTTGGCCTCGTAATAGGGTTGCATCTGCGCCACCAGCTTGGTGTCGCTACCCTGGGTCTTGATGAGGGCGATGATGCTGACGGTCTCGCCGTGCGAATTGCTCACCACCAATCTATGCGGCAGGTGTTTGCGCTCCAGGCCGTGGCCGGTGCCGACCTGTTCGACCGAGTGCTCCTGGATCAATACCCATTGATAGCCGTTGTCGCGCAGGGTCTTGATGTATTCGTAGGCCACGTCGGGATGATTGGGCAGCGCCATCTCCGAGGGCGAAAAGCCGCGCACCCGTTCCAGGGCTTCCAGGCCGAAGATGGCAGCGAAATGATGGCGCCAGGCCTGCACGTGCAGCCTATAGTCCTGCACCGGCGTGGACGGCGCGACCGCATGGCCCCAGGGAGCGCCCAGCCATTCCACGCCGCGCCGGTAGTCGGGGTTGACGGTGACGTTCTTCAGGCTGTCGATCACGTCGTGCAGGCCCATCTTGCGCAGGCCGTGGAACAGGGTGCCGGAATATTCCAGCATCACCCGCGGCTGCTTGCCTTCATGTATGAGCTGCGGGACGAATTCGCCGATGCGCTTGTAACACCAGTGGAAGACCGGGGCGTTGTGGTTGTCGCCTATGCCCTGGTTTTCCATCATGTATTGCAGGTTGCTGATGACATCGGCACTGTGCAGATCGCTGCCCCCGGCCGGGATCAGCGGCTGGTGCATGTGCAGGGCGATGGCGGCGGCGCTGCGCACATGGTTGAAATCGATGCCGCTCTCGCGCGCGTGCAGCGGTTTGGGCTCGCGGCCGACAGACGCGATCAAGTCTTCCTGACCGCAGATATTGGGCAGTCCATCCACGTATTCGGCTAGTTCCGTCATGGGGTACTCCTGGCTGGTGAAAGATGTGGGCAGTTTACACGATAGGCCTCCCGCAGATCCCGGCGCCGAACCGCCGTGCCGTGCGGCGGCTTATGACAGAGACCCGCGGCTATGGCATGCTTGCGGCGTGATGGGGGCGGGCGTGACCCGCTCAAAATACACGGGAATTTCCGATTTGGATGACGGAGGAGACATGAAAGCGATTTTCTGCAGGACGGCGGCCCTGGCGCTGCTCGGTACGACGGCCTATTCGGCGCAAGCCGCCTCGAGCTACTCCCTGGACGACCTTGCCGACCACAGCGGCGGCGGCCCCGAACTCGTGGCGCACGGCGGTACGCTGAGCGGCGGCACCTATACCTTCGGCGCGAACCAGGGCTTGAGCCTGAACTGGTCCGGCTTCAATCCGGCAGACTACACCCTAGGCGTGCGCTTCAGTTTCAACAGCCTGCCCGGCGGCTGGCTCAAGGTACTCGACTTCGCGCACTTGGGCCGGGACGAAGGCCTGTACGTCTTCGGCGATCATCTCCAGTTCGTGGTTCAGGCCGGATCCGATTTCCGTAACGGACCGGACGGAGCCTTCCACGACGACCAGTGGACCTACCTGAAAATAACGCGCGACGGCTCGACCCAGCGCTTCACCGCGTTTCTGGACGGCACGCAGCAATTCTCCTTCATCGACAGCACCGGCCAGGCGGTCTTCGCCGGCCCCCTTCCCCTCGCGACCTTCTTCGTGGACGACACGGCGACCGGCGGCGGCGAGGCGGGTGCCGGGCGGGTGGATGGCTTGGTCGTATCCTCCGTACCCTTGCCGGCCTCGGCGCCCTTGCTGCTGTCGGGCCTGGCCTGGCTGCGCACGCGGCGGCGTGCGGCCTGAGCTTCGCGGCCCAGCCTTAGCTACGATGGCGGGAACTCTCGCGTCCGTCAAAATGATGTCCACGGGCGCACGCCTCTGTTCCACGGCCGCAGGATGGACTCGTGCGTCCGTGGGAAACTTTTCTACGCGCGCGTATTGTTCTTATGCGGCCGTAGAAACCTTTCCGCGGCGCCGAGCAAGCGTTTCGGCGGGCGTAGATTTCCTTCCGGCGGCCGCCGGAAACTTTTTTACGTCCGTGGCTAGACTTTTTTCGGCCGTGGAAACCTTTTCCAGGCCTGTGGCAGGCTTTTCCACGGGCGCAGAATACCGCGCACGCCGGGGCCGCAGTCCGGGGCGATGTGCCATCTCTCCCACTTGAGAAAACGACCGTACCCCCCTCCATGTCGCGCAGTTCCCGTATCGGCCTGATGCTCTTCCTCACCGGCTGCAGCCTGCCTCTCCCGGCCGCGGACGTGCTGCGCGAGCAGGAACTCGCCCGCGAACTGGAAGCGCGTACCCAGGCCGGCGAGATGGTCTGGCTGCAAGCCCAGGGCACCCGCTTCCAGGCCCTTTATCGCGACGCCGCCACGCGGGAGACTCGCGGCGCCATCGTGCTGCTGCACGACGCCGATTCCCCGCTGGACGCTCCCGGCCTGCTGCGGGAATTGCGCAAGCGGCTGCCGGACCGCGGCTGGGCCACCCTGGCCCTGCAAGGGCCTCTGCGCGAAGCCGGCGCCGACGACTATCTGCCGCTGATGCCGGAAACCCTGACCCGCATCGACACCGCGCTGGGCTATCTGCAGGAGCGCAAACCCGACAACCTCATCTTGCTGGGCTACCGTCAAGGCGGGCTGGCCGTGCTGCGCTACCTGGAGGAAAAGTCGGATGCCAAGGTCGGGGCGGCAATCCTGCTCGACCTCCGACCGAACGGCGACCCGGAGCACGACACCGCCTTGAACGACGCGCTGGGCAAGGCGGAGCTTCCCCTGCTGGACATACTCGGCGGCAAGGAAGGCGTCGACGACGATCTGATCCAGCAGCGCCGCCATCTGATGAAGCACAACGCCGGTTACCGCATCGTCCCGCTAACGGACACGGACCACCGGCTGGAAGGCTGGAACGACATGTTGATCAACCGCATCCACGGCTGGCTGCGGCAATTGCCCACCAAGGATGCCCGGCCGCCCGGCCCCTAGGCGGGCGCGGCGGTGAAAAACCCAGCCCGGACGCAGCGGGGAATTCGAATGCGGCCCATCGGCAAGCAGCGACACCCTCTCCTGTTTGGCCGTGTCCTTCGGCCCCGCCAGTCCGCGGGTACGAGCGGTTGCATCGCGTATTGCAGCGGATGAAATGGCCATGCGGCGTAATACGGCTGACGCCTATTGCGCACGGGCTTCGCGAGCGATGCGCCTCCTGGCGTCGGCGGCATCCTATGGGGATGCGCAGCTTATCGCGTTGACGTTCGCGGCAACGTTTCAGCGGATTTGTGGGCTGGAACGGGACCAAAGGTGAAACCCATCCTGTGGACACCGAGGGTCGCCGGCTTGAAGCTCGAAGTGCTAGAAAAATGAGTTGCGCCCAGGCTGGCGTAGATCGGCGTCCTCCAGTCGGCGGCGCGTGGCGCCGTGAAGAGCGGGACGCATTGCCCCCGCTCCGGGAATAGCCTCGACCGGAGTCGAAATCGACTACGACGCCCCGCCAGCCGGCCAGTTTATGCGCGTTTTTCGTTGCACTTGCCTACGACCATGTGGGCTACACGGGCGGGTCGATCGCATACACGGCTGGCTGAGGACCGTGACGCCTCAGTCCGAGTCGCCGGCGGGCGATACGCCCTAGCCCACGGTCGGGGATCGCCCCGCCTGCCCATCGTGCGCGGGCGTTTGTTCGAGCCTCTACCGCGGATCGCCCTTCTGCAAGGTTTCGATGCGTCCGCGCTTGAGGAAGCGGGGATTGATGAAGGCGAGGTAAAACTGGGCCAGCAGCGTGCCGGCCAAGGGAACGGCGACGCGCAGCAGCAGGCGTTTGGCGCTTTGGTAATACGCCAGCGCGGTGCGCAGGAACTTGAGGGTGTCGAGCAAATCGGCCCATTGGCCCAACTTGGGCAGCTTGACCAGTTTGCCGCCCAGCGCGTCCAGGGCATACAAGGCCACGGCGCTCACGATCAGCGAGACCGGTATGCTGCTGCCCACCCATGACACCAGGGTGGGCCAGGCCAGGACCAGGGCGATGAGCACCGAAACGATCAGCCCGGCCAGCAGGGCCGGGAAGAGCAGCAGTGCCTTGCCGAACAGGAGGTGGCCGGTGCGGAGCTGGCGCAGATAGTCGCCCTCGCCGGGTTTGTCGATCCAGGGTTGGACGCGGAGAAACTGCCAGTCGATAGGAGCGGCCGTCGGTGCCGCCCGCAGTTCGGGGGCGTGCACGGTCTTTTTGAATGCCGTCAACTCGAGTTCACTCATGAGATAGCCATCCAGCATCAGGGAATAGGCTTCGACTTCGGTGAACGCGTCCAGGTCGGTGCGGATGTTGGCCAGGGCCTGCTGCACCGCGGGATCGACGCCGAACTTCCGAGTGTCCGGACCGATCAGGCCGGTGTCTTCCGCCGGCTGGCCTTCGGTATTGAGCCAAGCCAGTTCGCGTATTTCCAGGCCTTTGCGCAGATGCAGGAAGGCGATCTGTCCCCTGCCCTGGGTTTCGATCAGTCGGCTCAGGTTGCCGTCGCGCACGCGGTCCTGCAGGATGCCGCTGGCGCGCAGCAGGACCGAAGCCGGATCGACACCCGGCTGGTTTTCCAACGCCAGCCACCCCGACGCATCGCTGACCACGAATGCCGTGCACTCCTCGAACAACAAGGCTTGCACGCCCTGATTGTCGTGCACCCCGCCATCCACCAACTGCACGCGGATGTCTTCCTCGCCGTCCCGATAGAGCCCGCTGATCGCGAGGGGATGAAACAGCCCGGGCACGCAGGCCGAGGCACCCACGGCGTGGCCCAGCGGAAAGTCCGCCTGGTAAGGCACCAGGCCGGCATAGGAATCCGCCCGCCGCAAGCGCAAGGGCTTGGTATCGGTATCGTCCGCATGCGCCGCCGCCCTCGTGCGCAGATCCGGCTCGCCCATGGTTTGCGCGGTGAATTGCCAGTTGCGGCCGGTGTTGAGGGTCGTGGCATTGAGGATGAGGACCGGGACTTTCGCGCTGCGGCCGACGTTGTCGGTACGCGGATAGAAATCGGTCCGGCCGGGCGGGAATATCTTCAAGACCTGCATGGGGATGGGCTCGGCTTCCCGGCCGAACGCGGCGCGGTAGATCAGTTCATCGTAAAGCTCGGCGATCCGGTCGCTGCGCGAGTAATCGGGATGCCGCATCTTCCAGTTGTGCGCGAAACTGGCGAAGGTCTTCATGCGCAGATTGTTCTCCGTCGCCTTGAGGAAATCCCGTTCTATCGTCTGGATGATCGCCACATAATCCTCGTCCGTGACCGCTTCGTCGGGCTTGGATTCCAGCAGATTCTTGAGGTGCAGGTAATAGAGCGCGGCGATGATGGAACCGCCCGACACCGCACTGATCGCCTCCACATGGCGCAGCAGGCCTTGCCGCGCGAGTTGCGCGAGGACGCCGATGTGAAAAAAGGAAGCGCGCAAGCCGCCTCCGGACAAAGCCAGGCCCAGCTTGGCCTTCGCGCTTGCTTGAGTTCTCCGGGTCGTCGGACGAGTAGCCATGGCAATCCCTCCTGTGCATGCTTGTTGTTATGGATCGGTGGGAGCCCACGCGAACGCGGCGGCTAGCGGCGGGCTTCAGACGTCCGTCGCGGGCGAAATCCCCCTGATGGGAGCGCTCCTCGGGCAGCCGTATCTTTCCGCTGTTGTGGTTTCAGATCAATGAAGGATATTTCTTACAGCCAGCGCGCGATCTTCAGGCGCCAATACAAGCCGACACTGAGCGCCAGCAATCCGCCGAGTATGGCGGGATAGCCGTATTCCCAGTCCAGCTCCGGCATGTGGTGGAAGTTCATGCCGTAGAGGCTGAACACCATAGTCGGCAAGGCCAGGATGGCGCCCCAGCCGGCCAGGCGCTTGACGATCTCGTTCTGTCCCACGGTCATCAGTGCCAGATAGACCTGCATGGCGGCGAGCAGCATTTCGCGCATGCCGTCTATGGCCTGGCTGATACGCTCGGCATGGTCGGACACGTCGCGGAAATAGAACTGCCCGTCGCCCGCCAGGATGTCGCCGTGAAAATGCATGAGCTCATTGCAGATGTTTTGCATGGGCGATACGGCCGCCCGCAGACGCTGCAATTCGCTCTTGAGCTCGTAGAGTTGCTCCAGGGTGGCCTGACTGGAGCGGTTCTTGAAGATGTCTTCTTCCAGGCGGTCGAAGCGTTCGTCCAGACCGTGCACCACCGGCATGTAGTGGTCGACGATGAAGTCCATCAAGGCATAGAGGGCGAAACCGGTCCCCTTGGCCAGCCGGTCGGGCATCTGGTCGCAACGTTCCCGCACCTTCTGATAGCTCAGCGAGGAACCGTGCCGGATGGTGATAAAAAACCGGGGACCGACGAATACATGGGTTTCACCGATGCGCAAGTCCTTGCCGATGAACTGCGCAGTTTGCAGCACAACGAACAAGCTTTCGCCGTAGGCTTCCAGCTTGGGCCGCTGGCGGGCGTTGCGGGCGTCTTCCACGGCCAGTTCGTGCAGACCGAACTCCGCCTGGATCTTTTCCAGCAAGGCCTGGTCGGGCTCGCGCAACTCCATCCAGACCAGGGTGTCCGGCTCTCCCACGACCTCGCTGATATCCTCTATATCGAGATCGCCGACGCGCCGCCCCTGGCGATAAAGCACACAGGACATCAGCATGGACGAGTAGGCTTTGCGTGCGGAGCTGGGGGTTAAGGCCGACTGGCTCATGCGATTCACTTGGAGATGGTTATGGCGGGCGCGCCCAGCCGGGGAAGTTCGGTCATGGTCATCTGGAACAACTGGTAAAGAAGCCGGAAAGCCTCCCGGTTCCACGGATAGCCCTTTTCCGGCCTCACCGCGTAATAGCGCCCGTTGAGATTCACGCTCCAATCGACCCCGTCGGGTTCGCTGTCGCTTTCCAGCAGAGCCAGCGTTGACATTGGATTTTCCCGTACCGGCGGCGTCCTGGGGTCGGGTTCGACGGGATATTCGCTTTCCTCGGCCACCCCTCGCCCAAGAAAATTCAACGCGTTATGAAAGCTGCGGAGCCGAAACCGGCCGCGTATCGGCCATGCGCCGCCCGGATAACCGGAACGGATATCGATGGCCACTTCGTCCGGCGGATTCCGGTCGGCCAACTCGTGCAAACGCTGGCGTTCATCTTCGCTCAAGGAACCGGGATCGTAATTGGTGATCAGGATGCGCCCGCTGACCCGCTTGCGCAGCCGCCAGACACGCTCCTGCGCATCGTAGTCCGCCGTGATCTCCGGCGGCAGGTCTTTCAGGTCTTCCGCCTTCACGCCGTCGGCGGGCAAGGTCCAGCGATGCTCGAAATTCAGCGGTTCGAAATACAGCCGGTTGCGGTCCTGTATCGAGGACAGATGCAGGACCACGCGGCGAAACTGCGAATAGCCCTCGTGGTCCGCCGGCAGATTGTGGAACGATATCGACTCTTCGCCATCCGGCCGGAACTCGCTCGCCATCAGACGCAGCAGCAAATCCACATCCACGCCCTGACGCAACAGCATGATCAGCTTGGTTTCGCTGAACGGGGCCAGCAGGCGCTTGGTGAACTCCTCCCCTTCCATAGGCACAATGCTGATGGTGGGGTTTTCCCCCACGCCGGCGCCGAAAACCGGTACCAGTGCCGTTCCGGAACTGCCCGTGAGCGCGGGTGTGGCGCCGGCGCTGAACTGGAAGTTATAGCTCGCGGCGATATTGGCCACGCCGGTGAAATGGATGGGCAGGTGCTGGTGGGCTCGGGCGATATTGAGCAGCAACTGCCTCGACGTCAGATCGGTGACCGATTGATCGTATGCCAGGGTCGCCCTCTCCAAAGTGGCCGGCGCCACACACGCCGCTAGATGCAATGCGAATGCCGCGAGCGGTACCCATTTTGCCAAGACCATTTTCAACCGCATATATAGGCTCGCAGACCCGCTTAACGAGACGCCCATTCTGCCAGAACAACACGACGATTTGCGTGGCAAGGCCCGATGCTCCCGGCCGGTTAGCGGATACGGCCGGGCCAGCGTCGTCCCAGCCACTTCTCCACGCCGATGACCACGTAGGTGATCCAGCTCGCCGCCAGTATCAGCACCCATTCTTCCAGGCCTATGGCTTCGCTGCCGAACCACAGGTTCATGAACGGCGCATAGGTGAACAAGACCTGCAAGGCCGCCATGAGGCTCACGCCGCCGATCACCCAGGGGTTGGAGAACAGGCCCACGTGCAGCATGGAGTATTCCAGCGAGCGGCAGTTGAACAGATAGAACAGCTCGCCGAACACGAACACGTTGACCGCCACCGTGCGCGCCTTGGCCAGGGGTTCGCCCTGCGCGAGCTCCCATTGGAACAGGCCGAAAGCGCCGGCCAGCAGCAGCAGGCCCACCAGGAAGATGCGAAACACCAGGCGCCGGGTCAACAGCGGCTGGGCCGGGTCGCGCGGGCGGCGGGCCATGATGCCGGGCTCCTTGGGTTCGAAGGCCAGCATCAGGCCCAGCAGCACCGCCGTGCTCATGTTGATCCAGAGGATTTGCACCGGCAGGATGGGCAGGGCGGCGCCGGCGAACACCGCAGCCATGATGACCAAACCTTCGCCGATATTGGTCGGCAGGGTCCAGGCGATGAATTTGACCAGATTGTCGAAGACTCCCCTGCCCTCCTCGACCGCCGCTTCGAGGGTGGCGAAATTGTCGTCGGTCAGCACCATCGCGGCGGCTTCCTTGGCCACTTCGGTGCCGGACTTGCCCATGGCCACGCCGATATCGGCCTGGCGCAAGGCCGGCGCGTCGTTCACCCCGTCGCCGGTCATGGCGACCACCTGACCCAAGGACTGCAAGGCGCGCACCAGGCGCAGCTTCTGCTCCGGTGCGACCCGGGCATAAACGTCGCACTCCTGCACCAGTTTCCGGTACGCCTCGTCGTCCAGGTCCAGGAGCTCGGCGCCGGTCAACACGGGTCCGGTCGGGGCGATGCCGAACAAAAGTTGCAGGCGGCGCGGCCGCAGCAGGCCCAGGTCGCGCGCGATGGCGCCGGCCGTGCCGGGGTGGTCGCCGGTAATCATCTTCACCCGTATGCCGGCCGCCTGGCAGGCCGCCACCGCGCGCACGGCCTCCGCCCTCGGCGGATCGATCATGCCCTGCAGTCCGAGGAAGACCAGGCCCTCCTTCACTTCGTGATGGTCGACGGTTTCATCTTCGCTGGCATGGTCGCCGCGTGCGAAGGCCAATACGCGCAAACCGCGTGCGGTCAGCGCATCGACTTGCGCGTGGATGGCCGCCGCGTCCAGGGGAACGCGGTTTTTGGCGGCATCGTAAGCGGAGTCGCAGCGGCTCAGCAGGCTTTCGACGGAGCCCTTTAGGCAGACGTAATGGGCATCCTCGTCCACGGCGTGGTGCAGGGTGGCCATGAACTGGTGCTGGGATTCGAAAGGAATGGCGTCCAGCCGCGGATAGGCCTCGTGCACGTGCGGCTCGTGAAAGCCGGCCTTGCGGGCGGCGACCAGCAAGGCGCCCTCGGTGGGATCGCCTTCGATGCGCCAGCCCTTGTCATCCGTGACCAAACGGGCGTCGTTGCACAGCACCCCGGCCCGAAGACAGCTCATCAATGCAGGATGGTCCTGCGGCTCGATGCGCCGGCCCTGTCGGCGAAATTCGCCCTCCGGCGCATAGCCGCCGCCGCTCACTTCGAACAATTCGCCGCCGGCGTAAACCGCCAGCACGGTCATCTGATTCTGCGTCAGCGTGCCGGTCTTGTCGGAGCAGATCACCGTGGTGCCGCCCAGCGTCTCCACCGCCGGCAGCTTGCGGATGATGGCGTGCCGCTTGGCCATGCGCGAGACGCCGATGGCCAGGGTGATGGTCAGGGCCGCCGGCAGGCCCTCCGGTATTGCTCCCACGGCCAGGGCCACAGACGCCATGAACATCTCCAGGGCGGATTCGCCGCGCAGCCAGCCCACCGCGAAAGTGATGGCGGCGAAGCCGATGATGATCCACATCAGCAAGTTGCTGAACTCGGAAATCTTCTGCGTCAACGGCGTGTCCAGATCGGTCGCGGAGGCGATCATCCGGTTGATACGGCCGATTTCCGTGCGGTCGCCGGTTTCCACCACCACGCCTGTGCTGCTGCCGTAAGTGACCAGGGCCGAGGTATAGGCCATGCAGGCACGGTCGGCGAGCAGCGTGCCTTCCGCCAGCGGGGCCGAGTGTTTTTGCACCGGCACCGATTCGCCGGTCAGGGCGGACTCGTCGATCTGCAGATCGCGGGTGCGCAGCAGGCGCAGATCCGCGGGCACCTTGTCGCCGGAGAGCAGGAACACGATGTCGCCCGGCACCAGTTCCAGGGCCGGGATCACCCTCCGCTCGCCGTCGCGCAGCACCGTGGCGGACACGCTCAAGGTATGGGCCAAGGCCTCGATGGCCTTGAGCGCATTTGCCTCCTGGATGAAGCCGATGATCGCGTTGACCAGCACCACGCCGAAGATGACGCCGGAATCCACCCATTCCTGCAGGAAGGCGGTCACGGCACCGGACACCAGCAGGATGTAGATGAGCGGCTGATGAAACTGGAGCAGAAACAGCAGCAGCGGGCCCTTGCCCTTGCGCGGCGTCAGCCGGTTCCAGCCGGCCTGCTCCCGCCTGCGGGCAACTTCCGTTTCCGTCAGGCCCGAAACGGTATCCGAGCCCAACGCCGCGACGACATCGTCCGGCTCAGCGGCATGCCAGAGGGTGTTCGCGTGGCTGGAAAATGGCTGGGGCATGGCGGCGGTCTCGTCCTGATGCGATGGTAGCGAATTCTACGTCCAAATACCGCCGGATTACCCGACCCGGGCAAGTCTGACCGATTCCTTGTCATTACCCCCGTGCAAAAATGTTATGGCGGGAGCGGCCTTCGGACCGCGATCTTCGCGGGCTAAAGCCGCTCCCACAAATAAAGACCAGGGAGCTCGGGCCGCCTTGGTAAGGTTTCAAGTCGCCCCGGCAGGGAAGGGTTGCGGTTAAAGCAACCGTTTGCGATTGGGATGCCGGGGTCCAGAGGCCACGGATGGCTGAAGCGTCATACATCCATGTAACCTGGATTCCGGCAGTCCATGCCGGAATGACGGCTTAACTTAACGGCATTGCCCCCTACCCAGGAACCTTCCTACGAAACGGTGTCTCCGGTAGGGTGGGCAGGCTCTATCTGCCCACCGAAAAGCGGTGGGCAAACTAGAAGCCGTTTACCCACCCTACGGTTTGGTTCCTGGGAACAATTCGGTGCGCTTGGCACACAGGATTCTCTCCCTAAGGTAGAGGGGCTTAACCTGACGGCATTGAGCCCTCATCTCCGTCCCTCCCTGGCATGGCCCCATACTCTCGAAACAATCCGTCATTCCCACGGGTAAAAAACCTCGGCCGGTAGGTCGGGAAGAGCACTCCACCGGAATTTCACCGCTGAGCGCTGCAAGAATACCGGTGATTGCGAGACGGTCACCGGTTACCATCACACGATCACCGGCAACGGTGACATAAAAACCGGTGCCCATGACATGATCACCGGTGATGGCGACGTGAAAACCGGTGACCGCGACAAGGTACGCGGTGATCGCCGGAGGGTAAAAGGTATTCGTGACGTGGTAACCGGTTTTTTTCCGACGGTCACCGGTGCCCACGGCTTGGTAACCGGTGACCACCGAGTGAAAACCGGTGATGACCAGACAATCACCGGTAATCGCCGGAGAACAAGCGGTGATCATCCTGTGACAACCTGATTCCACGTCGTTTGCACCGGTCACCGATAAGGAAAAACAGGTGAATTGCGGCATAAATATCTTTATCACCAAATAATTCTTGCGCCCGGCGAGATGGGATGGCTAGGATTCGGCTGCGTTTGCATGTTTTGGAACATTGGAATTGTTTTAAGGAGGACACACACCATGCCGAATGCTACCGCCATTCCTCGCGACGATAACGGCAAGCTGGCTCTGCTCCAGCACCTGAATAACCATCTGCCCAATTACGCCGCCTTGCTGGAAATCAGCGCCGACGATCTCGCCCTGGTGAAAACCGGCGCCGATTGGTTCGACCATGTTCTGAAAGCGCAAGACACCGCGCAAAAATACACCGACGCATTGTTCGCGTTCAAACGCGTGCTGCGCGACGGTCCGAAAGGCGCCGCGGTGAGCCTGCCGCCGCCTCCGGTGACGGTGGCCGCCCCGGCGGCCGAACCTTATGCCGACATCTTCGGTTTCATCGGCGGCTTGATCGTCCGCATCAAGCTACACCACAACTACACCGAAACCATAGGCCGCGCGCTCAACATCATCGCCGCGCAAAGCAACGGCCACGACCCGGCCGAACTGCAACCGGCGCTGAGCTTCGCCTACCAGGGCGGCCACCCCGTCATCAACTGGAAAGCCAACGGCGCGGACGCCCTGGAACTGGAAGCCGACCACGGCACCGGCGCGTTCAACCTGCTCACCATCAAGATGTCCCCCGGCTACCAGGACAACTCCCCCCTCCCGCCCGCCGGCACCGCCGCCATCTGGAAATACCGCGCCATCTACCGCATCCGCGACGAGCGCGTAGGCCACTGGAGCCAGGTTCTGGAAGTAAGCGTCAAGGGCTGAAGGAAGCAAGTACGCACGATCGAAGGGCTCGGCGTTGGCCGAGCCTGCTTTTTTGAATGAGAGGATTTCGGCCAAAGCGTTCGTTCACTCTGTCCGAGACATGCTGTTCACGAACGTCGGCGTTTCCAAAGATTGAACGAGGACTGTGGGCTATTGCAGGGCCGTAAGGCGCAATAGCGAAGCGTATTGCGCCATATGAAAGGTAAACATTCGGCGGAATACGCTGAGCTATTCCGCCCTACGCGGGCTTATCCCCCGAGGTTGACGACACGAAAGGCATAAAGGTAGCCTCGCGAAAAAGTGGCAAATCATGGATGTCAGGCCGGCAACTCGAACTACACCCATATACCAGTGTAGAGGCTATACAGAATCTGTATAGCGCTCTAATTAACGATTCTGCCAAGTAAAATGTTATGTTTCAGGAGAGCTGTGTGGCAGTTGATGAAATATCTACATATCTATCTCCAATTACGGTTGGGTTTATTGCAGCTTATCTTGGTTCACGTTTAGCTCTAAATAAGTTCAAGCAAGAAAAGCTATGGGATGAACGAAGGGCTATATATAAAGAAATTATTGAGGCGTTTGAAGAGTTGGGGCATTGGTCAGAATATATAAGAGCCTCTCATTACTGCGAACCAACCATTGAGGTAAGCGTGAAATTTGACGAGCCTTTGCGCACAATCTCAAAGCACAGTGCAACCGGAAGTTTGTTTTTGTCAGAGGATTTTAAAATAATTCTGGAAGAGGCAAATGTAAAGCTGATGCAAACTCGGTTTCAAATAAATGAAGAAAGTATACCTGACATGCATTCTGAGCAAGATCAGGCGGAGTGGTTGCTTACGCTATCTATGGAAATTAAAGAGGTGATTGATAACTATCTGCCGAAGTTAATATCAATAGCCAAAAAAGAAATTCAAGATGAAACATAACCTTCCGCTCGAGTTCGTCCCCTTCGGGGGCTGGGACGCGCCGCAAGCGTCGCGCCCCTCAGGTTCAAGTTAGGCATAAAAATAGCCTGAAGGGATGGCCCAATGTCATTACTGAATAAACTGATTCCAAGGAAGCAGACTAATCCTGCAATCAACAAGATTCCTCCTTATCGAAAGGAACTCTTATTCATTTCTTATGAAAAGCCGAAGAGCCATGGCTTTGGCCTGCAATTTACCATCTCGATTTCTGAAGCTGGTGACGTCGGTCTCAATCAGGAAGTGCCGGATGATCCAAGCACTATATACGCGGTATTGCCAGCAGTAGACCCACCTTCCCCAGAAAAAGTCGAAAAGCTCTCGTATTTTCCTTCATATAGTGAAATGAATCCAGAACAAAGGGGCTTGTATCTACGATGGCTTTATGATGTTACGAAAGAAATAGATATTGGCTATGTGTTCGTATATTACTATGGGCTTGAACGGCATTTGGTTAATGGAAATTTCGACGCAGCATTTGATGAAATTCAATTATTAAGAAGGCATCATGATAACGGGTCATTTCAAGGGTATAGTGCGTCCGCTCTTGTGCATTCATGTCTATTGCGTAAAAGAGCGGATAAGTTGCAGGAGCTATACTCTACAGGAGAACTTGACTATTTTGGCAACTCAAACCTTCTGATTCTCTATTACAACAATCTAGATATTCTCCCTGATATGATGTTTCAATTAGCCACTCGTCTATCGGGTGTAAATAGACGGTACATCAAACTAAAGCCTGAGTTGTACAAAGAAAAAATTAACGAGGTATTGATAAACAAATTTGGGAATGCTGGTTACCCATTGGCGAAACGATTGACGTTGGATGATGTTGAGGGTATACCCTATCCAATATTCGCCAATATTTCATTTCCTCCCGATGTTCGCACACCACGGTTGCCGAATTTACTGCGGCATGATGCGTTTGCAAATGAAATGGGTGTCATTTTCCAAGAGATTCACGAAGCAGTTAAAAGTGAATCGAAGCGGAAGAGATAAAATGCTTAACAATGCATAAACTCGGACCCAAAAAGCTGCGCTGCGTTCCGCTTTTTGGGGCCGGTTATGGCTGGCGTTAGGCCTACATAAGGAGGGAGTCATGAAGAATGTTATAACAATGCTTCTATTGCTATTTTCGGTAACTGTATTGGCGTTAGACGTAGATATTTCACTTAAATCAGACGGCTCAGATAATCTTAAAATTACTGGCACCACGAATTTACCGGACGGTATTGCGCTAATGGCGACACTTACTAGGCCTGAAAGTGCATATGCAGCACAAGCACAAACAGTAGTAAAAAATGGAATATTTGAAATAGAGCCATTTTCAAAAGGAGATTCAGGTTTAGAGCTTGGAGAATATACAATTGAAATTTCAATGCCTATAGCGAGCCTTCAGCCAAAAGAAACTTTGCCAATAATTGGAAATAGTGGAGAAAACCTGAGAGGAAGCCTAATTAAAAAGAATGTATTTGGCGAAAACGCCGTAAATTTCAAGAGTAAAGTTATTGTTGAAAAAATTGCACACAAAGAAAATTTAGACTATGAGCAATTCAGAAATAAATTCTCAGAAATTGGGCTATGCATGGCCTGTGCAGATAATATTGCACAGTACTATACGAAAAAACCCGATTCCCAGTGCGGAAAGCTTGCAAAGCAAGCACTTGAAGGCAATCCAAGCGCTATTAAAGAAATCAAAGCGTCTCCATCTTACTGTGTTTGGGATTATGAAAAAAATTCAAACGTTGAAAACACTCAAGAGGAAAAAGACAAAATTACAACTACAAAACAGGAGGGGCACGTGTATGAACTTATGCGCCAAGCGGCTGCATATCCTGTGACTGACGTTTCTGCATGTATTGGTGGCGTAAAAATTGCGGCATCAACATATGGCGATCTTCTTCGTCAAGGAGCATTGCAAAGCGATGAATACACAAAGTTTTCAATACAAAATCAGTTTCGATTTGCATTTGAAAATGGTACGCCTGTTGATAAGAACGCGTTCTGGATCATGTTTGAAATGTTAAGAGTTAACAATGCTTCATGGGCTGAAGTGTCTGAGAATGGCGGGAACGATTATTCTCAACAGGTTGCGCTATGGGAGGCAATTACCTGTAAGTTTAATTCCAGTTATGCTGGAATTTCTAAGCGTGGGCCACTTCAGAAAGACGCAGTTGTTAAGCTTGTTGATCTTTTGATTTCAGATCCAAAAAAAGAAAAATAATAAGCATTAACACACTAACAGAAATCAAGCCCGCGTAGGCGGAATAGCGCAGCGTATTCCGCCGAATGTTAACCTTTGCGCAATACGCTTCTCTATTGCGCCGTGCAATAGCTACACTGCCCTCGTTCAATCTTCGGACGTTCGTGAACGGCATGTCTCGGACAGAGTGAACAAACGCTGTGGCCGAAATGCCGGCATTCATAGCCCCCCGTGCGATTATCCGGCAATTGCTTTATCCAGACCATGGATTCATGGCACCTGATTTACACGCTTGCTATCAGGCGCGACCTGAACCTCATCAATCGGCACTGTAACGGGAGTTGGCACCTGACCAAAAATGGCGCCACCACCGGGCGCAGAGGTGAAACCTACTGAGCAACCGGCAATGCCGTTCTGTTAAGCCCTTCTTGCTCCCTCGCCCAGCCGGGGGAGGGCCGGGGTGGGGGCGAGATCATAAGCGCTTGATGGTTTGGATCGCCCCCATCCCATCCTTCCCCCGTCGGGGGAAGGAGCTTAACTAAACGGCATTGCCCCTCTGGGAGAGGGTAAGGGTGAGGGTCTGGACGCCCAATGTTTGCAACGAAGTTATTGAAACATCACGCGCTTTAGCCCTCACCCTGCCCTCTCCCACAATGCCGTTAAGTTAAGCCGTCATTCCGGCATGGATTGCCGGAACCCAGGTTACAGGGAGGTAAAACGCCTCAGCCGTCCGTGGCCTCTGGACCCCCGGCATTCCCTGCCGGGGTGACGATGCGCCTCTTAACTTAACGGCATTGCCCTCTCCCAGAGGGAGAGGGTTCCTTATTTCAACAGCATTGCCCCCTACCCCTCTCCAATCGCAAACGTCGCTTTAGTCGCGACCTTCCAATCGCAAACGTCGCTTGAGTCGCGACCTTCCAATCGCAAACGGTTGCTTGAGTCGCAACCCTTCCCAAAGGTAGAGGGGCTTAACTGGCCGGCATTGCAATTTGCCGCAGGCCCTTTTGGCCGGGCGCGGGAATGTGAGTTCTCAGGGCTCGCGGCAATTGATAAAGTGAAATCATTCACCTCCATCGCCGCGATCTCATTTTATGTATCCACACGCATCGCCCGGCTCCGCCGGCAGGCTCTCCCGGCCCGATTCGGGCCCGGCCCCCATGACAGACGACGAAGAGCCCTTCCGTTTCGACTGGCCTTATATTCGCCGCATCGCGCTGGAACACAAGACCGAACTGGTCCAGGCGCATGTGGTGGCGATATTGTCCGCCCTGGCCGCCGTGCCCGTCCCGCTGCTGATGCCTCTGCTGGTCGACGAGGTGCTGCTGAACAAGCCGGGTGCGACGGTGAACCTGATAAACCGGCTCGCACCGGCCGAATGGCAGGGTCCACCGCTCTACATCCTGATCCTGCTGGCCCTGACCTTGCTGCTGCGGGTCAGCGCGGCACTGCTCAACGTCTGGCAGACCCGGCAATTCACCCTCATCGCCAAGGATATCGCGTTCCGGATACGTTCCCGGCTGATCCACCGTCTGGAACGCATCTCCATGGCCGAGTACGAAAATCTGGGCAGCGGCAAGGTGGTCAGCCATCTGGTCACCGACCTGGACACCCTGGACGGCTTCATCGGCGGCACCATCGCCAAGCTGCTGGTCGCCATCCTTACCCTGGGCGGCACCGCGGCGATATTGCTGTGGATGCACTGGCAACTGGCCTTGTTCATCCTGCTGCTCAACCCACTGGTGGTTTATTTCACCAATGTATTGGGCAAAAAGGTCAAACACCTGAAGAAGCACGAGAACTCGGCCATCGGCATCTTCCAGCAAGCGCTGAGCGAAACCCTGGAAGCCATCCACCAGATCCGCGCCGCCAACCGCGAACGGCACTACATGCATGGCCTCCTGGATGCCGCCGCCGGCATACGGCAACACTCGGCGGCCTTCCAGTGGAAGAGCGACGCCGCGAATCGCATGAGCTTCCTGGTCTTCCTGTTCGGCTTCGACGTGTTCCGCGCCCTGGCCATGTTCATGGTCATCTACTCCGGGCTCACGATAGGCGAAATGATGGCCGTATTCGGCTACCTCTGGTTCATGATGTCGCCGGTGCAGGAGATATTGGGGATCCAGTATGCCTTCCACGGCGCCCGCGCCGCGCTGGAGCGCATCAACCAGTTGCTGCAGCTCAAGCTGGAGCCACGCTATCCGCACCATGCCGACCCTTTCGCCGGCAAGCCGACCGTGGGCATCGCCATACAGGATTTGCATTTCAGCTATCCCAACGGCAAGGAAGTGCTGCGCGGGGTCAACATGGACATCCGTCCGGGCGAGAAAGTCGCGCTGATCGGCGCCAGCGGCGGCGGCAAGTCCACCCTGGTGCAGGCGCTCATTGGCCTCTACCCGCCCAGCGGAGGGATGATCGCTTTCGACGGCGTGGCGATGACCGAAATCGGCCTGGACGTGGTGCGCGAGCATGTGGTCACGGTGCTGCAGCACCCCGCGATCTTCAACGACACGGTACGCGCCAATCTCACGCTGGGCCGGGACCGCGACGACGAGCGACTCTGGCAGGCCCTGGAGATCGCCCAGCTCAAGGAAACCGTCGAAGATTTTCCGCTCGGCCTGGATACCCTGGTCGGCCGCACCGGCATGCGGCTGTCCGGCGGCCAGCGGCAGCGGCTGGCCATCGCCCGCATGATCCTGGCCGAACCCAAGGTGGTCATCCTGGATGAAGCCACCTCGGCCCTGGACAGCGAAACGGAATCGCGTCTGCACCGGGCCATGGCGCATTTCCTGGCCGGCCGCACCACGCTGATCGTGGCGCACCGGCTCAGCGCCATCAAACAGGCCGACAAGGCCTATGTTTTCGAGGACGGCGTGATCTGCGAGGAAGGCCAGCACGATGCGCTGATCGCCGGCGGCGGACTGTATGCACGCCTGTACGGAGAACACGAGCTTCCGGCGGCCTCCTCCGTGACTGCACTCGTTGAGGCGATGGAGGAACCGGCGTGATATCCCGTGCCGACCGCCACCAGCAGCAATCGCCGCCCCGTTTCGGCGTGCCAGGCCCCAACGGCGGCGGAATTTGCCGATCAAAGCACGCACCCTCCGACTTAATCGACCCGATTACGCAATACAGTGCTAACCGTGGCCCTATTCCACTCTACGCCGCGCCTGTTTAGCCTATTCAATGCGCGCAGCAGTTCACACTTAGCCCGGCTTATTCGATGAGCGACGATTACGAACGAGATCTCACATTCCGCATCCGTCAGTTGACTACCTTGTTGACCGGGGTGCTGAAGTCGCAGGCCACGGCCGAAGTATCGGCGGCGATGCGGCAGTTGCAAAAGGCTTTCGCGGACCGCGATCACCGCGACGACGACAGCAAGCGCGCGAAGCTGATGGCCACCGTCGAAGACTTGAGCCCCAGCGCGCTCAGCCAGGTGGTGCGGGCCTACACGCTTTATTTCAGCCTCATCAGCATCGCCGAGGAAACCAGCGGCCTGAGCATACGGCGGCGGGAAGCGGCGCGCGGCGGGCACTTCTGGCCCCATTCCTTCCACGACTCCCTGCTTCAGCTCAAGCACGCGGGCCTGGATAACGAGCAGTTGCAGACCCTGCTGGACCAGTTGCTCTACATGCCCGTGCTCACCGCCCATCCCACCGAGGCGAAGCGGCGCACGCTCAAGAGCGCGCTGCGGGAGGTGTTCCTGACCGTCGAGGACCTGGACGATCCGCGCGTCAAGGGCTACTACCGCACGCAAACCCTGGAGAAGCTGCGCACCCAGATCGAGGTGTTGTGGAAGACCGAAGAGGTCAGGGCCCGGCACATGGGCGTGGAGGACGAAATCGCGGCCGGCCTGTTTTATTTCCCCCTTTCCCTGTTCGAAGCCACGGTCCAGGTATACCGCAATTTCGAGAGCTCCCTGGCCGACGTTTTCGGCGCCAACGAACTGCGGCTGCCGAGTTTCCTGCGCTACGGATCGTGGATAGGCGGCGACCGCGACGGTAATCCCTTCGTCACGCCGGAAATCACCGCCCTGGCGGTGCGCATGCAGGCGCGTACCATCTTGCGCGAATACATCCGGCGACTGGACAACCTCGGCGGGGAGCTTTCCCATTCCTACGGACTCTGCCAACCCAGCGCGGACTTCCTGCAAGCGCTGGAGGCCGACCGGGAATTGCTGGGCCCGACCATCGCGGCGATGGAAAAGCCTTATCTGCAGGAACCCTACCGCCACAAGCTCACGCTGATGAAATTCCGCCTGAAGCTCAAGCTGGAAGAGATCGGACGCACCGTGGACGGCCTGGCGATTGGCGACGACGCCCGAGCCTATACCCATCCCGGCGCCTTCCTGCACGATCTGCAGCTCATCCGCGACTCCCTGCTGGGCCACGGCGATCAGGCCGTCGCGGAACGCGGCCTGCAGGACGCGATCCGGCTGGCGGAAACCTTCGGCTTCCACCTCATGCAACTGGACGTGCGCCAGGAATCCGGGCGCCACAGCGCGGCCGTCGCGGAAATCCTCCGGCACGCATTGGGCCTGGACTACGCCGCCCTGACCGAGGAGCAGCGCCTGATCGTACTGTGCGAGGCCATCGTGCAGCCGGGCGGCATCGTTCACGATCCCGCTACCCTGTCCGAGCCGACCCGGGAAACCTTGCGGGTATTCGCGGTCATGGCGCGGATGCGGCGCGAGATCGGCCCGGAATGTTTCGGCCGCTACGTCATCTCCATGACCCATGCCGCCAGCCACGTGCTGGAAGTGCTGTTCCTGGCCGCGCAGGAAGGGCTGGTCGGCCGCGTGGGCGGTCATTGGCATTGCCAGATCGGCGTCAGCCCGCTGTTCGAGACCATACAAGACCTCGCCCATATCGAGCCGGTGCTGGCCGCCTTGCTCGACACCCCGGTGTACCGCGACCTGCTGGCCGCGTCAGGCAACTGTCAGGAAGTGATGTTAGGCTACTCCGACTCCAGCAAGGACGGCGGCATCCTGGCATCGGCCTGGAATCTGTACCAGGCGCAGAAGAAGATCGTCGCGCTGTCGCAGTCGCGCGGCGTCCAGTGCCGGCTGTTCCACGGGCGCGGCGGCACGGTGGGCCGCGGCGGCGGCCCCACCCACCAGGCCATCCTGGCGCAGCCGCCGGACACCGTGCGCGGACAAATCAAGTTCACCGAGCAGGGCGAGGTCTTGTTCTACCGTTACAACAACATGGAAACCGCAGTCTACGAACTCACCATGGGCGTCACCGGCCTACTCAAGGCCAGCGTAAGCCTGGTACGGCCAACGCCGCCGGACCGCGCCGACGATTTGGCGGTGATGGACGAATTGTCGCGCATCAGCGAGCGGCACTTCCGCGAACTGACCGAGCACACGCCGGGCTTCCTGGACTATTTCTACGAATCCACGCCGGTCAGCGAAATCGGCCTGCTCAACCTCGGCTCGCGGCCCTCACACCGCAAGAAGCAGGACCGTTCCAAGCAATCGGTGCGCGCCATCGCCTGGGTATTCGCCTGGGCCCAGTCGCGGCAGACCTTCCCGGCCTGGTACGGCATAGGGACGGCCCTGGAAACCTGGTGTGCGGGCGACGACAGCCGTCTGGCGCGGCTGCGCGCCCTGTATCGCGACCTGCCGTTTTTCCGCAATTTGCTGAGCAACGCGCAAATGGCCTTGTGCAAGTCCGACATGGCCGTCGCCCACTCCTACGCCGCCCTGTGCGCCGACGCCGAATCGGCGGGACGCGCTTATGGTCTCATCAAGGAGGAACACGAGCGCTGCGTGGACTGGGTGTTGAAGGTGGCCGAGGTGGACAGTCTGATCGCCGACAACCCGTCCCTCGCCGCCTCGCTGCATCGGCGCAATGCCTTGCTGGGGCCGCTCAACACCATCCAGGTCGCCCTGCTCAAGCGGGTGCGTCACGAGCAGGAGGACGGCTCGGAGCAAAGCCCCTGGACCTTGCCCCTGCTGCGCACCATCAACGCCATCGCGGCGGGCATGCGCAATACCGGCTGAGCACCGCGTGCCGCCCGCATCCCCTAAAACTCGCGCGAGACGATAACCCCTACTTGAGGCAGACCCATGTTCGAAGGAAAGAGCGTCCAGATCGGACGGTTGAGCCGGATGGCACGTAACCTACCGGCCGCCCAACGGAAATTGACCCTCCTCGCCCTGGCCGCGGGCGCGATTTGGCTGTTCGGCGATGACCTCCTGCATCTGCTTCTGCACTGGCTGCACCTGGCATTGGAAGTCATCGAAAGCCTGCTGGACGATTTCTTCATAGAGGTCGTCGGCCTTTCGCACCACAGCGGAGAAGTCGCGACCGCTTACACGGGTTTGTCGCTTGCGCTTTATCTTCTGTACAAACTGCTGCGCCGGGTCTATTCGTGGTGGATGAAAGCCAGCGCCGCCTTGCTGGATTATTCCGGTTTGCTGCGGCAAACCCGCCAGGCGCGCTGGGTCGAACGAAACTGGCGGCTCGTCGCCATTGCCACGGCCGCTTCGACGTTCGCCTATTTCTTCATGTTCTGAACCTGGATATCGCCCGCTGCGGGTAATTGCCCGGACTCGCGCGCCGGCGCCGACGCGGGACGGCGAAAGCGCCGCACCTAGCGGGAATGATCGACCGCGGATGATTGGCGCAGATCTGTCGCCGGGGCGTCGAGTAGCGCAAAGCCGTTTGCCCTGAACGCGCGTAGTCCTCGCGACGGCCGCTGCAGAAGGTCATGGGGAAGAACGAGACCGCCCGTCTCCCCGTCGTCGGCGCCAAGACGGAATCGACCCATGGTGTCCGACAGCATCGCGACTTGCGCCTCGAGCGACTTGGCGGCGGCCGCCGCCTCTTCCACCAGGGCGGCATTGTGTTGGGTGACCTCATCCATCCCCGTTACGGTTCTGTTCACGTCCTCGATACCACGGCTCTGTTCCGCCGTGGCTGCGGCAATCTCCGCCATGAAATCGGTGACCCCGCTGACGGAGGCGACGATTTTTTCCATGGTCTGCCCGGTTTCCTCCACCAACTGTGCGCCGTTTTGCACTTTGCCTACGGAATCGCCTATCAATGACTTGATTTCCCTCGCCGCCGCCGCCGAGCGTTGGGCCAGGCTGCGCACCTCGCCCGCGACCACCGCGAAACCGCGCCCCTGTTCTCCGGCGCGAGCGGCCTCCACCGCCGCATTGAGGGCCAGAATGTTGGTCTGGAAAGCGATGCCGTCGATGACGCCGATGATGTCGGCGATCCGCCCCGCACTCTCATTGATCTCCCCCATGGTGGCCACCACGCTGCGCACCATCTGACCGCCCTGGCCCGCCACGTTCGATGCCGCCATCGCCATGGCGTTGGCCTGAGCGGCTCTGTCGGCATTCTGTCGCACGGTCGCCGCCATCCGGTCCATGGTCTCCGCCGTTTTTTGCAGACTGAGGGCCTGCTTTTCGGTGCGCTGCGAAAGATCGGCATTGCCGGCCGCAATTTCCCGGGCGGCGGCTCCGATTGCGTCGGTCGCTTCCTTGATGTGGCCGACGCTGTTCGCCAAATTGTTCACGGAGGTGTTGACGTCATCGCTCAAGCGGGCAAAGGTGCCGCGATGACCGGCCGCGATCTTCTGGCCGAGGTCGTTCCGGGCCAGGGCGGCCAGCACCCTGACCACGTCGTCGATGGGGACCACGATGGCGTCGAGCGTGTCGTTGATGCCCTGTACGATCTTGCGGTACTCGCCGTGCAGCCGGCTTGTATCGGCCCGTACGGCGAGGTCGCCGGCCGTGGCGGCCCGCACCAAATCGTCGGTCTCGACCACCAGAAGCTTGATGTTGTCGATGGCCAGGTTGAGGCTGTCCTTGAGCGTATCGAAATCGCCCCTGAAACCTCCGGTGATCTTCTCGGGCATGTCGCCGCGGGCGATCGATTCGATGTAGCGGGCGGCCAGACTGATCGGCGAGGTCACCGCGTCCAGGGTCTCGTTCACGCCCTGCACGATCTTGGCGTAGTCGCCCTGATGCTTGGAAGCGTCGACGCGGGTGGACAGCTTACCTTCCACGGCGGACCGGGATAGCAACAGGGTATCGGCAATCAAGGCATTGACGTTGTCGATGGCCTGGTTGAGGTTGTGCTTGAGCGTGTTGAACTCGCCGGGATAGGACGCGGTGATTTTGGGCGGGATGTCGCCCCGCCCTATGCGCTGGACATAGTCTGCCGCCATGGCCAGCGGCCCGATCACGGCATCCAGCGTGTCGTTCAAGCCCTGGGTGATCTTGCGGTAATCGCCCTGATGCTGCGAGGGATCGGCACGGCGTTTCAACTCGCCGGCGATCGCCGCCTCGGTTTGTCCGCTGATTTCGGTGATCAGCGATTGCAGCGTACTTTGTATGCCGTTCAATGCATCCAGCATCTGGCCGATTTCGTCATCGCGCCCATAGGATGCGATACCGGACGAAAAATCCCCCCGGGCGATTTGCCGGGCGCGGGCGACACCCACCATCAAGGGCGCCAAGGCCTTTTTCTGGTATCGGTAAAGAAGATACAGCGCGAACAGCGTGATGACGGCGGTGCCGACGTAAGCGCTAAGGCTGAACAGGGCGCGCGCCCGGTAGTAGTCGGTTTGATCCTTGACGCTGACCAGATGCCCGACCGCCAGATGGTCCAGATTCCGGATTGGCTGCATACCGACGGAGTAAACGCGATCCCCGCGCTTGGCGACGACGAAGGCCTTTTCACCCGCCTCCGGCATGTCGACTTCCAGGTCTGCGGGTAGCGATGGGGGCTGGGATTCTCCTCCGGAGAGCACCCGGCTTTCCGACTGATCGAACTGGTTCAATAGATTCAGCGGCGCATCCAGCCGGCTGACGAACAAGGCTGCGCCGACGATTTCATGCTCACGGCCCATTTGCAGGGGGGCGGCCAGGACGTTGACCGGCCGGCCATGGGCATCGGTCGCCAGACTGCTGAGCGGCTGGCCGGTCCGCACGGCCCGTTCGATCAGCGCGGCGTCGGACAGGCCGGGTTGTTCATCGGGAGCGGAAAACACGGCCTTGCCGTTGACGTCGAATATCTGGATGCCGTCGAACCGGCCGGTATCCTTCATCAGTTCGTACGCGGTTCGCGCGCTGTCCTGCAAAGCCGCGCCGTCGTTTTCTTTCAGGGCCTTGCGGATGTTGAAATCCTCTTCGATTTCCTTCATCCCGGCCTTCATGGAATCCGTCTGCTCCAACAAGGCATTCGACCAGAGGACCGACCGATTCTGGTGGACCGCGGCGATCAAATCCTCCTCGGCCCGGTGCGTGGTGACGCTGCCTATCAGGGCCAGCATGCCGGCCAGCAGCGCTACCGTGACGATGACGCCCAGTATGACCTTGTGTCGAATAAGCACCCGCTGACCCCTTATGGAAAATCCTTCACGCCGCCATGGCTTCGAACGCGCGAGTCTAGCGCCTGAGCCATTACAGGATGATGACGCGCAGCGGCGGCCACCCCGACGAAACGCCGTGCGCGTCCGCCGCGACGCCAGACTCAGCGGATCGAATGCGATGCCCGCCGAGTGCATAAGGAGCAAGTTTCCCGTCCGCCCGAGCGGACGGGGACGCGGCTTATTTCGCCGCCTTCAGCGTGGTGTAGCTGGTGATCAGGTTGCGGTAGTCGGGGATGTGGCTGGAGAACAAGGCGCCCAGGCCTTCGACGTCGTTGCGCCAGTCGCGGTGCAGTTCGCAGGCGACCCCAAACCAGGTGATCAACTGGGCGCCCGCCGCCGACACGCGATCCCAGGCGGATTTCCGGGTGAGTTCGTTGAAGGTGCCGGAGGCGTCGGTCACCACGAATACGTCGTAACCTTCTTCCAGAGCCGACAAAGTCGGGAAAGCCACGCAGACCTCGGTGACCACGCCGGCGATGAGGAGCTGCTTCCTGCCCGTGGCCCTGACCGCCTTGACGAAATCTTCGTTGTCCCAGGCATTGATCTGACCCGGCCGGGCGATATACGGTGCATCCGGGAAGGTTTCCTTCAGCTCGGGTACGATGGGTCCATTAGGGCCATCCTCGAAGCTGGTGGTGAGGATGGTCGGCAGCTTGAAATACCTGGCCAGATCGGCCAGGGCCAAGACATTGTTCTTGAACCGGTCGGGCTCGATATCCCGGACCAGGGACAACAGGCCGGCCTGGTGATCGACCAGCAGGACGGCGGCATTGTTCTTGTCGAGACGAACGTAGGGTTTACTCATGCTTAAAACTCCTTTGCTAAGGTTGAGTGGCGCGTAGGCACCGGATTGCCCGGCCGCCCTGAGGCGGCCGGGCGGAAGCTAGCTCTCCATCCGGCCGAAGCGGCCGCCGTTGAAATCGGCGATGGCCTGCTCGATCTCTTCCCGGCTGTTCATCACGAACGGCCCGTAACCGGCGATGGGTTCGTTTATGGGCTCGCCGCTCAGCAGCAGCACCGAGGCGTCGTTGCTGACCTCGACAATCAGGCCGTCCCCGGCCTGATCCAGCACGACCATCTGCGCTTCCCGAGCGACCGTGCCGTCGTTCACCGAAATCGTACCGTGCAGGACGATCAGCGCCGCGTTCCATCCCTCGGGCAACGCCAACTCAAGCGTGCCGCCTTGTGTCAGCCGGATGTCCCAGAGCTGCATGGGCGAGAATGTCCGGGCCGGGCCGGCATGCCCGCCATACTCGCCCGCGATCACGCGCAAGGCTCCGGCGCCGCCGGGCAGATCCACGGTCGGGATGTCGCGGGCCAGGATGGCCTGGTAGCCCGGCGCGGTCATCTTGTCCTTGGCCGGCAAATTCACCCACAGTTGCACCATTTCCAGCGCACCGCCCGATTGCGTGAACGCCTGGGAGTGGAACTCCTCGTGCAGGATGCCGGCGCCCGCCGTCATCCATTGCACGTCGCCGGGGCCGATGACGCCGCCTTGGCCCGTCGAATCGCGGTGCGCCACTTCGCCCTTGTAAACGAGGGTGACCGTCTCGAAGCCGCGATGCGGATGCGGCCCGACTCCGCGCGGCCTGTCGGTGGGCGTGAAATCGGCCGGGCCGGCATAGTCGAGCAGCAGGAAGGGGCTGAGCTGCTTGCCGTGGCTGGAATAGGAAAAAAGGGAACGCACCGGAAAGCCGTCGCCCACCCAGTGGGGGCGGGGCGCGCTGTAAACACCGAGGACTCTTTTCATCTTCATCTCCTGACGTGCGCTTAACTTAAGCGTTGGATAGATGATACTAATGAGACGACGGGATCAGTAGTCGTTACTATTACGCTTCAAAGTCTCATAAATGGAACGATAAGGCCCATGCAAGACCTGAACGATCTCTACTACTACGTCCAGGCGGTGGATCACGGCGGTTTCGCGCCGGCGGGCCGTGCCTTGGGCATGCCTAAGTCCAAGCTCAGCCGCCGCATCGCGCTGCTGGAAGAGCGGCTGGGTGTGCGTTTGATCCAGCGATCGACCCGTCGGTTCGCCGTGACCGAAATCGGCCGCAGCTACTACGAACACTGCAAGGCCATGCTGGTGGAGGCGGAAGCGGCCCAGGCGGCGGTTGAGATGACGCGTGCGGAACCTCGCGGCACCGTCCGCGTGACCTGCCCGATCGCCTTGCTGCACGCCCACGTCGGCACGATGTTGGCCGATTTCATGGCCGAGCATCCCCATATCACGGTGCATCTGGAAGCGACCAATCGCCGCGTCGACCCGGTGGGCGAAGCCATCGACGTCGCCATCCGGGTGCGGCCGCCGCCGCTGCAGGACAGCGACCTGGTGATGCGCGTACTGGCCGACCGTGGCCAATGCCTGGTCGCCGGTCCGGCGTTGATCGGGCGTCTGGGCGTACCGCAAACACCCGCCGACCTGGCGGAATGGCCCAGCCTGGGGCTGGGCGATCCGCAGCAGGAATATGTCTGGAATCTGTTCGGACCCGACGGAGCGCAGGCCGCGATCCACCATAGGCCGCGTTATGTCACCGGCGACATGATCGCCCTGTGCGGCGCGGCACTCGCCGGCGTCGGCATCGTGCAACTGCCGGTGATGATGGTGCGCGACCGGTTGGCGGAGAATACGCTGGTTCGGCTGCTGCCGGACTGGGCGCCGCGGCGGGAAATCATCCATGCCGTATTCCCGTCCCGACGCGGCCTGCTGCCCGCCGTGCGGGCGCTGCTCGATTTTCTGGCCGGGCGTTTTTCGGCGCTGGACGAAGACTAGGCGTGAAGGTTTACGCCCATGCGCGGCTCAGTTGGCTGTCGACGAACTGCTTGATGACTTGCTGGCCTTCCATGTCGATGTCGGTAAATTCCATCCGGCAGCGGTAGCCTTCGTTCTCCTTGTCCGGTGGCGCGACGATGCGCGCGTACACATCGCGGGTCAGGTCGCCGAGCAGTTGGAGCGAGAGCGCCATCTTGATCTCGCCTCGAGTCTCCAGAGGCACGGGACTGATCATACCCAGGCCGTGATAGCCCAAATCCACCACTTGCCCCCGATGGACGGGCGCAAGCACGCTTTTCTGCTGCAGGCGCTGGAAATGGCAAGGCATGCGGATGGCGACCCGCGGGCTTTTGCGCAGTTCGCAACGGGGCACCGTCCTGTGCTCGGGGCGTTGCATACCCAACAGTTCGTAAACCGTGATCGTCTCCGAACGTCCTTTGACCTGCAGCGCAATGGGCTCGCCGACCATCACGTCACCCCGCGCGGCGGCGTAGGAGTTTTCGCTGATGAGGATCTGCCCTCGCATGCTCTGAGCCTCTATGCGCGCGGCCAGGTTCACTTCGGAGCCGATCACGGTGTATTCCCGATGCCAGTCCGCGCCTATCAATCCGGCGAACACATTCCCGCTGTTGACGCCTATCCCCATGTAGATCGGCGGAAGGTTCCTCGCCTGCCTCTCCTGATTGGCCCGCGCCATGGCTTGCTGCATCTCCACTGCGCAACTCAACGCCCGTTGGACATGGTCTTGCTGAGCCGTCGGGGCGCCAAACAAGACCATGATGCCGTCGCCCATCAGCTTATCGATGCTACCCCCGTGCCGCGCGATGATTTCCGACATCATCGCCACGTGACCGTTGAGCATCTCGAACATGACGTCGGCGGGATAGCGTTCCGACAGCGTCGTGTAGCCTCGTATGTCCGCCATCACGATGGTGATGGCGCGCCAATCGGGTGCCAGTGCTTCGCCGCGGCCATGCTCCAGGATGCGCTGAATACGGTGCCGAAGTTGGCGTTGCTGTGTGGCCGCGAGCGTTTGCGGAAGGCTGAGCTGAATTTCCAGCATGAGGCGTTCAACGACGCGGAGTATCGCTTGTTGCCCTTCGTCCATACCTGCTTCCTCCTGATGGGGCCCATGCCCGCGCCGACTGTAAACGCCTCATTCTAATCGTGTCGCGACCCGCCAAGGCAAGCTGGCGTCCAGGTCGGCCGGCTGCCTGCAAAAATCATAGCGCGGCAAGGGGTAAGGCCGTGGTACCGATCTCCGTCGCCAGCCTGACAGCGTTTATTGTGGCCCGAATTGCGAGAGTTCCTTGATTTTGAGATCTAGCAGTTTGATGGACGGATGCTGTGGGGTATAGCTTTTCAATAAGCGCCGGCGCTCGCTGAAGAGCGCCGAAAGCCGGGCACTCTGGTCTTGCTCGTTCGAGGGATGTGCATCGGCGACGGCGGAGCTGCGCTCCGCATGGAATTGCCTCACCTCGCGCTCCAATTGCGCGACGCGCTTTTCCAGTGCCAAGCTTTCTTCCCTCGATGCAGGCAGCGCGCATCCGCTCAGCAGGAGCACACAGATGCAAAATCGGGAGACCGCTTTAATGCGGCAAAATGAATCGCGACGCTTCATGACGATCGGGGCGAACAGGATAAGAGACCCGTGTGACAGGCTTGTTGCGGGAAATGCGAGGCCGCACGGGTCGTCGAGCCACGCTCCGCGACCCCGCCATTTCATTCGGCCGGCCGCCCATGTCGCTTCATTTTTTCAGATCGGCCAGTATCTGCTGAGCCGCATCGATACCCGACAGCGCCGCGCCTTCCATGAACCCCTGCCACTCGTAGAAGGAGTTGGCATGTTCTCCGGCAAAATAGACGTTGCCGATCGGTTTTCCTTCATTGCCGGCGATGGTCGTGAACTGCCCTGGCCTGTAGCAGGTGTAGCTACCTTGCGCCAAGGGGTTCGATGGCCAGTGCTCCAGGTGCGCGAGGTACGCGTTGTCGGCGAGCCGGCTGGCGGTAGCGGATGCCCCCGGATAGACCCCGTCGAGATCGTTCAGGAAGCGGGCGACCTCGATCTGCGGAGCGGCCGGGTCCAGGCTCGCGCCCAGGTCGCCGCCGGTGTAGTCGGTCAGCACGGCATGCTCGGCCGTGGCCAGCGTGGGGTTGGTCTCCCAGGTGCTTTGCAGATGGGCCAGATCCGCATAGGAGGCGCCATCGCCTCCCAAACCGCGCCATGACGGTCCATCGAAGCCGACCATCAGCTTGGCATTGCTGCCATAGCCGAGTTGATGGATGGCATCGAGCTTCCACTGCGGAAAACCCAGGCTCGCATCCAGTTCGACTTCGCGCAGCGTCGTGAAGGGAACGGCGATGACCACGGCATCGAAAGCCTGGGAGACCGTTTTCGAGCCGGTGTCGAAGCTCAATTCGACCCGGCCGCCGGCCGTCTTGCGGACACGGAGGAGCTTCATGCCGAGATTGACCTGTCCCCCCAGCCGGCCGAGCAGACCCGAGACGACCTGGTCGTTGCCGCCGACGATGTGGTAACGCTCGTCGCTGAACACCCCGAACGGCGTGAATTTGGAGCGCTTGTCGGCATGGATGAACAGCAGCAGGTTCAAGGCGCTTTGCTGATCGGCCTCCAGCCCGTACTCGATGTTGTAGATGACGCTGATGAGCTTGTTGAGCAGAGGGCTCGCGCCGCGGCTATCGAGGTATTCCGCGATGCTCAGATTATCGATCCCGACGTCATAGGGATTGTGGCTGTCGGCGGTGGGCCCGTTGGACAACCGGGTCAAATCGGCCCGCATGGACCCGACGAATGCGCGGTACTCCTCGACCACCGTGGACTCGGGGATAGCTTGACCGTCGAAGAAGTAAACGACATCCCCCGGCTGTTTCGACAAGTCCTCCACTTGCAGGCCGAATTCCTGAACATAGCCGAGCATGGTCTTGCCGAGATTGTCGATCAATTCCCCGCCCCGTTCCGCGACCTGGCCGGGAAAAACATGGGGCAGCGACCAGCAGCGTCCGCCCGCACGCTCCCCGGCATCGAAAATCTGGGCTGTGAGGCCTTTCTTCTGCAAGGCATAGGCGCAGGAAAGCCCGGCCAGGCCGGCGCCGACGATACCGACGCTTGCGCTCACCGGCTGTGCCGCGAGTTCCCAGCGTCCCGGCACCATCAGGGTTCCCGCCGCCACACCGGCCATCTTCATGAACCGTCGGCGGTCCGCCCGGCACTGTTCCAGGGCCTCCAGCCCGGGCATGCCGCGCCGCTCGGCGAGATCCGCGACGCGCAGGGTTTGCATCAGTCGGGCGAACGATTTTGAGTGTGCCATGGCGATACTCCGTTTTCTGTAAGCTGTAACGCTTGGAAGCGCGAAAATGGCGCGCCGAGGGGGCTGCTCCCCGTCCGCACTCAGCGGGACGGGGTCGATTCGCCGGTCAGAAAGCGGATGTCGCAGCGCACGCCCGCCGGCACCTGGTGTTGCGGGTTGGGAAGCTCCAGGCGGATCCCAAAAGTTCCGCTCGCCGCATCGATGACCGTATCCACGATGCTGACCCGCGCCACATGCTTGCCGCCGACCGGTTCTTCCGGCCGCACCTCGCCCATCATGCCCTCGCGGATGGTGCCGTAGAGCGACAACGGCGCAATCACCTCGACATTGAGCGGATCGTCCTGCGCGATCTTCAGCACGGGCTGGTCCTCGACATATTCGCCCGGCGCCTTGTATCGCTTGACCACGACGCCGTCTATCGTGCTCGCCAGGGAGCGCTGTTTCAGCAGTTCGCTAGCGCGCTCCAGTTCCAGATGGGCGATTTGCTTGTCTTCCCTCGCCTTCTTGAGCTCGTATTCGGCGACGATTTTTTTGGTCTCCGCCTCGTCCGCTTCGGACAGGGGAACCATCTGCGTCTTGAACAATTCGCTGGTACGGCCATGCACCCGGGCATTCAGGTTAAGACGCGCCTGCGAGGCGTTGATCTCGCTGTTCAGCTCGGCCTGGGCGCGGGCCAGCTTGACGTTGGCCTCCTCGACGCCGGATTTCAGCTTCGCCAACACCTGGTTCTTGCTGACCCGTGCGCCGCGCTCCACCAGTATCTCGTCCAGCACGCCGGGCACCGGACTGCTCAATTCCACCGTCATCTTGGGTTCGATCACGCAATCGAGGCCCTTGGCATCCAGCGCAAAAGCCGGCCAGGCACCCGCCATCCACAGGCAGGCCACGGCCGCCCCGTTGCGTTTACCGCTCCACATCATCGTCATTCCGAAGTTCCCGAAAAAGCCAATAGATTTCTACGCTGCTCGTCCATCTTGAGCATGCCGCGCCGTATCCTGGAATGCGATTTCTCGGCGGCGTCCTGCGCCGAACGCATCAGCCAGCGGGCCGGTCGGGCGTCGTTGGCGCGCAGCGATCTCGCCACCAGTTTCCGCAGCAGCGCCCGGCCGTAGACCCGGACCAGTTCGTCGTCCAGCGCCAGCAGCATTTCATAACTGCCGGGATCGCCCTGGCGGGCGCCACGCCCGAACAACTGCCGGTCAATCCGGCCGGATTCGTGGATTTCCGTCGCGATCACATGCAATCCACCCAGTTCGACCACCCCGGCGGCCAGCTTGATATCGGTGCCGCGGCCCGCCATGTTGGTGGCGACCACGATGCTGCCGCGCTCCCCCGCGGCGGCGATGAGATCGGCCTCGTGGGCATCCTGGCGGGCGTTGAGCACCTGGTGCGGAAGTTTCCTGGCAATCAGCAGCCCGCTGAGGTGTTCGGACGCGGCGACCGAACGGGTGCCGACCAGCACCGGCCGGCCCCGGGCATGAATCTCGGCGATGCGCTCGACGATGGCCTGCCATTTCTCGGGGGCCGTCGGAAACACGCGTACGGGGTGAGCGACGCGCCGTATCGGCCGATGCGTGGGCACGCGCACCACGTTCAGCCCGTACACCGCCCACAGTTCGCCGGCGACCTCCTTGGCCGTGCCGGTCATCCCGGCCAGGCGGAGGTAGCGGCGGAAGAATTGCTGGTAACTGATCTTGGCCAGCGTTTCCTTGCGGCTGGTCAGCGCGCAGCCCTCCTTGGCCTCGATGAGCTGATGCAGGCCGCGCTCCCAGGAGCGGTCCGCCATGACGCGGCCGGTGAACTCGTCGACGATCTGTACCTTGCCGTCGGCGATGATGTAATGCCGGTCGCGCACGAACAGATGCAGGGCGCTCAAGGCCTGCACGACCAATTCCCGCTGCCTGCGCTTGCCGCGCCATATCCCGCCCAGCGACGCGGCCCGTTCGGCGACGCGCGTCTTGCCGTAAGGCGTCAGTTCGACGGTCCGCGCCCGTTCCATGAGCATGAAATCCTGTCCTTCCTGCAGGCCGCCCGCCAGTTCCAGCGCTTCCTGGTAGAGGCGCTGCTCGTCGAGCGCCGATTTTTCCTGGGAGATGATCAGCGGGGTGCGCGCCTCGTCGATGAACACGCTGTCGGCCTCGTCGACGATGGCGTAACACAGGCCCCGCAGCAACAAGGCCTTGTCCCGCTCGCGCTCCCGGCCCAAGCGTTCCATCTGCAATTGCAGCCGGCTGTAGGAACGACCCAGGGTCAAGCGGTCCTTGAGATAATCGAAAACCAGCTGGTTGCTGGTGCAATAGGTGATGTCGCAGGCATAGGCCTGTTGACGGGCGGGGCCGTCGAGCTCCTGGGTAATCGCGCCCACCGTCAGGCCCAGCGCCCGGCACAGGGGCTCGGCCCAGTTCGCGTCGCGCTTCACCAGATAGTCGTTGACCGTCACGATGTGCACGGGCACCCCGGCCAGCGCCGCGGTGCAGGCCGGCAGGGTGGCGGTCAGGGTTTTGCCCTCGCCGGTTTCCATTTCCGCGATCAGACCGTTGAGCATCAGCCAGCCGCCCATGACCTGCACGTCGAAATGCCGCAGCCCCAAGGTGCGGCGCGAGACTTCGCGGATCAGCGCGAACGCCCGGGCGACCACGTCGTCGCGTAAGCCATGGCGCACCAGATCGAAACGCACGCCGCGCAGTTTTTCCTCCAGCGCCGGGGAGGCGAGCGGAGCGACATCCGCCTCATGCCGATTCACCTCCGCCACGAAGCGATCCAAGCCGGAGATCCGGCCATAACGCCGCTGTCGCACCCAACCGACCGCCCCGTGGGCGAGGCGCTCCAGCACGCTGCGCTCGGACACCGGACGCTCGGGATAATGCCCCAAAGTAAGGCCCGGGCTCGGCAGCAGGATCTCGTGCATGGCTCAGACGCTGAACTTGCTGAGGAACAACTGCCGCAGTTTGCGATAAGCCTGCCAGGCCAGCGGTTCGCTGCCGTGATCGAAGCGCACGTAGACGCGGCCGCCCAGGTTGCGCAGCGCGCTCTGCTCGGGCAGGGCGATGTCGAACTGGAAGACGGTCTCGAAGGCCTTGGCGCCCTGCTTGTCCGACGGATCGACCGCGATTTCGCCCCCGCCCCCCTGCCCCAGGGCCGTGCTCGGCAGCTTGTCGGAGGCCGCCGGCACTTCGCGCTCTATCCGCCCCGGGTAGATGCGCGTCACGTCCTCCGCCAACCGCAGCTCCACGCTCTCGACGCGTTGGCGCATCAAGCCGATGCGGTCCTGGGTCACCACGGCCCGCACCGTGGCCACGGGATGACCCACCACGTAGGCGATCGATTCACCCTGCTTGAACCACTTGTCGATCAAATCCTCGGCCTTGGGCACAACGAGCACGCCGTCCTCGTGGCTGCGTATCGTCAGATTGGCCACCCGCTCGCGGGCCCGTTCCAACTCGGCGTTCACCGAGGCCAGTTCCTCGCGGATCAACTGGGCCTTGCCGTAATCCTCGCGCCATTCGGCGTTATAGCGGGCTTCGAGTTCGCGCTGACGGTATTCGAGCACCGCCAGCTGCCGGGCAAGCAAGGGATCCTCGGTTTCGAACAAGGCGTCGCCGCTCTTGACGCGACTGTTCGGCGCCACCAAAAGGCGCCGCACGAAACCGGCCGTCTCGGCGCGCACATGGGCCTTGTCCGGCAACCACACCACGCCCTCGGACTGCGTGTGTAGCGGAAACGGTGCGCCGAACAGGAGCAGAACCGCGGCCAGCAACAGGCCGGCGGTGACCGAGATCGCCCGCGCCCGTTTTTTTTCGATGGCCGGGCTGTTCAACAGGAAATGGATGTTCTTGCCCAACGGCACGGCGACCATGGTCGCCACCGCCCAGATGGCCAGAACGATACCGACCACGAAGAATTTGCCGGCGATGAAGAGGATGATGCTGAAGGTGACGAACAAGCGATAGGCGAACGACGCGACGCCGTAGACGGTCAGCCAGATGCGCTCGCCCTCCGTTCCGACATTCGACTTGGCGTCGTGCAGCCCGAACAGATAACGCTGCGCGAGATAGGCGAGATATTGGTTGGAGCGGCTGGCCAGGTTGGGGAGTTCGACCGCGTCCGCGAAAATGTAGTACCCGTCGAAACGCAACAGCGGATTGCCGTTGAAAAACAGCGTGGACACGCTGCCGATCAGGATGACGTTGAAGGCAACCGAGCGTACCAGACCCGGTTCGACGTTCAGCCAGACGAACAGTGCCAGCGAGGCGATGAACAACTCCACCAGCATGCCGGCGGCGCCGACCACCATGCGCCGGCGCTTGTCGCGGAAGGCCGAGGCGGCCGAGGCATCGACATAGGGCACCGGCATGAGGACGATGAGCATCACCCCCAGCTCGTGGACTTCCCCGCCCCAGACCTTGGTGGAAAAGGCATGGCCCAGCTCGTGCAGGCCCTTGATGAGGGGATAGACCAGAAACAGGATGAGCAAATTGCTGGGCGCCAGCACGCGGTCGGCCGCGTTCTGGGTGAGTTCGTTCCAGTGGGACGCGCCCAGCACGACCGCAGACCCCACCACGAGCAGCCACAACAGCGCACCGAATCCGCCGAACAGGGGACGCACCAGAAACTCCCAGCGCGTCAGGAAATGGTCCGGATCGATCAGGGGAAAACGCAGCGACAGCGGGCTCCACAGCCTTTGCAGCCATTTCTGCCGTTCCTGCCGGAGGAAGCGCCGGAACAACTCCAGGTTGTCCGGCGTGACGTCGCACAGCAGGAGGTCGCCGGCGTGCAACTGGCCGAGCAGACGGATCATTTCTTCCTGAGTGGGGGCGTCATCACCCAAGTGTTCCGTCGTCAGGGTCCAGATCGTCTGCAGTGTGCGCTGGCCGTCCATGAGCGAAATGACGTAGTGGGCGGCCGGCGTGAAGCGATGATAACGACCGGCGAGCGTGTCCTGCAGCACATACCAGAGCTGCCCGCGGTAATGGTGGCGATGGACCCGGGCATGACTGCGCAAGCGCGGCTGCAGCGACGCCACCCGGTACCAGGAAGGGCTGAACAGCGATTCGCTCATGACGACACCCGCCGACGCATCAAGGCCAGAAGCTCCAGAACCACAGCCGCAGCCAGTCGGTCAGGGTGTGGGTCCAGATCCAGATCAGCTTGCGTTCGCCGATCCCGATCTTGCCGACGCCCTTCATGCCGGGCGTCAGAAAGGACGGGGTACGGTCCAGCCGGGCCTCCACGCGGAAGAAATTTCGCCCTTCGCGCGACTCGGAAACCGGGGTGATTTTTTGCACCGCGAAAGGCAACAGCGCCGACGACTCTCCGGTCAGCACCAGTTCGCCGCGCTGCCCGGCGCGGACGTCTTTCATGTCCGCCTCGTCCACCTCCAGGATGACCCGGTAGGCGTCCAGCGGCGCCACCTCGAACAGCACGTCGCCGCGCGCGACCGGCGAACCCAGCGCCTGGCTCAGGTCGCCGCTGACCACCAGGCCGTCCAGCGGCGCCGTGACCCGGCTGCGCGTGAGTTGTTCATCGACCAGCGCCAGTTCGGCCTCGGCCTGGCCGACCTGCGCCTTGAGCACGCTCACATCGGCCCAGCCGGACTTGGCCAGCGCGTCGCGGTATTGGCGCAGGTATTGTTCGCGCTGACTGGACCACTTCATGCGCTCGAGCTGCAAGTCGCGGTCGTCCATGCGCGCCATCAGATCGCCCTGCTTCACCACGTCGCCGGCGCGGACCGGGGCCTCCACCACATAACCGTCCAGCGGAGCGGCCACCACGCGCTGGATCGCCCCCTCGATCTTGGTATCCGCCGCCACCCGGTAATCGCCGGTGGCGACGCTGAAAAACAGGACGGCCAACAGGCTCAGTCCCGCGCCCAGCTTCAGGCCCACATGGCCGGGGCCGATCAGGTGTTCCAGTTGGGTCTTGGCGGAATACCCGATCTTGACCGCGAGCCAGCGGTCGTCGCGCAGCCTGTCCTCCAGGATCGGCCCGGCCATGGACGCCACGGCCTCGCACAGCTCCACGGTATCCGCGTCGAAGGGCCGGTCGGCCGGACGCTCCAGGGTGAGGCCACCGATCACCTTGCCATTGCGGCTGATCGGCACCGTGCAGATGGCGCAGTGCCCGGACTCCTCGGACAAGAGGACCTGGCATTGGGTCAGGCGCAGCGCGTCGTCTTTCAGCGCGGGATAAACCAGCGTCGTGCGCTGATCCATGGCCTCGTCCATGGCGGAACCGATGCGTTCGATCAGGCTGGATTTGCTGGAAAAACTGGCGCTGTGCGACAAGGCGCGCACCCGGATGTTGCGGCCGGAGAGAAATCCGATGCTGACCCGCTCGCAGCCCAGGGCGGTGGCCATTTCGGTGACCAGGGCGGTGGCCGCATCCTGGAAATGTTCGCCCTCGACACAGGTGGCCAGCCAGTCCAGCACGGTCGCCAGACGCCGGTTCTGCGGGGATATTTGCCGCGTCTGTTCGCGGCGCAGCCGCGTTTCCAGCCAGGCCGCGCCCCATTGCAGTTGGCGCATCGCCGCGCGCAGCGCGGTTTCGGGTCGCGCCGTCAACTCCACGGCGACCACGCCGTACAACCGGCCGTCGATGAGGAAGGGAAACGCGATATGGCAGAAATCGCCGCGCGCATCCGTGGCGCCCTGGCGGGTATCCCGCAATATCCCCCGGCGTTCCTGGATCGCCAGTTCGGCCGCCGTGGTCAGGCCGAGGTTGCCGCCCTTCCCTTCCGGCCAGAACGACACCGGCGCGTAGGGCCCCTGGTCAGCCTCACCCAGCACGATGACGCCTCTCGAGGCGCCGGGAATCTGCGTGCATTGCAATATCAGCCAGCATTTGGCGAACACTTCGCGCGAACTGGCATCCTGCATCTGCCGCCAAACGGCCTGATCGAGGTAAGTGGGCGCGTCGTCAGCAGACCCGGCCGCCCCTACCGACCTGACTGGCGCAACGCCGGCCGACCCTTGTTCCACTATGACACCCGATTATTCTTGAGGGTTAGCCCCGCAGGCGCAGGGCATCCGAGGATTTCTTTATCCGGGAGGTCAGCTTACGGGTCGGGTCGAGACGCATCCGCCGAAAAAAGTCCTTCCACGGGTTCAGAGTAAAGGCCGGGCCAGGAAATATTTCAACGTCCGACAGGCAGTTGGCCGAAGCGCTTCTCGTACTCCTGGACGATGCCGGACAGCAGGATGGACAGACGCTTGGCCGCATAGGGATTGAGCACGATGCGATCGCTCAGTTGAACCACCACTTCCTGATCTTCCTTCAAATTCCACGTCTGATTCGTGCCGAAGAAAAGGGAAACTTCCTCTCGCGTGCTGGCGGCGTTCACCGCATTGGCGTAGGTGGTCTGCATCTTGGAATCGTCCCATTTCAAATGCAGATTCGGACGGACGGCATCTTCTCTGGTTTCTTGTGTAGCTGCATCTTCGCTCATTTTCTAATTCTCCTGGTCACTACCGAAAAATGGAACGCTTGGGAATCGCCGCTTACCCGGCCGCGGCCGGCCGGGTAAGCAGTATACATATTAACGATGGCCGGAACCCCAATGAATACGGGCCGGCGCCTTCCTGACTTTATTCAGGAGACTGGCCTTGACGGGCTGCCTCCCATGCTCGGTAACGTCCTCCGGCTCAAAGCCCTTCATATCGTACCAATCCGCTCGTGAAGAAGCTTGCGCCACCAGATTCGGGACAAACAGGAACTCGTCCTCGTCGGCCGCCCCGACTTCCTCACCGCGGTGCTCCCCGCGCCCGCTGAATCGCCCGTCGTTCGGATCGAAGTAACGGATGTCGGCGGAACCGAGGAACTCGCGTTCACCCGCAGCCAGAGTTTCGTCCATCAATTCGGCGGTCCGGTCCGTCGGCGTGTGGGCAAATCCGAGTACGTGGCCGATCTCATGGCCGAGCACGGTGAGCAGGTCCATGCCCCCGTAGGCCTGACTGCCCGGAGTAGCCGCCAGGGCGTTACGCCCGACGGGGCGGAGGAACTCCTCGTTCAGCCGCGGAGATGAATCGATGAACCATCCCCAACCCGCCGCGTTGTCATCGACCCAAATGATATTGCCGTCGGTACGAGCCAGCGTCGGGCCACCCAGATCGCCGATCTGGAAGTCGACGCTCCGCAGGGCCAGATCGAGCTGATCCTCGCCCACCAATCCGCTCGCCAGCCATTGTTCCCTGGCCACGGTCACTAGACCGCCCAACTGGGCCGGATCGAATAGCGTAGGCGCCGCGGCGGCCTCGGGAGTGGCCGCCGCCAGCAAGGCGGAGCCGCTGATCGCGGCGGCCGGAACCGCCGGGTCGTTGGTCTTCACCGTGACCGTGTCGAACGAGGCGCTCGCCGTCCTGGCGAAAAGACCGAAGCGACCGTCGACGCCCACCGCATTGTAAGCAAAACCCGCTACTGTCTGGCCATTGAGCGTAAGGCTGACCGTCGAGCCGCGTACCGAGACACCCAGGGTATAGTCGGAGGTGGCATTTAGCGTCGCGTTGCTGGCCGCTCGGTCGACGAACCACCCGGCGGCGGTCCTATGTCCGATCAGCACCTGCTTGCTGGCCACATCGATCGCGGCAAACTTGAAGTCGGTACTGCCGTACCAGTCGAAGACGAAGCCGGCCCTACCCGCCGTGCGGAAGGTGGAGCCGAGTTCCAGCAGCGAAGCGGTCTTCAGGTTGGTCACGCCGGACAGGTCGATCAGATTGACCGCAATGTCGCCGCTACTCGGCGGAACCGCCGACATCCGTCCACCCGCGACGGTCCAGCTGCCGGTGCTCAAGGTATCGAACATCGCCCCCGCGCCCGCGGAGAAATCGTTGCCGTACACCACGGTCGCGATCGGTGGAACGACCTGGACCGCGATGTTGTCGAGCGCGCCGCGCGCTTTGTTGGAACCGAAACCCACCATACCCCAGTTCAGGCCATAGCTGTAGCCATCGACCACGGTCGGCTGGAACGCATAGCTCAGATAAGTGGTGTTGTTGACCGCCAGCGTAGCCGTCAAGCCATTGACCGACAGCATCATGGAGTACCAGGTGTCGGACTTGATGCTGCCCGAGAAGGATGCTTGTTTGAGCACCTCCCAGCCGGCTGCGGTGCGCTGTCCCATCACCAGCTTGTTGGTAAACGCGTCGATCCCGGCGAACTTGAAGTTCGTCTTGCTTTGGTAATCGAAGACGACATAGCTGTTGGCCCCCCAGCCCCCGGTCGGCTTGATCACCTTCACCGTGGCCAGCACTTCGTAATACGAAGGCAAGGCATCGCCGACCTGATAAACGGCCACGGCGTCCGAAAGCGGCGACGTCGAGGCCACCTGCAGCGCACCGCCGGAGACCTGCCAGACGCCGCTGTCAGGGGCCAGCCCTTGCATCTGTCCGTTGTTCATATCGGCAGAGCGCAGCACGTCGCGCTTGCCGCCGGGCACGTTGCCGGCTTGCGGATCGGCCGGCGCGCCGGTCTGATCCTGCCACGCGAAGTCTTGCTGGCGCACGACCCCCAGTTCGGCATAGGGCTCGCCGTTGCGCGGATCGCCGACGCTGCCCAGGGTCTGGTCGGCACCGTCGTTCTTGCTCAGGGCGTAGAGGAACTCGGCCAACTGCGGCTGCAGGGTGCGGCTCACCGTGGCCTGGCCGAAGGGTGCAAACGGCACGATGTAGCTGTTGAACTCGCCGACCCAGTCGATCAGCCGGTCGCCACCGGTGTTGCCGATCAGCACGTCGCGTCCGGCACCGCCATAGGCGCGGTCCTCGTAGCTGCTGTTGGTATCCGGCGCTGTGTTCAGCCCGGTTCCGGTGTTCGGCGTGCTGCCGGTGCTGAGATCGTCGTCCGCGTTGAGGAGGTCGTCGCCCCAGCCGCCGTACAGGTTGTCTCGCCCGGTGCCGCCGACGATCCAGTCGTTGCCGTGGTCGCCGAAGATGCGATCGGCCCCGTCGTTGGTCGAGGTCGTCGCCCCGAAGGTCTCCGACGCATCGAAGTCCAGCACGAATCCCGGCAGGCGGGTCATCGGCGTGTACTCGTTGTACGCCGCGAACTCTCCGGTGGCGGAGTTGTAGTCGAGCACATTGCCGTCGAAGGCGGCGCGCTGGATCACGGGCCGCGCGTAATAGTCGTAGCCACTGCGGTCGAGCGCCTCGGCACCGGAGATCGCGTCATCGCCCCAGCCGCCGTGCATGAAATCGTCGCCCCAGCCGCCGTAGAGGATATCGTTGGCATAGTGCGCTTCGTAGAGCGGATCCAAGGCCGCGCCGAAGGGTTCCAGATCGACCGCTTTCTTCAACTCGCCGGCCACGTTGATGTTGGCAATCTGCACACTGCCCGGCGTCGATACCGTCTGCGGCGTGACCGCGAGCGTCACGCCGCTGAGCGGCTCGGTCGAGCCGTTGCGGCTGGTCAGGATGCGCCCGTCGTCGCCGAGCACGCCGTCGCTGCCGGTGCCCCCTGATATCCAGTCGTGGCCCCAGCCGCCGATCAGATCGTCGTCCTGGCCCTCGCCGAACAGCACGTCGTTGCCGGTCATGCCGTAGACGAAGTCGTCGCCGGACTCGCCGTGCAACTCGTCGCCCGCGCCGAGGTCGATGACCGCCGCGGGGTTCTGGTTGCCGGGCGAGTAGTCCAGCAGTTCGGCGCTGCGCACGACGATGGCGGCTTCTCCCGGGATCGCGGAATAAGCGTCATCGTAGGTGTAACCCAGATAGGCGCTACCCGAAACCAGGCGATAGACGTTGCCGTTGTCGCCCAGAATCAGGTCCGAATCACGGCCGTGCAGGCCATCGCCCGGGTTGTTGCGCGCGACATCCGTGCCCGCGCCGCCGAAGATCAGGTCGGCCTCGTCGTCGCGCAGACTCCGCTGATTCAGGCTGAAGAGCGTGGAACTGCCGCCGACGAGGTCGTCCTGGCCCAGATTGCCGAAGATGAGATCGGCTCCGGCATTGCCCTCGATGTAGTCGTCGCCGTCGGTCGCCGCCTCCGAAGAAGCATCGATGACGAGCAGACCGGCGCCATTGCGGCCGGCGCTCACCGTTTCATCGATCGAGCCGTCGCCCTGGATCGTATCGTTGCCGCGCTGACCGAAGATCGTGTCGCGCTGCGCGCCACCGGCGATGAAATCGTTGCCGAATTGGGCAGCCGACAGGCTCTGGTCCAGGGTGATCGTCCAGTCGGCCCATGCCGGCGCCGCATACGGCGTCGCCGCACGCGCACCGATCAACGGAGCGCCGTTGGCGTCATAGAGCGTCGCCCCACCCGGTGTGCGGAAGCGCGGCGTGATTGCGTCGCCAGACCCTGGATGCAGATCGAGGGTGACGTTGTCGCCGAAGATCAGGTCGTCCTGACTGCCGCCGTCGAGCGAGTCGCTGCCGGTGCCGCCGATCACGATGTCGTCGTCGGCGGCGCCGCCGATCACGTCGGCGCCGCCGGTGTCGCGCACCGTCGTCGCCAGCGTCTTCGCACGCGTCGGACCGTCGAGGCCGTCGGAGGCGTCGACGTCGAGCGTCTCGTAGTCTACCCTTGCGCTGTCGCCGATCAGCCGGTCGGCGCCGGCGCCGCCGTCCATCGTGTCGTCACCCTTGCCACCGAACGCGAGGTCGGCGCCGCCGCCCCCGTGTATCGTGTCGTCGTCGCCGATCTCGTCGTCGACGGTCCAGACAACGCGCGGGCCCCGGAACTGTCCGTCGGTCTGGTCTTCGGGGTAGGCCGAAACGCGGTAGTAGTAATTGTTGTCCGGCACGGGGTCGGGCAGCGGGTCGTTGAATACCGGAATCTGATCCCACGGCCGGTCGACGGTGATCGTATGCGCGTCGTTCGCCACGATGGTGCGGAACTGCACATGGCCTTCAGGCGAGATCGCCTGCACCGACAACCCGACGAGACCGCCGAAGTCGGTCGAGAAAGTCGCGTTCAGGTCGGTGAGCGTAGTCGCCGTCGCGCCGGTGACCGGCGGGTTGACCGGGTTCTGCTCCACCGTGTGGCCGAGTCGCGTGACGATCTGGTCGATCAGCCTGTCGGGCGTGCCGTCGTTGTTCGTATCGGTGTAGACCGTCTTCACGTAGTCGACACGGCCGCGGTCGCCGAAAAGGATGTCGTCGCCCGAACCGCCGGTGATGTCGTCCGCGCCGTCCCAGCCGAAGGCGACGATCGGCAGGCTGGACGCGCTGCCGTCGAGGCTATCATCGCCGGCGTTCAAGTTCAGCGAGAAAGCACCGTCGTCGCCGTCCTGCAGATTCACCGTGACCCGGTCGTTGCCGAGGCCGGTGTCGAGCATGGTCAGCATATGGAAGTCGCCGTTGCGCTTGGTCGTGTGGTCTTCGGCGTTGGTTGCGTAGTCGACCCGGACCTCGTCGTCGCCGCGGCCGAGGCTCACCTGCACGACCTCGAGGTCGCCGTAGGTGATGCCGCCGCCCTGCGGCCGGCCGGCGAACAGCACGTTCGGCCCCATGCCGAAGCCGGTGATGCGGCCGTGCGTGTCGCCGCCGGCGATGCGGAACTCACTGCGGTCGGTGGGCACGCCGCTGCCGCCCGCCTCGACCAGCGTCAGCGTCTTGAAGGTCGCGCTGTTGCCGGGGCCGTTGCCGATCGCCTGGATCGTCCACGCGCGCCCGAGCCCCGGCCCGACGGTGATCTCGAGCCGGCTGCCGACGAGATCGGCGAGGTCCGGCGGGGCGTTCGGGTCGAGCCTCGGCAGCACCTTGGCCACCGCGAGCAGCGCCGCGGTCTCGACGACCATCGCGTCCGGCGTCGCGCCGGCGTTCTCGGTGAAGGACTGCACCGCGCCGTCGGACGAGGTCAGCGCCCCCTTGTCGTCGGCGACGCTGTCGTCGTCGTAGACGAACAGGTAGTCGACCTGCTCGCGCTCGTCGGCGAAGAAGTTCTCGCTCAGCGAGGTCACGGCCCACGAGGTGTCGGCGGTCGGCACCGCGCCTTCGCCCAGCGCGGCCGGGTCGACCATCGTCGGGTTGCGCAGCGTCAGCTCGACCCGGTCGTCGGTCTCGTTGTTGATGGCGTCGTCGGGGTTGCCGACCACCTTCACGACGATCTTGTCGATCAGCCAGAAGCGGTTGAACAAGTCCTCTGGCCGCGACGGGTCGAGCATCACGTCGGTGCCTGGCCCCCGGCTCAGCTCGAGCGTCTTGCCTACCAGGTCCTGCAACTCGCCGATGTTGGAGTCCTCGAGTTCGAGCCGCGCCAACGCTTTCTTCAGGTCGCCGAGCGAGACCGTCATCGTCTCGATGGCGCCGCCGCCGGTACCCGGCGTGAAGCCGAGGACAGTGTCGCCGTCGGGCTTCAGGAAGTTCAGCTCGTGCGGCAACATCAGCGGCTTGGGCAGGCTCAGCGAGCCGGCGCCGGCCGCACCCTCGATGATCAGCGGGCCGCGGATCTTGTTGACGGTTTGCAACTCGGGGGCGAACACCTGCGTGTCGTTGCCGTCCCGGTAAGTGTCTTCGACCGCCGCAACCGTCACCGTGCGCGCGACATTCCAGTTGGCCGACGTGAAGGTCAGGGTCAGCGGATCGTTGTCGCCGTCGCTGTTATCACTCGTCGGCGCGACCTGCACCTTGAAATTCACGGTACGGCCGTAGGTCACGCGCGTCTCGATCGCGTCGAGATGAATCTCGACCGGCTGATTGACCTGCGGCGCACGTGACAGTTGCACCGTGTAGGTATCGGTATTGTCCGGGCGCAGCGGATCGGAGTCGCCACGCTCGATGACGTCGACCGCGCCGTCTTCCGGCGGGCGGACGATGACCATGGGCGTGTCCTCGTCGTAGAGAGCGACGACGCTGTCCTTAACGAAGGCGTGGTCGTAGCCGGGTTCGCGGTAGCTGTACTTGGCGTAGACCTGACCGGTGCGGAACTCCGGCGTCACGCCGTCTTCACCGAGGAAGGTCAGCGTGTTGCCGCTCACCTTGAAGCGGTTAGCCGCGAGCGTCTCGCTGCCGACCTTGATCGTGATCGGCAGGTCGGTGAGCGGGCGGTGCTGCAGCAGCACGTAGGAGGTCGGCTTCGCCTCGGGGATCGCCTGAATGCCAAGGCGGTCGAAGTCGCCATCGACGTTGATGAAACCGTCGGCATGGCCGCCGATGCCCCAGACCAGCGGGTCGCCGTTCAGCGGCTCCGGATCGGGATTCGCGAGCGGCGGCTCACCGTCGTCGTTGACGCTCTCCAGCGTGAAGCGAATGTAGTCGGTGTGGAATCCTTCGACCACCGTGTCGCTCTTGCCGGTGATCGTGATCGTGCGCTCCTGGTTCCAGGCGTTCGGATCGGCGTCGTTCGGGCTGAAGGTGAAGCTCCAGGTCTTCGTCGCCGCGTCGAACGCGAGGCCCGCGCCGGACAGCGTGATCTGGTCGTTGGCCGTGGCCATCTTCAGGGTGACGGCATCGGTCGGCTTGCGCGCCAGCCGCACCGTGAAATTGTCGGTGAAGCCGTCCTCGAGCACGGTGTTGTCGCGGCCGCTCGGCGTGACGATCAGACCGGCCCTATCGTCGTCCTCCATCAGTACCTTGACGCTGCGCATCTGGGCACTCTGGTAGTCCGGATCGCTGCTGTTCTGCAGCGTATGGTTGACGAAGACGAAGCGGCGCCCCTCGCTCGCGTCGTCGTGCGCCGCGCGGAAGCGGACGTACTGCACCTGGTCCCAGTTGTTCTCGTCGAAGCTCAGCGTCGGCCCGATCGCCGCGCCGGTGTTCGGATCGAAGCCGAGCGGCGCACTGAACGCCGCGCCGAACGAGGTCGCGGGCGCATAGAACTCGAGGTCCTTGTAAGCCTTCGCCTCGTCTTCCGGCGCCGGGCCGGCAAGCACCACATTGATCGTCACCACCTGACCGAGGCCGGGTCTGCGCGTCAGGCGAATACCATAACCGTCGTAGGCCCAGCCTTCGCCGCCGACACTCGCGTCCTCGACGACGCGCGTGCTGCCGCCGTGCTCGCTGACGATGACGAAGTCCTCCTCGTTATCGCCCACGTTGGCCGAAAGACCGTCGACCGGCAGCTTGTTCCAGTCCGCATCGCCGCTCTCGACGTTGTGCAGGATGATGCCGCTGTGGCCCCGGAAATCGTTGCTGATGACCGGCACCGGCGCGCGCGACGGGTTGCCGCCGACGAAGAAGGAATCGCTGCCGAGGCCGCCGTCGATCTCGGTGACGACCTCCAGTCCGGTGGACAGCACGAAGAAGCGGTCGTCGCCCTCCGCGCCGTCGGCTACCACCTTCTCGATGTTGACATAGCTGACGTTCAAGCCGGCGCCGAAGATGCCGGCGTCGGTGACGACGAAGTCGTCGGCGAACTCGGTGCCCACGATGCGCACGGTGTCGAAGCCGTCGCCGCCGTCGATGCCGACCGGCGCGTTGACGACATAGAGGATGGTGTCGGCGCCGCCGTCGCCCTTCATGTCGGTGCGCGCGCGCTCGCTGTCGGTCGAGCCCTTCAGTGCGAAGGCACGCACGGTGAACACGTCGTCGCCGTCACCGCCGTTCAGATTCAACACCGCGACGTTGTGGAACACGGTGAACTGGTCGTTGTCGTCGCCGCCGTTGACCGTCATCGGCCGGCTGATGCCGTTCGACAGCCAGCCGCGCGTGATCTCCAGCGTCGTGTATACATCCTCGGCGGTGATGTTGGTGATGAACACCTCCTGTCCGTTCTCGAACGGGTTCTTGACCCGCTCGGAGCGGAACACCTGACCGACCTGCATCCGGTCCTCGCCGAGTCCGAGATTGACCGTGGTCGCGGCGATCACGTCGTCGGAAACGACATAGTCGTTGCCGTCCAGCGTGTTGACGACCAGCCCTTCCATCTTGCGGTAGTTGAAGCGCTCGACGTTCTGTCCGCCATTGTTGATCAGCGCGACGAAACCGGTATCGGTGTCGATGCCGGGGATCTCGATCAACGGATCATAAGCGCCCAGGATCGCCGACTTCAGCGCGCCGGAGGTGGCCTGGGCAGACGTCAGCGCCGTCTGCAGCGCCGCCGGGGTCGCGTTTTCGTAAGCCGCACCGATGCGGTCGATGACGGTCTGCTTGCTGTCGGCGGCGTGATTGGCATCGAAGTACTTGTCGACGATCGCCAGCAGCCCGACCAGCCCTTCCGTCTGGTAGGCATCCTTAATCAGCTTTTCGAATTCTTTGTGGAAGGTCGAGGGCGGCAGCGGCGGCTCCTTCAGTTCCTCGATGTCGGGCTGGTAAGCGTTGGTGACGGCATCGCGCAAGGTCGGCGGCACCTGGATCTGGGCTGCTTCGTAGGCCTTGGTGATCGCGGTGCGGATCTCGTCGAGCTTGCGGTAGGTCTTCGAGTCGAAGATCTCGGTGACCCGCAGGTGCAGCGCCGCGAGCTGGGTGGCGTCCAGCTTCTGCTGTGCCGCCGCGTTGGCGGTATCGATCGCATTCAAGACCGGCTGTTGCACCGCAGCCTGGAACTTGTCGATCAGTTGCTCGACGAGCCCGGCCGGGATGTCGTGCGGACCGTAGGCGTCTTCCAGCGCCTGCAGAACCGCACCGAGTTTGTCCGGCTCGCCGGAATGGAAGATGCGATCGACGATGCCCTGGCTGGTCGGGTCGGCGTCGTTGCCGATCAGCTTCTCCAGCGTCGGGAAGTAAAAATCGGCCATCGCGCGCAGTAGCACCGTGTCGGCCTGCGGCGTCCCGACCAGCGTCAGGATATCGGTGTCGTTGACGCTCGTGCCGGTGTCGTACGCGGTCGTCAGCTCGGTGATGGAGCCGCCGCGGGCGGTGATGCGGTAGCTGTCGCTGCCCGCCTGGCCATCGAGTATGTCGGAGCCGTAGCCGCCGATCAGCAGATCGAGGCCGTCGCCACCGTACTCGCGATCGTTGCCCTGGCCGCCTTCGAGGATGTCGTTGCCGATGCCGCCGTAGAGCTTGTCGGGATCGGAGTTGCCCAGCAGCTCGTCGTTGCCGGCGTTGCCCTCCATCGTGTCGGCCCCGGTGCCGCCGAACAGGCGGTCGTCGTCGGCGTCGCCGAAGATCGTGTCGTTGCCGGAATCGCCGTGGACCTCGTCGTTACCCGCATTGCCGTGGATCGTATCGCCCTCGGTGCCACCGAAAATGCGGTCGCCGCGGTTCGTCTTGATCGGATCCTTCGCGTCGGCGCTGTTCGGGTCCATGCCGGGCGGCAGCGCCTCGAGCGGGTTTTCGTCGCCGCCGTTGATCGTATCGACACCCCCCTCGCCGTAGAGCGTGTCGGCGTCGAGGCCGCCGTTGATCGTATCGTCGCCCAGGCCACCCCAGACGCGGTCCTTGCCTGCATCGCCGTTCAGCGTGTCGGCGTACCCCTTGCTGCCCTTGCTCGTGTCGGCCACGGTGAGTACCAGCCGGCCGGCGTCGACCGTGACCTGGCCGCCCTCGCCGATCAGCACGTCGTCGCCGCCGCCGCCCTCCAGCGTGTCGCCGCCGCCGGCACCGAACAGCAGGTCTTCGTCGGCGCCGCCCAGCACATGGTCCACGCCGTCGCTGGCCTTGGCGGCAATGGTGATGACATCGCCGAGGATCGCATCCTTGACCTTGCCATCGCCGAACAGCCAGTCGCGCCCTCCCTTGCCGTCGAGAACGTCGTCACCGGCCTCGCCGAAGATCGTGTCCGCGCCGCCGCCGCCGGTCAGGACGTCCTTACCGGCGCCGCCGAGGATGTAGGCCTTGCCCTTGCCGCTGCCGGCGCTGAGCTCGTCGTCGCCCGAGCCGCCCTCGAGATCGAAATCGATGTCGGCCGTGACGCCCGACAGATCGACCTTGTCCTTGCCGTCGCCGGCGAGCGCGAGTATCAGCTTCGTCGCTTCGTAGGTCTGCGCCTCCGAGTCCTCATAACCGTCGCCGTCGAAGTCGACGAGTGTGGACCAGACCTTCACGTGGCTGGCGTCGTTGCCCTGCTTGACGATGAAGGTCTCGTCACCGTCGCTGAGGTCACCCTCGACGCGCTGTTCGGCGAACTTGCCCAGATTGAGCTGCAGCACGCCGTCGCCGAGTTCGGTGGCGAGCGTGGGCACGCGGGTGAAGTTGCTCTCGAAGTCCAGCAAGGTGATCGGGTCGGTGATGTGCCAGCGTTCGTCGATCTGCAACAGCAGCAGGTCGACCTTGACGAATGCGAACAGCTCGGCCGTCAGCTTGCCGGTGATGTCGAACACCGCGAGCGGCGCGGTCACCGGGTCGAAGTAGCGCGCCTGGTTGACGACGTTGGCCACCAGTTCCTTGATGCGCACGCGGCCGTCGCGATCAGGATCGTGCAGATCGAAGTCGATATCCGCGAACAGCCCGCCGCCGACGCCCCCGCGCGCGACCGCGAGGTTAAGCTCCGCCGCCGCCCACAGGCCGATGTCGAACTGCAGCTCGGGCACGTCCAGCTTGCCGCTCGGATCGGCGAGCTTCGCGAAGTCGAGATCGTCGACATAAAAGCCGTCGAACAGCAGCAGCGGACTCTTGAAGCCCGTGGAGGCGAACTCGGTGACGCCGAGCGTATCGTAGGCGAAGCGGAAGGGACCGAACTGCGCGGCGAAGTCGGCGTTGATGGAAACGCCGAGCGGGCCCAGCAGCGAAAAGAACGCGCTGAACGAGGCATCCAGTTCGAGCGCATCCATGCTGAAGGAAACGAGATCGGCCGGCTGGCCGAGCAGCATGCCGAAGATCTGCGAGGGATCGTCGATGACCGGCAGCTTGAAGCCGAAGCTGGCGCCGCCGCCGGGCAGCATCTTGCCGACCGACTGCTGCAGCGAGCTCGCGACGGTGCCGAGGGCCTCCTGTAGTTCCTCGGGTAAAAAGTCTAGGCCGGCCAGCAGTTGTGTCTTCAGCGCGCCGAGGTCGAGGTTCGGGTCGGACAGGTCTATGCCGCCCGCCGCCGCGGCGAAGCCCTGGGCCGGCGCCTGGTAGATCACCAGGCTGGGCAGGTACTGGTCGAAGTACATCACGGCGTTCTCGCCGGCCGGCACCGACAGCGAGTTGGCGATGTCGACGACCTGGTCGATCACCTGTATCGCCTTGACGATGCCCGGATTGACGAAGCCGGACATCGCGGCGATGTCGAGCAGCGAGGTCGGGCCAGCGAGCTGCGAGATGACCGGGATCGGGGCGGTCAGGAAGTCGAGGAAGGGCTTGACCGGCTCGGTGATCTCCTGGACCTTCGAAGCGATAGGCCCGATCAGGTCGGTGAAGTAGCTGCCGAGATCTAGCCCCACGTGCTCGAAGAGCACCGACTGCAGGCCGTTCTTCAGGAAGCTGCCGTCGAGGTCGGCCAGCGAGATGGTCTGGCCGGCGGCGCGGTCGCCGACGCCCCATTGGAGCGTGAAGTCGGCGACGACGCTGGGGAAATTGGTCGGCGCGCTTGGCACGAGGTCGCTGCTCAGCGCGAGCCGCATGTCGAGATCGACGACGGCTTCGGCGGCGATGCCGACATCCAGGCCGAGTTTGCCGAGTTCGTTGAATCCGAGCTTGGTGTCGGCGTGGTTGCTGCTGTTGAAGAGATCGACCGCAAAGCTGGCACCGAGGTGCGTATACAGATCGTCGCCGTCGGTGACATCGTCCTTCGCGCTCAACTGCAGGAAGCCGAGCTTGCCGGTGATGCCGCCGCCCGGCACGGTCAGGTCGACGTCGAGCGTCAATTCGTTCGGGCCGTCGAAGTCCTCGTCCAGGTCGTCGCCGACATCGAGATAGAAACCGTCGGTGGTGTTGAGGCCGAAACCGAAGGCCAGCGTCCAGCCTACCGTCAGGTTGACCGCGCCCTCGGTCTCCAGGCCCAGGCCGGGGATGCCGATGTCGAAACCTATGCCGGCACCGGCGTCGTAGCTGTCGCCGAGTTCGAAGTCCCAGTCGAAGAAGACCTTTTTCGGGTCGATTTCGGTCGACAGGTTGCTGAGGTAACGGATGTCTCCGGCATCCTTGTGGCCGTCCGCGTTCTGATCGACCAGCAGGCCGAGCCCGGCATCGCCGAGTAGCTTGCCGAGTATCTTCGAGATCGGGTCGGGTTCGGCGGAAGCCGCGGCGAGGCCGGCGCCTCCGGCGGCAGCCTGGAAGGCCGCGGCCGGATTCGCTAGGTCCTCGACCGCCTTACGGAAATCGACGATGAAACCGTCGCGGAACTTTCCTATGTCGTCCACCGCGCCGGCGAGCTTGTCGCCGATCAGCGGCAGCGAGACGCCGCCGACCTCGCCGTCGAGCACGTCCTGCAGCCCCTCGAGGAACAGGTCGACACCGTCGACGCCGAGCAGCAACTGATCGAGCAGGCCGAACTTGGACGGATCGAATGCGAACAACTCGCCGAGCCCGATCGGCGTGACGCCGTCGGGGCCGACGGCGCTCGGCGTCGCGCTGGCGTTCCACTCGCCGTTGGTCAGCGACAGGTTGGCGAGGAACTGGACGGTACCGGCGAGGATGGAATCGGTCGGGAAATAAACCGGCAGCGAGACGCTGACCTGGCCGCCGACCTGCGCGTTGAAGTCCGTGTCGAGGTCGATATCGCCGAGCAGCGAACGATGGTTGACCCAATCGGCATTGCCCAGCCCGATGTCGAACAGCTTGCCGCCGCCCAGCGTGCCGTTGATCTGCGCGCTGCCGCCGTCGACGAACAGGCCGAGCGGACCGACCGCGGCGCGGAAGCTGAGATTTTGTCCGGCGATGTTCAGCATGCCGTCGAGGCCGGTGCTGTCGTAGATGAAGACCTGGGTGGGGTCGTCGACGCGGATGCCGAAGTCGAACGACAGGTCGAGCGAACCGGAGGCCGTGAGGTCGGCGGCGCCGCCGAAGTCCACGGGCAGGTCGAGACCGAGATCGAGGGCGAGGTCGATGCCCAGCGTCTTGCTGAAGCCGGCGGAGACGTCGATGTCGAATTTCAGGACGCTGAAATCGTCCGCGGTCGAGAGGGTGTCGTTGTCGTCGAGTACGAGTTCGAGGTCGAGCAGCGGGCTGCCCTGCGGCAGACCGAAAGCGCCTTCGAGCTTGGTCTCGAGGAACTGCACGGTGGCGGCGGGGTTGGCGCGCGCCTCGTCGAGCGCATCGGCGAAGCGGTCGGCGAGGCCGATCAGGTCGTTGACGCTCACGTCGACGAGCGGCAGCGGCTCGTTGAGGAAGCCGAAGGACTCAAATTGACCGAGGAAATCGGCCAGCGCCTGCAGGCCGGCGAGGATATTCTGGAAGTTGAACTCGGGCGTCTGGAACGCGAGCAACTGATTGAGATCCGGGTAGACGAAGCTGATGTCCGGGGCCTGGCCGCTGAACGGGTCGCCGAGGTCGGCGACCACGATGCCGATCTGCGGCTTGGGGCCGAGGTTCAGCCCCGGCAACGTCGGGTTGACGTCGACGTCGAGCAGGATCTGCCCGCCACCGGTCAGCGACGGCGCATCGACGAGGGTGTCGAGATCGTCCAGCGCGCCGATCAGTTCGGCCAGCGAGATGCGGTTGCCGTCGGCGTCGCTGTTGTCGCCATCCGGGTCCTTCAGACCGAGCGCCAGCGTCGCGTTGAGCGTGCCGCCGCCCGCGACCTCGATGCCGACGAAGCCGACGCTCGCGGTGCCCGACAAGCCGTCGTCCTCGATGCCGTTGCCGTCCGGGTTCAACACGTTGCCATTGGCGTCGAGGGTCGGCGTGCTCAGGTGCAGGCCGATGTTGGCGCCGACGTTCTGCAGGAAGAAACGGTCGAGTGGCCGCAGGCCGGCGATGTCGCTGCCTTCGATGATGCCGTCGGCCTCCTCGCCCTCCTGCGCGTCGTCGCGCACGATGCCGAGCTTGATCGCGACGATCGCGTTGTTCGCCGCGCGCACCGTAAACAGCCCCGGGGTCGGCTGCGCCGGCACGGTCGTGTCGTGCAGATCGAGGCCGGTGCCGCGCGCGCCTATCGCCGCGGTGACGGCGTTGCCGGTCTGCTGGGCGATACGCGAGATCACGTCGTTCAGCGTCGTCGCGCCATCGAGCGTGATCGCATGCGTCGCGCCGTTACGCGTCGTGATGACGAAGTCGATGCTGTTGCCATGGGTCGTGCCGGCCGGCAGGCCCAGTTGCGACTGCGCGACCGCATTCGCGGCCGACAGGGTAAAGCTGGTCGCGGCGTCGACCGTCCAGAAACGCAGGCGGCCGGCCGAGTAGCTGACCTGGATGCGATTGACCGACTCGGTCGTGCCGTTGCCATCGAGGTCGAGATCGGCCTTGATGCCCGCCACCTTGTCGAGCTGCGCCTCGATGTCGCTGACGATGTCGAATGCGTAGCGGTTGCTCGCCGTGTCGGGCGCCGTCAGGGTGAGCGTGAACGGGCTGCCGCCGTTGACCGTGTCCGTGGCGAGGGTAAAGCTCGCATCCGCGGTCAAGCGGCCGCGCAAGGCCTGCAGATCTTTCGTCGCGGCGATCCGGAACGGGCCCGGCGCTCCGGTCTGCGACGTGGCGAAGCCGAGTACCGTCACCGCCGGATCGTTCGACGCGGCGCTCAGGCTCAGTGAGGCGAGCGATCCGCCGATCACTTCCTGCAGGCGGATACGTTGGCCGTCGAGCGTGGCGACGACCTTGCCGGCGAGCCCGGCGGCCGCGAGGGCGGCATTCAGGTCGGTGATCAGCTCGGCCTGCGTCGTATTGGTCTGGGTCGCCGACTTCGTCAGCGTCACCGTCTTGTCGCTGCCGTCGACCGTCAGCGTGAAATGCGCATCGGCGGCGAGCTTGCCGTCGCCGGATTGCAGATTGCCGCTCGCGACGATCTTGCGCGGGCCCGCCGCGCCCTCCTGCGAGGCGGCGAAGCCGATGTCCTTGACCGCCGCGTCGGAGGTCGACGCGGTGAGCTTCAGTGTCGTGAAGCTCGCACCCGGAGCCTTCTCCAACGCGATGCGCAGCCCGTCGGCCACGGCCACCACCTGGGTGTCTAGGCCCTTCGCCTGCAGCGCGGCGTTGATGTCGGCCGCGAGATCGGCCGCGGTCGCGTTGTCGTCGCTCGCCTGCTTCGTGACCGTGACGGCGACCGCCGCCGCGCCGTCGATGGCAAGGCCGAAATGCGCATCGCCCGAGAGCACGCCGTACACCGTCCGCACGTCCCCGGTTCCGTCGATGTGCAGGTCGGTCGAAATGTCGATGCCGCCGTTCAACTCGCTCAGCAGCTCGGTGCCGTCGAGCTTGGTCGACGCCGGGGCCTCGCCCAGGTAGACGCCTATCGTCAGGTTCAGGTTGCCGTCGGCCTTCAGCCGGATCACCCCGCCGGTCTGCAGTTTCAGGAATTCAGGCAGGTTATCGAGGGCGAAGTCGACCGGAAGATCGGTCTGCCCGAAAACGTCGGACAGGGAGAGCGTGAAGCTCAAGATCTGTTCGCTGGGGTTGTAAACGAGGAGGTTTTGCAGGCCGAGCACCTCGGCGAGCTTCAGCGCCATCTCGTCGACCGTCGCGAAGGTCGCGACGTTGTCGGCGTTCACCAGCTTCCAGCGGTCGTTGCCGAACTTGGTGTTGTCGGCCGTGTTGGCGGATTTCAGCGTGACGGCGACGGCCGGCGCACCGTCTATGACGACCTGGAAACTCGCGTCGGCGCCGAGTTTGAGATTCGGAGGCGTCGCGCTCGCGGTCAGTGCCTGGTACAGCGTGCCGGACGAGCTTTGGTTGCCGAAGCCGAGACCCGCGGCCGCGGTAACGCTGAAGCTCCCGATCGCCGCGTCGTTCGCGACGAGGCGGATCTTGCCGTTGTCCGGTCCGCCTACCACCGCCTCGGCGCGCAAGCGGTCGGCCAGATGGGCGTCTTCGAGCGCGGCGTTGAGATCGAATACCAGGCTGTTCGCTGCATCGATGCCGTCATCCCCGTCGTCGAGCAGCAGTTTGTCGCGGAAGGCGTCGGCGAATCCGAGCACCGAGTCCAGCGCCGTGCCGACCAGCGGGATGTCGAAGTTGGCGAACTGATCGCCGTGGCGGAAGTCGTCGAGCCAGTTCGTCAGCTGGCCCAGCAGGCCAACCAGGCTTGCGGCATCGATGTTGCCAAAGTTGCCGAGGTCGGTGAGTTTGGCGCCGAGCGTCACCGTCGAGCTCGAAAGATCGCCGAGATCGCCGATGTGGACCGTGATCGCATAGTCCGGATCGACCGGCGGCACCGCCGGCAGGCCGAGGAACGGAGCCTCGACCGGCAGAAACAGATCGACCGAACCGCTGAACTGCGTCGTCAACAGGGTGGCCGGATCGGCGATACCCTCTTTCAGCTCGCCGAGATCGATACGGCCGTCGTCGGCCTGCGTCTTCGGATCCTTCAGCGATACGGTCAAGGCGATCGGCGAGGGGGTCGTCAACGTGCCTTCGTCGACGCCGATCGACAGGAATCCGAAGCGCGCACTGGCCTCGATGTCGCTGGCCGTCAGGTCCACGCTGGCGTTAGCGCTCGGATTGCGGACGAAGAACCACTTGTCGGGATCACCGGAGGAAACCAGTTCGGCGATGTCGGCGCCGAAGACGATGTCGAGCCCCAGGCTGGCATCGACGGAGGCGTCCGTCTTGAATTTCAGGCCGGCGAGGCCGCCGGCGAGGTCTATGCCGTCGCCGAGCGCCAACTGCTGGTCGAGCACGCTCTGGCTAAGCTGCAGATGGTAGGTGAGCTCGGTCGACGACGAGTTGTAATCCAAGCCCAGCGCCTGCGGCTCGATACCGAGGTTGGCGGCGATGCGCTTGGCGAGCTCCTGCACCGACGGGATCGCCGCCGAGCCTCCGATGCCGCCGGTAATCGGATCGATGACGGCGGTCTGGAATTTGTTGACGAAGCCGACGATGGTCGTCAGCCCGTCGGAGAGGAACGGCACCTTCGCGCCGAGCGCATCGTCGAGCTGGTCACGCAGGGACGTGAGCTGCGTCGCGAACTGGGTCGCGTCGAGCTGCAGGAAGCGCATCAGCGCAGCGCCGCCGGCCGAGCCGACAGTCGCCTGGACGTCGACGTTGCCCGGCCCGTTGAGCAGCGGCGCCTCGATATCGTCCCAGGTGACGGTGGCGCGCGCGTCGAGCAGCGAGAACGGCGCCGCCTCTCCCGGCAGGAAGGCCGACACGCCGAAAGTGCCGGTCAGCGTCACGTCCCGGATGTTCGGCGCCGGGTCGCCGACCAGGTTCACCGCGGTGTAGTTCGCCAGGTTGGCGAGCAGGTCGGACACCTGGACGAAGGAGTCGCCGGCGTTGTTGATATCGATGTCGAAGTGCACGCCGGGCGCCATCGCGAGCGCCGCGTTCGTCAGGTCGACGCCGAGGAAACCGAATTGGCCGGAGGCCTCGACGCTGTCGAGGTTGCCCACGTGGATGTTGTCGATGACGATATCGTGGCCCGCGTTCGAACGGACGTAGAAGCCATTCGTGTTGTCGACGCCGAAGACCAGGTTCAGCGTGACGTCGGCGCTCACGTCGACCTTGCCGGCAAGCGAGATGTCGCCGCCGAGCAAATCGAGATCGACGTCGGCGCGGCCGCTCATCGTCTTGCTGATACCCGCGAGCGTCAGTTCGAAGCCGGTAAGCAGGTCGCCGCTGAAGCTCACCGAGCCGGTGCCGGACTGGTCGAGCGCGTCGAGCGCGTCGGCGAGTTGCTGCAGGGTCGTGAACGACGACAGGTCGGCGAGCGTGATCGCGCCGGGACCGGTCGTGAAGAAGCGGCGCAGGAAATCCTGCGTGTCGGTCGAAGCCTCGACCACCTGTTCGGCCTGTGAGGGAACCGCCTCGCCCGGCGTCGAGATCGGCAAGTCGTTGTTCAGCGAGACGTTGTTCAAGGCCCGCGCGAACGAGGTACCGAAGAACGGCAGGTCCTGCCCGAGACCGTCGTCGAAGGTCAGCAGGTCGAACAGGGACTCGAAGGCGCCGCGCACCGTGTCGAAGGGGTTGTCGAGGGGATCAGGCAGGCCGTTGTCGTCGATCGCCGCGACCTGCACGAAGTCGACATGCTCGCGCTTGCCGCTGAGATCGACGATCTCGCGGAAACCGGCGCCGCTGGCGCTCTCGGGCGCATCACCGCCGGTCAGCACCAGCGTGTTCTGGCCCGGCTCGCCGCCGTTGACGAGTATGCCGCCCGGCACCGCGAGCGCCCCGTGGCCGTGGTTGATCGTGAACGTGTCGTCGCCGCCGCGCAGCAACCCCTCGACCGAGTCGAAACTGTCGTAGCGCGCGGAGTAAACCACCGCGCCGCCCGCATTGTCGTCGACAACCTCGAAACGCAAGGGGTTGCTCGCGCTGATCGACAGCGTGAAGCTGTCCGCCGTGCTCGCGCCGAGGATCTGCAGCTTGCTCGGCTGCGCCAGGGCGAGGATGTCGGAACCGCCGATCGACCAGGCTCCGCGGCCCATCGTTCCGGCGACGAGCACGTCGTTTTGCGTGATCGTGCCGCTGCCATCGCGGTCGACGTACTCGATATCGCTGACCAGCGCACTCGGAAGGCCGCTGCCGACGCGCGACCAGTGTGCCGTGGCGTCGCTTGCGGTATCCGGGTTGAACAGCCGGGTGACGCCGCCGCTGCCGCCGAGCAGCAACAGGTCGCCTCCGGCGTTCTCCACGTATTCCAGGCTCAGCTGATCCTTCTGGCCGATCTGGCCGAGGTTGCCGCTGATGCGCACCCACGCCTTTGCGTTGTCGGTCACGTCGTCGATGCGGAACACGTTCGTACCGTCGGTCGCATAGACGACCTTCCAGTTATGCGGATCGACCGCTATCGCCTGGATGTTGCCGGCGCCGGTGACGGTGCGCGACGTGAACGCGGTGTTGACCACCTGGCGCACCAGCACCTGGCTGCCGCGTGCGGCGATGACGAGGTCAGCGTTCGCCGCGTTGCCGATGCGGCCGCCGTAGATCAGGTCGCGCACCGGCCTGCCGGCGACCGCCGGGTCTATCGTCGACACCTGCTCGAGCGGCAGCACACGGTTGGGTCCCGGTGCGAGATTGACGTTGATGCTCTCGTAGATGCCGTTGTAACCGATGACCATACGCGTACGGTCGATCGCATTCAGCGCCATCGGGATGCGGTCGAAGCCGAGGTTGCGGTCCAGCGGGTCGATGCCGCTGAGGCGCGCGGCGCCGGCTGCCGCGGAGCGCAGGCCGATACGGAACGACTGCGTGGTCGCGTCGGCCGGGTTGGCATCCAACTGCGTCGCGTTGGCGTCGAACTCGTAGACGTCGAGAAACTTGAAATTGTTGAACAGCGAATAGCGCAGCACCCGATCGTCGCCCGGCGTGCCATCGCTGTTGAAGGGCAACGCAATCTGGGCATTGCCGTCGCCGGCGGTATCGCCGGTCCAGAAGAAGCGTTCGTCCGCCTCGTCGACGGCGCCGTCGTTGTCGTTGTCGAGACCGTCGGCGTTACCCGTCTGGTAGGTCGAGCCGTCGTCCTGCGCGCCGATGAGGATCGTCCCGTTCAGCGTGTCGAAATCGAGGTCGAGCACCTCGGTCGAGCGCAGGTCGCGGTTCTGCGAAGTCCAGCGGCGCTCGCCCTGCGACACATCGTCGCCAACGGCCGGTTCATTGCGCGGGTTCTGCAACCGGTACAGTCCACCGTCGGTGATCTGCATCAGCTGGTAGTCGCCGACGAAGACGAGGCCGCGCGAATCGGCGTGTGGCGCCGTGATGTGCAGCGCGTCGCTGGTGTTCGAGCCGACGAGTTGCTCCCAGCCGCCGGCGCCGGCGTTCAGCGTCGGGTCGAAGCGGAAGATGCGGCCGGCGAAGTCGGAAAGGCCGAGCGAGTTGTTGGTCGTGGTCGGCTGGCGGTCACCGGCGACGTAGAGGATGTTGGGGTTGGTCGGATCGACGACCATCGAGAAGTGCGTGTCGCCCTGGCGTCCCGGGTGCAATCCGGTCACGACCCCCGGTGCGGCGCCGTCGGTCGACGTCGGCACCGCGATCGCCGACCAGTTGTCGCCGTGGTCGGTGGTCTTGAACAGGCTGACCAGGCCGCGCCGCTTGCCGGTGATGTCGAAGATGCCGTTGGCGTTGACCGGGCCGATCACGCCGGTATAGAGCGTGCCGCTCGCCGCATCGATCGCGAACTTGATGCGCGTCGAACCCTGCAGCAGGTCATCCTGCCCGTTGGCGTCGGTATCGCCCATCTGGAAATTGTTGTTGATCGCTACCCAGGACGCGTCACCCTCGGTGAAACGGAACAAGCCCTGGTTGATGTTGGCGGCATAGACGCGCACCAGCGCGCCGCTCGTATCCATCGCGAGGTCGGTGTAGGGGCCGCCCTGAAGCCCCGCCATGCCGCCGGCCCCGGAGATCTTCTGGAAGGCCTCGAGCGTGCCGTCGGCTGCCACCTCGAGCCGGAACACGCCGCCGCGGTCGTCGAGCACGCCGTCGCCGTCGCGGTCGACGTCGAAGGTCGAGACGAACACCACCTGCGCCCCGCTGGCCGTGGTCATCGTCGTCGGCAGCACCTTGGTGACGACGAGCCCCTGGAGTTCGTTGGCGGCGAGCGGCTGCCAGTGATCGCCCCGGTCGGCGCTAAACAGCAGGCCGTCAAGCGGACCGCCGAGTTTTTTGAAGCTGCTCGTGCGGGCGAGGCCGGCATAGAGCGTCTCGTGGTCGAGCGGACTGATCGCCAGCGACCCGATAGACAGCGACTGCATCTCGTCGGTCAGCGGCTCCCAGTTCTGAATCTGCAGCTCGACTCGGCGATTCTCGGCGGAGTGGCCGCTGCCGTCGTTTTTCGCGATCGGGCGCGTCTCGCCGTAGGCGACGACGTTCAGGCGGCTGGGGTCGATGTGCCGAATGTCGACGAGATAGTTGCGCACGTTGGTCGCACGCGTCAGCGACAAGGTCTCGTTGTCGGCCGCCAGGCCGCTGGAATCGGTATGGCCGCCGATCTCGACGGTCAGCGTCGGGTGCTGCTCGAGGAAATTGGCGAAGGCATTCAGCGTGTTCTTGTCGGCGAGGTCGAGGGTCGCGCTGTTCAGATCGAACAGCACCTCGGTGCCGCCGCTGTTGCGCCAAACCCCGCCGTTGGTCGTGCCGATGTAGGTCGTGAAGCGGTCCGCCGGGTCGACCACGATTGCCTGGATCGCGCCGGCCACCGGGTCCCACAGCAATGGCGTCGCAAGGCCCGTGGCATAGGGCCGGGGGCCTTGTTCGACCCATTGCGGCGAATTGGCGCTGAAAAACACCTGGCCGCTGAATCCGGCGGCATTGAGCGAACCGCCGCCGAGGTAGGCGCGCTCGACGCTGTCGAGCACGATCGTGTCGAGCGCAGTGTCGGTGAGGACCAGCGAACCCGAGCCGGCGAAGCGCAACGAATCGGTGTCGCCGGCGCCGGCGTTCACCGTATAGACCACGCCCGGGCTCAGTTCGGCGAGCGTGATATCGTCGTCCCCAGCTCCGGCCGCTATCGTCACCGGCGCCGTGAAGTCGGTATCGAGCGCCTGCACGACGATCGTGTCGTCGCCGTCGAGCGATTGGATCGTCAGCGAGGTAATGCTCGCCGCGGCGGTGAAGATAATGTCCTCGGCCGTATCGACACTGACCGCGAAGCGGCCGTCATCGGTCGCGCCCTGATCGAGCAGCGTGATGCGGTCGGACGAGCCCGCCGGCAATGCGGGCAGAAACAGCGTCTTGGCGCCGCCAGTCGCGTCTATGATGGGCTCGAAGCCGGTATAGCTCAGCGAGTCCGAGTCCCGAGCGATGGTGCCGGAATCCACGCCTGTCGCGACGAAGCTCACGTTGGCAAAAATGCCGTCGCTCAGTTCAATCAGGTCGTAACCGCCTTCGCCGCCATCGACGTATCCGCTCAGCTCACCCGCCGCCTGGAAGACGAAGGTATCCTGATTGTCGGCTGCGCCTGCGAGATTTTCGATACCGGCGAAGGCCACGTTGCCGACGGTTCCCGAGCCTTCGCCCGAAATCTGCCAGGTGGAGTCGGCCGCCGGTCCTTCCAGGGTGTCGTTGCCGGCACCGCCGTCGACGTCCACCGCACCATTCCAGCCATCGACGGCGAACGCGTTGTCCCCTGCCCCGCCCAGCAGAGAAAGGTTCTCGAAGCCGAACAGGTCGAAGGATTTGTCGCCGACGGCGAGGATGGTGCCGGACAAGTTGAAGCTCTCGTCGGCCCATGCCGAAGCGATCAGCGTGTCTGCGCCCGGGCCATCATCGAGCAGGGAGATATTGAGCGATTGCAGGCTTTGCAGATCGAGGCGCAAGGTGTCGGGAGAGGCGCTGCCGGCTATGGTCAGACCGTCGTCCGCCGCCGTGGCCGCGACCGAAGACAGGACTTGGCTCTGGGCGTCGACCAACTGGTACACGTTCGCGAGTTGATCGAAGCGCAGCGTCACATCCTGCGCGCCTCCACTGGCGAGGTCCGGCGCCAGATCCGCGGACAAGAGCATGCGCGGCTCCAGCGCTTCGAACATCACGCGTCCGGAACTGGCAGTGTCGTGCCTTGCACCGCCCGGCAGGGACATGGCCTTGCGTATGCGTCCCCACCAACTCGCGCTGCGATCAGCTGCCTTGGCGTTGGATAAATCGCGACGAATTTGCTCGAATGGATAGGCCATGACACATCTCCCGAATGAAACCACGTCCGGCCGCCCCGCCGGAATGCGCAGATTGAATTTGTTCTTCTGACCTCCCCTAAACCCGTCTCCTAAAACGCAAAAAGCCGGGTTTACGCATCTCCGATGAACTGAAGATGGCAACCCGGCTATCTTTGAAGTCGTTGAAACTCTTGGCTGCTGAACCGTCAACCCGAAAGGACGTCATCGCCTTTCAGTGGTCCGACGCTCCTGCCGGCAGAGCAACGAAGTTCAAAGATCCGTAGCTTTCCGTCCCTGCCTCGCGACAGGTTTGGCAGACTCACTGTAACGTTCTCCAAATACGAATCAGCATCGAGAAACTCGTGCGGGGCACATAAATATGCTTACTCAAAAACAAAGTCAATGGGCATTTTCATAGGCATTTATCGCACCATCCCACGAACGATAAGGAACCAAAGGCGCTACACGTATTCCGAGGCTTAGGGGGCACTGACGCAGGTGTGCGACTGCCGGCGCGTCCTGATATTTCGTTACAATGCGCGAAGCTCATTTGCCCTCCATCCGACTAGGCATGCCGCCATGAAATCCGTCGTCAGCGTGTTTGTCCGTCTCCTTCTGCTCGTCTGTCTGGCGGCCGCCCCTGCCCTGGCGGCCGAAAAGTCGGTGCGATTTTCCAGCCAGGTCGATGCGGGCAAATGGACCGGCGTCCGGTTCAGCAACCTCAATCGCGACGCCACCCTCCACGTCGTTCTCGAAATCAACGGCCGCGTGGGCGTCATGCTCCTGAGCGCTGAAGAATACCGCGAATATGCGCGCGTACAGACCACCCGAACAGCCTTGTTTCAGGCCCAGGTCAGCGACAAGACGGACTTTTCCATCGTCGCGCCGCGCAGCGGTGATTACTACCTCGTGGTAGACAACCGTCAGGGCGAGGCACCACGCTCGTTTACCCTCGACGCCAAGGCCTCCCTGGATACCCCGGCTATCCCTCGGCGCGAGGAATCGGGGGATGAAAAGGGCGCGCAAGCCGGCGCCAGGCTTACCGAGGCCTTCGCGCGCCTGACCGAAAACCTGCGCAAGGCCTTCGTGTTTGATGACCTAAACATCAACCTGGTGCGCTGCAACCGCGCCAACGCCTATGGCAGCCGCGACCAGGTTTATTTATGCCTGGAGTACGTCAAACAAGTCTCCGATGCGTTGGCGGATAAATCGAAGCTGAACGACCTCGTGCTGTTCATACTGATGCACGAAATCAGCCATGTGCTCTTCACGCAGTGGAAATACCCCTTCAACGACAATGAAGAACTCGTCGACGAATTTGCCACGGTGCTGCTCCTGCTCTTCAACAAGCGTGCGACCGTGGAAACCCAGGCCGATTTCTTCGCCACCCTGCCGCCCGAACCCGAAGTCCGCCAGCAGCTAAGCGGCGACGTGCATCATCCGCTGTCGGTGCAGCGTTCGCGCAACCTGCGCCGCTGGCTTTCCGAGCCGGGCCTGGTGGGAAAATGGCTGCCTTTCCTGATTCCCCACATGCAAACGCCCTTCCTGACGATGCTCAAGGAAAAAAAACCTGCCTGGCTCGCGAAGGATCTCATCGAGCGGGAACTCGCCGGCCGCCAGGCGCCTGCCGGCCCTAATTAGCCCGGGCTTGTCCGTGCCGCGGCCACGGAAAACCGCCTTCCCATTGCGCACCCCGTCGAGCTTCCTCCTGCCGAGCCCCAAGAGTGGGCTGTGTCATCCGCCTGCCTGATTATCAGGAGCTCCATTCGCTCTGAACCGCGCCGCCACAGTACGGTAAAGCAAAGCCGTTGCCAGTATCGCTCCGCAGCTGAGCAAGACCAACAAAACCGCCTTCCAGAAGACGTAATCCACCAGTGCCCTGGCATTTTCTTGGGTTTTCCGGGCCAAGGCGTCCAGTTGCGCGATCCGGTCGGATTCCAGGCTTTGGGTCAGGGAATCCAGCAGCCTGCCCAGTTGCTGCGCCGTGGCCCCGATTTCGGCGGCCGCCTCGGTATACTCGCGTATCCGGAACGGCTCCGAACCCGGCTCCCGGGGGCCCGAGGCGAACTTTTCCAGCACATCCTGGAAATTTTTGAGGGTACCGCTGGCGGCATCGGCCATTTGCGTGCCGGTGGCCATGGCCTGCCGGGCTTCGGTAGACAGGACGGTCAGGCCCAGAACCTCGGACTGGAGAACCCGGAGGATTTCTTCCCGCTCCTTCCCGATCACGGAAGGCAATCGCTCCGCGACACGGCTGATTCGATCTCCGGCTACCGCAAGCTGGCTGGTAGTGCCGAGCCATTGCTGGATTTCCGGCAGTTTCGCGGTGCTGAGCGTCAGCACCTCGGTTTCCCAGCGGATCAGCCTGGGCATGCGTTGAGCCAGGAACAGCGCTCGCTCACCCAAAAGTCTCGTCTCGGCCAGTTCACGGGTGGCCGGATCGAGGCCGGCCAGGGGATCGACGTTGAGCAGGTTGAAAACGCTGACAAACATCCCTTCCTTGGGCCGATTGGCTTTGGCCACTTCGGCCGCAAATCCCAGCGGGCGCACCGTACGCAACGCCTTGATATCGGGATGCTCCCTATGCCAAGTCGCGATGGCATCACGCAGTTCGGCCAATTGCTCGGGCCGCAGGGCGCCCGAAGCGATTTTCCAAATTTCGGCCTCCGCCGCCCGACTGACCTGCAGCAGAGGCAAAGCGGAAGCACCGTATTCCTTCGGCACCCAAATATCTTCCACGGTCATGCGGACCAGGTCGATCAGAACCACCATGTCCAGAAGGTTGGCAAAGGTATTCTGTCCCGTGGCGACCTCCAGCACATCGCCGGTATGCGTGAGCCTAAGGGTCTGCAGTTCCATGGGATCAAGACCCTCTCCATCGCGGTGCAACTGCCCCGTCGCGGTCCGGACGTCGTCGAGATAATTGTCGGCAAATCGTAGCAAGCGCGCCTGCAACTCGACCGGATCGACCGCCTTGCCGTCCTGGGTCCGCGGTAAAATGCTCGCGATCGCCTTGTCGGGAAGCTCGAAGGTGTTCTTAACCAGCCCACAACCAGCGAGGACTCCGCAGAGCAGCAGACTCAGCAGCAAACGCGTCCCGTATGACGACGCCTGTTCGCCCCTGATGCCCGCGCCGGAACAGATCGATTGCCGAAGCACTTTCATGTCACTGCCTACGCCATGGCGAGCGGGACGAAATCCGCCTTTGGCCGCCGCGGCTATTAACGGGTTACGGCGCTCGCGCCACCCCTGCCGATGAAAACACTCGCGCCACAAGCTGCTTCCCTCCCCCTCCCTAACCAGAAACCTTCGACCGAAGGTCGCTCCATATCTCCTTCTCCAATCGCAAAGCGTCGCTTTAGTCGCTTGGGAGAAGGTGGCCCGAAGGGCCTGATGAGAGAAGGTGCGCGGGACTCGACTGCCTTGTATGGCAGTCGCTCCCGTGAACGCTCGGTTCCAGGGCCACAATCCGCGGGCCATGGGGCATGGGTGGCCTCTCCCGGAGGGAGGGGGAAATCAAAGTGTTCGCTTCGCGACTTTCATGGCAACCCGGTCCCAATAAGTCATGGAGGGAGCGGCCTTCAGGCCGCGATCTTCGCGGGCTAAATCCCGCTCCCGCAGAGAAAGACCGGGGATCTCGGGCCATCTTGATAATCACTGCCCCGGAAAGCCTTTCGCCGCCATGCAGGAGGCATACGCCTGGTTGTAGGCATCGGAACCCTGCTGTTGCTGGGCCGCGGTCTGCCGGCGCTGCTGACGTTGCCTGGCCGCTCCCGCGGCGGCGCCCATTTTGGCGGCATCCTTCATTTGGTTCTTGGTGTATTCCTCGGCGACTTCATCGGGGACGTTGCCGTATTGGTTAGCCTTGCTTTTACCTTTGGCCGCGCCCGCCATGGCTCCGGCGGCCGCGCCGCGCGCCCGGCCTCCCGCCTGCGGCTGGGTCGTCGCGGCGCCTCCGGCCTGTTGCTGGGCAATGCTCTGGCATTCGGCCTGGGCCTGCTGCAGCGAAATTTCGCCTTGCGCCTGCGCCGAACCGCCAAGGACAACGCCGAAAACGCCGACGGCGAGACTTATGATGATGGAATTAGACATGGTTAATCTCCTAGGTAGTAGTCATCGCTTTTGTAGTTTTATCGGGCGTGGGTATACGACCACGCCCAACTGCACCTGAATTTGCCACCCGACAAGTCTTGTCGGAATCAGCAAGCCCTATCCAGGAATCTGCGACCGACGGTCGCTCCTTATCCCCTTCTCCCTCTGGGAGAAGGTGGCCCGAAGAGCCGGATGAGGGAAGAGACCGCTCGGTCCCTGGGCTACAATCCGCGGGCCATGGGGCCGAGCGGTCTCTCCCTGATGAAGCGGGGTGATCCGGGCTGGACCAAAGCCAATCCCGCTTTTCTTCCTACCCATCCCATTCGGGACCTATAGGTCCTTTTCCGCGTCATTGCGGGGCCGGCACGGGCACATACATGACGCCGTTTCCGCCATAGGCCTGGGTATACCAGGTGGAACCGCAGATGTAGTAAGTCACGCCACCGACCGTGCTGACCTCGGGATTACAGGGCAGACTGGCGCCGCCCGAGGAGGGCTGCGGCGCATAGACGACCGTGGAGGATGGGGCGGCTGTCGTGGTCGCCGAGGACTGCCCCGCCGCGTAGCCACCGACAGCGCCCAGCGCGGCCGCTCCGATCGCCACGGCTGCGACTTCGCCGTCGTCCCAGTTGTCGTGGTCGTCTTCGTAGTAATACCCCGACGGCGGCGGGGCACCGCGATACCCCTGGTAGGACTGCGCGGTCTGCTGGCGCCCGCTGGCCCTCTGAGTGGCTTGTCCTTGGCGGGTTTGCGTCCTGTCTGTGGAACCCTGTTGACGGGTTTCGACGTTCTCGCTTCTGGCCTGTTGCCGTTGCGCCTGATTTTCCGTCGAACTGCCCTGGCGGCTCTGCTGGGTCGCAGCCCGGTTCGTCGACGCGGTCTGTGCAGCCTCTGACCGGCTGGCCGATCGCGATGCTGAGGCAGCGGAACTCCCGGCGCCTAACGCTCCGGCCCGGGACGACGCAGCGCCCGCGCTGGACGACAAGCTGCCGCTCGCGGCGGCGCCGCTGCGGGAAAACCCGCCGCCACCGCCGCCGGCAAAGCCGCCCCCTCCCCCACCGCCGCGGGAAAAACCGCCGCCGCCGCCACCTCCACGGGCAAAACCACCTCCACCTCCGCCGCCGCGGGCGAAGCCGCCGGCTCTCGCCCCTCCGCCGCCAAAGTCACGGGCGACTGCCTCATCCACGGTGCCGATCAGAAAAACGAACGCAGCCGCCATGGCCGTTACGATCAACGAAAGTCTGGTGTTCATTTCTGTCCTCCCGTTTGTTCTGGGGATGCCGCCCCCTCAATCGAGATTTTGGGGACCTGCGCGAGGAAGCTAATCTTCTTCGCCCCTGCGGGCGGGGTGAAGGCAAACGTCGACTCCGCGATTTCAGGCGCCAGATTCCAGTCGGAAAACTGCGCCTGGAACTGGGGCTGGCCGTCCGCGTTCTTGTAGGTCAGCACCACGCGCAGCGGTAAGGGCTGGGCGCCTTCCGTGATCCAAACCTGATAATCGACCGTCTCGGTTCGTCCCGCGAGATGATGGAGCGGTACTCCATTGAATGCGGTCTTTTCCACGTAGTCGAGCGACTGCGTCCGCCTTTCGATCTCGGCCGGAAAGCGGCTGGTCAGGAGCACGGCGAGGGGGAGTTGCATGTGGAGGTCCTTGAGAAAATACACGACCGCTTCGTCGATGCCGCCCGGTTTGGACACCTGCGCATAAACGTTCTGCGACGGCGTGTAGGCCGTGATTTCCTTGCCGTCGTACAGGACGAGATGCTTGTCGCCGTCGCTATGTTCGACCTCGACGCGCAGCCCATTGGGCCGGCTCACGATGACCCTCCGGCCCTGGTTGAATTCGATCTTCTGCCCGGATTCCTGAACCACGTCGTAACTGCCCTGGATGTTCACGCTGAAACGCGGGGTTTTCGCCAGAAACTCGGCCATGCGCATCAGGATGGCGTGTGCGTCGCCCGGAGCTTCGGGCACCGCCTGCGGCGCCGCTGCAGTGGGCGGCGGTGCCGGGTGGACCACCGCCGGTTCCTTCGCGCATCCCGCTGTGCCTGCCAGGACCACCACACCCAGCGCGATGCGGAATGCCGGCCACCAGTTTGTCGTTTTCATAGCTGACCTCCGGTTATGTTCTCGATCATGATTCGATTTGCTCTAGCGAACTTGTTCGGGTCTGATCCAACCCTGCTGCAGAAAATATTTCGACAGTGCCGAAACGATCTTTTCCGCCTGTTGCTTGGCCTGCTGCGCAGCCGCGGAGCGGTAATTCTTGATCGTTCCCAGCGCGGCATTGGACGCCACGACTGCCGCCGTGCCGGCGCCCGCCGCGGCGCCGGCCGGCCCCATGACCGCGGCGCCCGGCATCGATCCGCTGTCAGTGTGGACATCGAAACCGATCAGCTCCCGGTACTCCCTTCCTCCCGGCGCCAGGACGCTGACCTGGGTGTCCAGGGACGATTGGCCCAAGCCGAGCCCGACCAGCGTCCGCCTCGCCTTGTTGCCTTCGTCGATGTTGACGAAGGCGCCGGTAACCAGAATCGTGCCTTCCGCCACCGTCATGTTGCGGGTCGAGCGGACGGCATTGAATCCCAACTCCTTGAGGCCTTCGGTCAGTTCGGTCGCCAGGGCGTCGGCCACTTCGCGGCCGATGGCCATTTGCTCCGCGGTCTGCTCGGAAGCACTCGAACTCCGCATGAGGCGCGCCAGCGGGCCGGAGTTCTGTTGTATTTCCGAAGGATTGACGGCGAAGTCGTACACATTGATTTGCTTCGGCCTGGCCAGGCCGGCGCTCGCAATCTCACTCCGCGTCTGAACCGCCGTGCCGGCACAGCCGGTAATCACCATGGCGAGCATCAGGTAAATCATCAGCTTGATCAGGCGTATTGCATGCATGGGCGTACCTCTCTTTAATTGCTATAACGCGGATTCCTAATTTCTGGCTCAAGTTCCGCCTGGCCGTCAGCCGTCAAATCTGCGGTCTTCTTGAGTTTCTAAAGTCCCGGCGGGGTTTTCTCCCAGCGATAGCCCTTGATGGCCAAGTCGTAGCCGGTCTGGAACAACTTGCGCATGTACTCGGTATCGAAGTCTTCCTTGTGCGGCGCGGTGAAGGTCTTCGGGATGTAGGCGAGGTTGTAGTCGATGCCATCCCGCAGAGCGGCGGTGTAGATCTTGTAGAGGTCGCCGACGCCTTGGGTCTGAATCAGCGATGAGATGGCTCGGCCGGCGATGCTCAGGGTGCGCCGTTCAACTTCGGCCCAATCGGGGTCCAGGCGGGCGTTGCGTATCAGATAGAGACGGCGTTCGCGCTCGACGCCCCGCTTCTTGGTCTCCTCGGACACATGGAGGGAAGGCGGGTAGACGAACACCTGGGCCATGGCGCCACCGTCCACGTGCATTTCCTGATAAGGTTTGCCACCGACTTCCACATCGATCATCGCCGGCGGGAAGGCGCCCGGAATGGCGGCCGAGGCCAGCATGATCTTATGGAACAGTTCCAGCGCTTCCGGATGGCCGCTGGCGGCGATCTTGCCCATGTTCCAGATCACCGCCTGGCGCGCATCCAGATTGGTGGTGGCCATCAGCAGCAAACGCCCGCGCTGATATTCCTGGGCGATTTCCTTGAGCATGTCGGCCGTCACGTACTTCTTCACGACGCGTCCCAGCGGGGCATTGTCGGCCAAGGCATCGTCGAACAGGGCGGCGGTAAACCCGCGAGGCTCCAGAATGTCCTTGGGCGCGCTATTGGTGTAGACCGCCTTGAGCACCGCGTCGTACTTCGGCCCCAAAAAAGCGAAAGGAGCGATCAGGGCGCCGGTACTGATGCCGGTGACCAGCTTGAAAGAGGGTCGATTGCCCGCCGCGGTCCAGCCGGACAAGAGGCCGGCACCGAAAGCGCCATCGTCTCCCCCGCCGGACAAAGCCAGGAAGACGGCCGGCGGCAGGCCGTTTCCTTGGCCATTACCGATACCCCGGGTCGCTTGGTAAGCAGCTTCTCGCTTGACGCTGTCCACTGCCTCCTGGACGACTTCCGGCATTTCGGCCTTTATCAGGTAACGCACACCCGGCAGACCGACGACCTCCGCGCGGTCAACATAGGCCTGGGGAACGGCGGGCCCGCGGCCCGGAACAGCGCAACCGGCCAAAGCCACGAGCAAGCCGAGCAGCCAGATGGCCAACATGGCGCGGAATGCCGCAAGCAAGTGAAGTTCGTGTCTCGGCATCATCAAAATTCTCACTTTGGGTTTCCTTTTACGCCGGCTGACCAGCCCCTGCTGCGCAACCGGCGCAAACAGGAATCAGGACCTGTGCGCGCCTATCGTCACGGTCTCTCCGTCCCGGAAGTCCAGGCAGAGAGCTTGTTTGCCACTTGTTCACTCCAAAAATTCATGGCGTTCTCCACATCGCCCCACTGCCACTGGAAACCGGTGGTGAAACTTCCTCCGCCCAGGCGCTTATCCACACCCGCGGCGAGCACCTGGCCGCTCACGGAATCGGTTATCTTCCCCTCAACCTGCGCGCCGCCGACGAAGGGGAAGGTGCCGGTGGCCAGATACTTGAGATTGCTGAGCATGTGCGCCTGGGGAACGATCATCGAAATACTGCGCAGGACCGGCGTGGCCGATTCCGCGTCGGTGAGGGCCACCGTCAGCGTCAAGACCCCGGGTCCCGGCTGATCGACGACCTGGAGCTTCTTGCCGACCTGTTCCCGCAGGGTTTGCTGGAAGTAGTTCACCAGCGTCTGCTGGTCCGACTGGGGAATCTTGGCCTCTTCGCCTCCCCAAAAGGTCACCGGAGCGATGAGCACCTTGTGGTACTGGCTCCACTTGGCCGCCGGGTTGACGTAGCGCAGAGCCATCTGCTCGTCAGTGCCCGTCGTGAGCATCCCGCAATATTTGCCGATCAGCCCGCAATTGAGCTCCACCTGCTTGACCGGGGCTTTCTGGACCGTCGTGCATCCACTCAGGAGCAGCAGCCCTAGCAAAACGAAACCGATGAATTTGTTTGCAAGCCATGGTTGGCTGATACGCTGTTTGTTCATTGATTTTCTCCTCTGGGTTTGGCCAGTGATATTTCCCCGCCTAGCGGTGTCATGGCGTTTGATCTGAGGAACGCTGACGATCGCTGGAAAAATTACTCCTGGCGGTTATCGCCGTTCGGTCTTGGAATCCCCTGCCCCCACGGCGAGCCGGATGGCCTGCAGCAACTCCTCGTCGGTGAAGGGCTTGCGCAGGAATCCCGCCGCGCCGGCTTGTTCCAGGCGCTGCGCCGCATCGGGATCATCGAACGCCGTGATGAAGATGACCGGCAGGCGGATGCCGCTGGCATGGAGCCGCGCCTGCACGTCGAAGCCGGTCATTCCCGGCATGTGGACATCCAGAATCACGCAATCCGGCCGCCCCCCCGCGAGCGCATCGATGAACTCGGCGCCTGAACCGAAGCACTGGACCTCGAGTCCGGCGGATCTCAGCAACCGGCCGACCGCCTTGCGTACCGGCAGTTCGTCGTCGACGATGGCAGCTAGGACTTTTGAGGATTCCATGGGCCGAACACCCTAACCAAGGCGATCGGCACGGTCTATTGGACTTTGGTCCAATGCGCTGGAATGCCCGGGAGGGATGAATGCGCACCGCGAAACAGCCGTGCGGCGCTCGATCAGGCGTCGGACAGCGCGGTAAAGGGGCTGGGAGCGTGGCCGGCGAGTTCGGCCAGCCGCACAAGCTCTGCGAGAGAATGCGCCTGCATCTTTTGCATGACCCGGGCGCGGTGGACTTTGATGGTCTTTTCGACGGTACCGAGTTCGGCGGCGATTTGCTTGTTGAGTTTCCCGGCCACCACGTGCTCAAGCACTTCGAGTTCGCGCGGCGTGAGCGAGGCAATGCGGCATAGGGTCAGGGCTCGTTCATGGCGGCTGAGCCTGGCCGCGGCATCGCGTTCGAGCGCTTCCCGTATGGTCGCGAACAGCACCTCGTCGGCCACCGGCTTGGTGAGAAAATCCACCGCGCCGCCCTTCATCGCCCGAACGCTGGCCGGGATGTCGCCGTGACCGGTGAGGAACACGATAGGCAGGCCGGCGCCGGTATCGCCGATCCACCGCTGCAGGTCCAGGCCGCTCATGCCCGGCATGGCGAGGTCCAGCAGCAGGCAACCGGCTTGTTCGGCATCGTATGAGTTCAGAAACGCTTCGGCACTTGCGTAGGCTGCGACGCGGTAACCGGCTGATTTCAGCAGGCGCTCCAGGGCCTTGAGCAGCGCCGGGTCGTCGTCGACCAGGAAGACGGTGGGCTCCGCGGGCGTCATCGGCCGATACTCTCCATGACCGGCAGGCTGACGCGGAACGTCGCTCCGCGATCCGCATTGTTGGTGAACGTGATCCAACCCCCATGCGCTTCGATGATGGAGCGGCAAATGGCGAGACCCATGCCGATACCGCACGACTTGGTGGTGAAGAACGGTTCGAATAGACGATCTGCCACGCTGGAATCGAGGCCCTTGCCCGCATCGACCACCTCGACCATGACTTCCCCGCCGTCGCCCCGCCCGGTGCGCACCATGAGCCGCCGGTCGTCCGGATGGTTCTCGGCCATGGACTCGCAGGCGTTGACGATGAGGTTGAGCAACACCTGCTGCAACTGCACACGGTCGGCCGAGACGGCCGGCAAGCCCTTCGCCAGCTCCTCGAAGAGCAGCACATGGCGGGTCAGAAGATCGCTGTGCATGAGCTTCAGGACTACGCCTGCGACCTCGCTCATATCCAGGGGCTGGCGCTGCAACTCGCCGCGGTTGAACAGCGAGCGCAGCCGACGAATGACCTCGACGGCCCTTTGATCCTCCTCGACGATGTCCTTGAATATGTCGCGGATTTCCTCCAGATCGACGGGTTCCTGCCTCAGTAACCGCTGCGCGGCCTGGGCGTTGGAGAGTATCGATGCCAGGGGCTGATTCAGTTCGTGGGCAAGGGACCCGGAGAGTTGTCCCAGGAGTCCCACGCGGGCCATGCGCACCAGCTCGTTACGGTGCTGCTCGGCCTCGAGCTCCGCGGACTTGCGGTCAGTGACATCGATGGAGACCCAGGCGATAGCGCCCGGCCGTCCAGCAGTGACGGACTCCACCTGCCCGTGCACCGAAACCCAGCGCACTTCGCCCTCGTGCGGGACCACCCGGTACTGCACCGAGAATTCGCGGCCATCGGCCAGGGCATTTTCGACGGCTTTTCGCGTGGTTTTACGGTCCGCGGGATGCACGCTGCGCAGAAACCGCTCGAAATCGATCGTCTCGGACTCCGTTATGCCGTACAGGGCGCGCGCCTGGGGACTGGCCCAGATGTCATCGCGGGCGATGTCCCACAGCCACATGCCCACGCCCATGGCGTTCGCGGCCAGACTCATGCGTTTCTCGCTCTCCAGCAGTTCGGCGCGGGTTTGCCTGCGCCGCCGACGCTCGACGAGGAGCGCGGCGATCAACACCGCCTGCACCACCATCACCGCAACTATGGCGATGATCCATCCGCGGTAGGTTTCCCAAAAACTCGGCTCTTTGCGGCGCGACAAAGGGTCGGACTCGATCGCGGTGGAACGGAGGTTTTCGTCGAAGATCGATCTGGCCGGCGACAGGTCGCTCTCGCCGTAGCCCATGAGCCCGGTCCGGAGCGGTCCGGCGGCCGCGGGCAGTGCCATACCCAGAAGGAGCAGCCCACCTGCCAGGGCCAACTTGCTACTCTCGGCGAGGCTGAACCGCTTAGCCTCCGCCGGTTTACTCACCCATGCCCCTAGCTTTGCGATAACCGTGCGCATATCACCCCGCCGCGAGCGTCTTGTTGTTTTCTATTGGCGAAAAGGTTCCGAACCAGGTCACGGACTATCTGTCCGAGCATTGCGTACTTCACCATTCCTGAGCTTGGCTCAGCGCGGCGGGGTGGCTAGCGCTCGGAAGAAAGCCGCTCTTCAGCGCCTTTGCTCGGTGCCGGCGCCGCGTACCACTGTGCCTTAGGCACCACCTTGAGCTGTTCGGGGTCGCTCACGTAGGCGGGCGTCATGATCTGCACCTCGTATTCGTTGAACACATCCAGGATGTTGCGATGGAGCGCGGTGTAGAGCGCCATCATCGCAGACGCGTCGTCGCAATGGACGTTGAGCTCGTAGTTGACCGCGAAGTCGCCGAGCGACTTTTGCAGGATGTAGGGGCGGGGCTCCTTCAGCAGGCCCGGCGTACGGTCCGCGGCCATGAGCAGCATGGCTTCCACCTGCCGCCAGGGCACTTCGTAGCCTATGCCCACCACGGTGTGCAGGACCAAGCCCTGCGCGTGGGCGAGCGAGCTGTAGTTGATGACCTGGCTGTTGAGTATCAACGAATTGGGAACGATGATTTCCTCGTTCTTGAGGGAGCGCAGATGCGTCACCTGCAGCCGCATTTCGATCACATCGCCGATCATGTCGTTGATACTCACCCGGTCGCCGAGCGTGAAGGCGCGCCGGTAGATCAAGGCGTAACCGGCTATCGTGTTTGCAATGACCGAGGACGAGCCCAGCGAGAACACCACGCCCAGAAACAGCGATACGCCTTTGAATGCGGCCGATTCCGAACCGGGAATGTAGGGATAGGCCACCACCAGGGCGAACGCGATGACGGCTATACGAAGTATCTTGTAGGTCGGCCACGCCCATTGAGGCTCGAACCCGGAAATTGATACCAATCGGCGTGCAACGCCGTCAAAGAAGAAGCGCGTCAGCTTCAGTCCGTAGCGGACGAGAATGATCAGGACGGCGAGGAAAGCCAGGTCGGGAATGTCGGCGACGATGCCGCGCACGATAGCTGCCAGCGGGTCGACCACCGTGGCCAGCAAGCCTTCGGCCAACTCGTGCGTCCAGGGAAACAAGGACAGGACGAAGTGCAGGTAGACCAGGCCGACGGCCAGAATGGCCAGGCCGCGCCCCGCACCCAACGCGCCGCTCAGCGCAGCCCAGACACGCTCGGCGCGCACGATCTCAAAGGATTGCACACCCAGGCCCTGGATATGTTTACGCCATCGTCGCTCCATGAGCGCATCGAGTCTGCGCGCCAGCCAGACCAGGAGGACCAGGGCGAGCGCCAGCACGACCGTGGCAAGCAAGGCGTAAAGTCCGTTTTTCAGCAAGACTTCGGGACTGCGGGCTCGACGGTAGTCCTCGATCGCTTTGCCGATTCGCCGTGCCAGGGCCCCTGCGAGTACCTGCCGCCTGACGCCCTCGATCTTGGCGTCCGCATCGATGACGCTCACGATGAGTCTATCCCCCGCCATGATCTCGGTCATGACGTCGGACTCCACGGTCCTGAGCATCTCGGCGCCGACCTCGGGATCCCGCGCGATGTTCTCGATACGCTCGCTGATATTACCGGCCCGTTCAGCGGCGGGGAGTGCCGATATGCCGCGCACCCGGAATAGGACGCTGCCGTCCAGTTTCACCGCAGCGGTGTCGAATGCGGCTTCCGGGCTCGCGGAATCGGACATGCCCGCGCCATCCTTGGCCGCCAGGCAAGCGGGCGCAGCCACGGCCAGAGCCCACCACAGCAGACCGATGATCAGGTGGCGGGAAAAGTTGGCCCAGTCCGGTTCGCCGCCGTAGATTTTGGGAGCCGATCTGCCGGAATTCATGGTTCATCCCCTCAGTCATGCGGTGGTGTTCTTTGCAACGCCGGTTGCCGTCACAGTTGAGCCGGGCGATGTCGGCTTCAACCCGTCGGTATCGTCACCACCGGGGCGGGCGTCTTATCGCCCGTTTCGACTAGGGTGAAGACGAACATCAGGAAGGAGAATCCACGCTTGGAATTTATGTCGCGGTCATCCAGCCAGTACCAATGATCCCGATAGGGGACTGCGATGAAGGCATTGCCGGGTTTATCGGGCGAGTTGTGGATACGCAGCAAGGGGACCAGCGGTTTACCCGCATGGTTCTCGGCCGGCAGCGTCTGATTGACGCGATTTTCAGCGACATGTTTGGCGGGTACTTCGATGTAGGAAGCCAGGTCGACGAGTATGTCCAGGATGGAACGACTCAGTATGGCGATCTCCTGATCATCCTTGGCGACCGACCCATACACCACGCGCAACTCCTTGGCCGCCGGGTTCAACCCCAGCAGGTGCCGGATTTCCTGCGTGGCGACCCTGGCCTCCTCATCCGCTTCCCCGCGGATGATCAGCAAAGATGCCGTCCGCTGGTCGATCTTGTCGAGACGCAAGCCGATGGCGTTACTCATCTGCTGTTGCCTCAGCAATTCGATCAACCGATAAAACCGGGGATCGGCCAATCTCGCTCGCGACTGGCCGCCATAGCGGTTTTGCAGCCCGTTGACCGAGTGTACGGTGAGACGAAACACCAGGTCAGCCGGATACCCGGCCTGGATCAGCGAAATGATCGCGGAAGGCGGCACCGGGGTCATCAGGCTGCGGGCGAAGCGCTCGCCGATCAGCGGACTGTAGGTGATGGTCGGCCTTTCCGAGTAGGTGCCCTGGCCGCCCAGAACTTGCGCCGGAAGCGTGGTGGGATTGGCGTACCAGGAACCGCTCAGGCTCAAGGAGCCCTGCAGCTGATACTGGGTGATGATGGAGGCTACATCCAGAAACACGGGCGCATCGCCGTAGCGAAGCTTCACGATGTTCAGCAGCATCTCGTCTTTCCAGGAGTCCGAAAGTGCGGCCGTATAGTCGAAACGGTCACGCGAGACCGAACCGGGCCCCAGGCCTGAACATCCGCTTAGCGCCAACAACAGCAACGCACCCAGGAAAAAAAGGATATTCCACATCGACTAGCCCTGTTTTTATGAGCAGCCCCGCCGCCGAAGGAAAGACGGGGGCGTCCTATCGTTCGCGGGAAACACCGTCCCGCCGGTAGCCATCATATGACGCCTATAAAGTCCCAGGAAAACCACGCCCGCGCAAGGGTCGACGGGACGACGTTCAAGGAACCGACAAGCTTTGCGCCTGGATCGCCGTGATCGCCACGGTGCTCACGATGTCGGTGACGCTGCAGCCCCGACTCAAATCATTCACCGGCTTGTTCAAACCCTGCAGCACCGGTCCGACGGCCACCGCGTTGGCCGCTCGCTGCACCGCCTTGTAGGTATTGTTACCCGTGTTCAGATCGGGAAAGATGAAAACCGTGGCCTGTCCAGCGACCTCGCTGCCGGGCAGCTTGGTCTTCGCCACCCCCGCATCCACGGCGGCATCGTATTGGATCGGCCCGTCGATTTTAAGGTCGGGGCGACGCGTCCTGGCGATCCTGGTCGCCTCCCGCACCTTATCCACCTCGACGCCTTTGCCGGATTCGCCGGTGGAATAGCTGAGCATCGCAACGAGCGGCTGGATGCCGAACAGGGCGGCCGTATCGGCGGAACTGACGGCGATATCCGCCAGCTGCTCCGGATCGGGGTCCGGATTGACGGCGCAGTCCCCGAACACCAGCACGCGGTCGGCCAGACAGATGAAAAATACGCTCGATACGATCGAACAGTCCGGCCGGGTCTTGATGATTTCCAAGGCCGGACGGATGGTGTGCTGGGTCGTATGGGCGGAACCCGACACCATGCCGTCCGCCTCGCCGAACTGGACCATCATGGTGCCGAAATAACTGACGTCGGCCATGAGGTCGACAGCCATCTGGGATGAAATTCCCTTGTGCTTGCGCAGTTCGTAATAGGCATCGGCGTATTCTTGCCGGCGCTCCGACGCCAGTGGATCTATCACCTTCACCCCCGGCAGGGTGATGCCGAGCTTGGCCGCTTTTTCGTTTATTTCCACGGCGTTGCCCAGCAAGGTGATATCCACCACATCGCGCATGCGGAGGATTTCCGCGGCGCGCAGGATACGTTCCTCGTCGCCCTCGGGCAGAACGATGTGGCGCCGCTCGGATCGGGCCCGCTGTATGATCTCGTACTCGAATACGAGCGGGGTGACCTTGGCGGGGCGACCGACCGACAACCGGCTCCTGATTTCGACCGCATTCACGTGGGCTTCGACGACACCGAGGGCCGCGGCGATCTTTCGGGGGTTGGAGGGCGAAAGCACGCCTTGCAGGGCACTCACTTGGAGGGCCGTGGTGTACGTATCCGTAGGCACCAGGATCACGGGCACCGGGGACGCCCGCAACCCGCCGATCAAGCGTTCCACCTGGGGCGCCGGTCGCAGCCCCCCGGTCAGGATGATGCCGGCGATGTGCGGGTAGCTATTCGACGCATCGGCGAGCAGGCTGCCGAGTATGATGTCGGAGCGGTCGCCCGGAACGATGATCAGGCTTCCCTCCTCGATGTGATCCAGATAGTGCGGCAGTTCCATGGCGGCGACCTTGAAGCTCCTGGCCTCGCGGGTGTAACTGTCATCGTCTCCGCTCAACCGTATGGCGCCGAGGGCCTGGGTAATCTCATCCACCGTGGGCAGACTGAGCACCGGCAGTTCGGGCAACACATAAACGGGAATGTCCACGGGCAGCTGACGCTTCAGCTCCACCGATAAGACCTCCAGAATTTCGGGCGACACCCGGTTGACCCACAGGGAGAGCAGATCACAGCCTCGTTCCCGCAACGAATCGATGATGGCCAGGCCGGCATCGACGAGTTTGGGCAGGTCCCGACCCAGGCCGTTGACGACGGGCAGTACGCTGCAGCCGAGATTGTTTGCCACCCTGGCATTGAAGTCGAATTCGAGCGGCGTGACCGGTCCGGTAAAGTCGGAGCCGGCGCAGACGATGATGTCGCACTCTTTTTCCAGGGCCTTGTATTTCTCCATGATGCGCTTGAGCAAGTCCTCCTCGCGGTCCTGCGCCAGCAATGCACGCGCGGTCTCATAGGTGCAGCCGTACATGCGCTCAGCGGGAATGGCCAGGTTGTATCGCTGGCTGACGAGTCGGGCGATGTTATCGGGCTGCTTGTCGTCGCCGATGATGGGACGAAAAAAGCCGATCCTGCCCATTTTTCCCGCGAGCATATCGACGATGCCAAAGACCACCACAGACTTGCCGCTGCGCGGCTCCGTACCGGCTATGTAGAGGCCTTTGGCCATTTCGGTGCTCCGTCCGACGGATTACGCTAGCTACGATCGCAGCCGACCGCCGAGGCTCACAAATTCTCCTCGATCAAGGCTTCGATGCGGCCCGACCGCTCCGCCGCCACCAGTGCCGCATGGTCCCGCGCGGTCTGGTCCGCGTAAGCCAAGGCAAAGTCTCCGATGGCCTGGTCGAAGACATCCGACTTGCCCAGATAGCCGCTGATGGTCGCCGCATCCCCCGATTTGGCGTGGGCGCGGGCCAGGGTCCAGCCGCATAATCCGGCGTACCGTTTCAGTTGCTTGGCCGAAATTTCTTCGATCGGAATGGAAAGTTTCATGTCCCGTATCTGGCGCCCGAAGAAATCGTAGCCGCGCCGGCCCCGGCACCAGCCCAGGAAGATGTCGCTGGAGGACTGCATCAGCCTTTGTCCGACGACCACCCGCTGGCCGTGATTCTTGTAAGCGCTCTTGCCTGCGTAGGGTTCGAGCACCGAGGGGCAGGCCTCCTTGAATTGCAGGAGCAGGGGATGATTTTCCGCCGAGAAAAACAACAGAACCAAACAGCGCGTTCCCACGCTGCCGATGCCGACCACTTTTACGGCACTGTCTGCCAGCCGATAGCGATCGAACAGGACGCGGCGCTCGTCGGGCAGGGATAGGCGATAGGCTTCCAGGGCCTCGAGAACTCTTTCTTCATGGTCCTCGTCGGCGACATGAAAAAGCACCGGCGGTTGATCGATCAAACGAGGGTGCCCGCCGACCGAGGTGGCAATCTTGGGGAAGAGGTGGTCGCCGATCCGTACACGGGCCTTTTCGGCCATCTCTTCCCGGTATTTTTTGACCTTGGCGTCAGGCGCCAGGGCAATGAGGGTTTCGGCGTCCAGGCGGTCATACCAGACTTCCAGAGGGCTCAGCTTCGAATAATCCCGCAGCTTCTCCCGGTAAGCGCCCGCACACGCAACGGCGGCGTCCCTGGCTTCCTCATCGGGGAGTTGGTTATCGCGCCCGGCCACCGCGAAACTGGCCGCCAGGCGTTTGACATCCCACTCCCAGGGTGCGGGCAGGGTTTCGTCGAAGTCGTTGATGTCGAACACCAGATTGCGTTCGGGGGTGGCAAACAAGCCGAAGTTGAGCAGATGGCAGTCCCCGCAGGCCTGCACGCGTACACCGGTGTTTGGGGTGGAGGACAAGTCATAGGCCATCAACCCAGCCGAGCCGCGCAAAAAGGTGAATGGGCTGCGCAGCATGCGCCCATAGCGGATGGGCACCAGCTCCGGCATGCGATCCTTGTTGGAATCTATCAGAACGTCGATGGGGTCGCGTCGGGCGGGTGGGGGTTTCCAACCGGCGTGGCTCTGACGCGGCACCTTGTCGCGCAAGCTCTTGCCGGCAACCAGACGTTCTTCGCGCGAGCGGAAGACCGGGGCTTGATCCTGGGCGGTGTTCCCGCCGGCAGTCGATCTCTTGGTATTTTTCTTGGTTGTATTCATGGGTTCGTACCTTACGGGAATGGTCCTAAATACAAACGAGAGAATAGTCCACCAGGGTCATTCGCGGCCTCATTCGTGCCTATCAAATTCGCCATCGCCAAACGCGAAATTTTGCCGAGTGAGGACGCTCATTGCGCCCTGCCCCTCTCACATGCCGCGACCCTAGCGGTTTTCCAGGCGGTTGTAATCGAACAGCGCGGCTTCGACCGGTTCCGCCTGCCGAAAGGCCTCGTACACGGCGTCGCTGTGAGCCCAAAAGCGCGGATCGGTACGGCGTATGGCAAAGCGTTCCGCGAGCGCCGCGTAGTCCTGGTCCGAACGGATATTGCCGGCGAGCTTCACGAAGGCCGCCAGCCGATGGCTGGGCACGCGGTAAAGAGCGTTGGGATAGGCGCCGATAAAGCCTCGAGCCACCAGGAGAGTATCCTCGTCCGGCAGGAGCCGCTTGTCCTCCGACAACAGCTCGGAGACATTGCTGTGGGCGCTGTTGCGGATCAGGGTGTAATTGCGATCGCGGCCATCCGCGCCGCGCACGGTCAGGAAACTGGATTCCGGAAAATGGGAAACCGCCCTGCCCCGCAATGCGGCAAGTTTATTGAGCAGGGCAAAACTCGTGTCGTCCGGTCCCTCTGCGCTCAGGTCGTAACGATGATCCAGCACGGGCGCCATATAGCCTTTCCACTGGCCATACAATTCGGTCAGGGAATCGCCGGTTTGGTAGTGAACGCCCGTATTCCCTGCGAAATAGGTTTTGCTGCCGTTCAAATACGCCTTCACATCGTCGCTCGCTCCCCGATACCACTGGTCGCGGACGGCGTTGCGGTCGTCTTTGGGCAACAGGGAGAGGAAATTCATTTCGCCTTCCATGCGCAGAAAATCCATGTAAAGGCGGGCCTCCAATTGATGCGCGGTGTTACCGTAGACGTCGAAGCCGGCCACCAGCAGATAGTGAATGCGCTCCAGCAAGGCATAACCGATGACGAGGGCGGTTTGTGGCCGGTCGCCGACCAGACCCTGCACCACGCTGGCGCTGTCGAAATGGCGGAATACCGTTAGGGCCGCGTTGCGATTGACTCCGTCCCCATCCCACAACATGGACAGCCTGGGACCGTCGTCGCCTCGGAAGCGCTGGTTCAAGAGCTCGGATTTGCGATGCAAATAATCGGTTTCTTCGCGCGAGTACGACAGCCATTTGATCAGGCGCGCGTTGCTTGCCTGTTCGACCGGCAAGTTGACGTTTCTCAATACGCTGGCCAGAAAGTCCGCGTTTTCGTTGAACAGCGGGACATCGGGATGGACGAAGGCGATCCAGAAATGGTCGGTGACGACGTTGAGCGCCACCTGGCCGCGGCAAACGGGCCCCTTGATGAAGCCCATGACGGTGAACTGAGCTTCGTCCAACATCAGCCGATAGCGGGCGTTCACCGGCAGTTGTTCGAAGGCGATGAATGGATTCGCCGCGATCTTGGGATCATAGGACGGCAGCGAAGTCACGGCGTAGGGTTCGTCCAGGAACCAGCCCTTGATGCGGGCCATACGCGCCGCATTGAGGGCGTAGGGCATGTGGGTCTTCGCAACCAGCGTGGAGGCGTGCGGACGCAAGCGGTAATAGACCCGCGCCGCGCCGGGATCATCGAAAGGACGGCGCGTAGCGATGAGATCGATGGGCTGCCCCGGCGGTGTCCGGGAGCGGACCAGTTCGAAGTAGTCGCCGAGGGGTAGATCGTCGAAATAGAGATGCGCCAGGAACCAATGCTCATAGATATACCGGCTCATCAATTGCGTCTTGAGATCCGCTCCGTTGAGCAAGGCCTCCCACTCGGCGACATGCGCGTTCTGCTCGGGCGTGAGCGCAGGCGCGGGAGACGCGGGAGCGCCCGCCTCCAGCCATTGCATCACGGTTTGATGTTCCTGCCCGGTCAGAGGCGGAAGACCGTAGGGCATGCCCCATTCCGGATGCTCCGACTCGAAGCGGTCGATTTCCTCGATGGCCGTACACTGCTGCTCGCGGTCGAGGGAAAAATCATAGCGCTCCTGCGGTAGCAGGCCACTATATGGAAAGTCCAGGCGGCGCTTGAGAGTCAGCAGGCGCGCCAACACGCCCACCTCGCGGTTGGCTTCGGGCGTTTGCCTGCGCTCGTTGAGCACCGGATGAAAACCTCGGTCACGCCATTCGGCGTTGGTCCGCGCATCCAGGAAAATGCGCGTCGGTTCCACCGCCAGCAGGCGCAAGGCATCGTATACCTTGTCCTTGTGGCCGCCGCGGGTTATGCCCTCGTAACTGCCGAGCTGCAACTGGCAGGGCGCGTCGTAGCAGGCATGGCAAACCACGCAGCGATTGTCGAGGATGGGTTTGACATCGCGCCGGTAATCCACCGCCGCGGCGAGGCGCTGTAGGCGATCGAAGCGCTCGGAATTGGCCGGGCCGTAGCGCTGGTCCCATTGATAGCGGCCGTATGTGGCGCAACCCGCCACTAGGACTACGAGGACAAGCGCGAGGAGCATACGCATCGGCTATCTCCGGGGTGACGGCGTGCGGGACATCGTTTGCATGCGATCGCCACGACACGCATTGGGGCAAAAAGTCCCTCCACACATGAGCCTGGACGGGATTTTCACGGAATGGAATCTTTCCCATACCGCTAAAACCTAGTTCACCAACCAGCGAGTCGAAGGGAGGCCGCCCTACTATCTGGGAGCCGCATCTTCAGTCCGGGCAGGAGGATAAAATCTAAACGGGGGCTTGCACCCTGGCCAGCGTTTCGCGGGCGATCTGCAACTCCTCGTTGGTCCGTATCGCCAACAGGCGTACGGCGGCGCCCGATCGCCCGATATCCCTGACCGCTTCCGCTCCCTCGCTCCCGGCGTTGGCGGTTTCATCGATCACTATCCCCAGCCTATCCAGGCCGCTACAGACGAGACTGCGCACGGCGGAGGCGTTTTCCCCCACGCCACCCGTGAATATCACGGCATCGACCTTGCCCAGGGCTGCGTAGTAGGCGCCCAAGTATTTCTTGATACGGTAGCCGTAAAGATCCAGGGCCAGCTTGGCGGCTTCGTCGCCGGACTCCGCGTTCAACAACACCTCGCGCAAATCGTTGGTTCCCGCCAGGGCTTTCAATCCGGCGTCGTGGTTCAAGGCGTGGTCGACCCCTTCCACGCTCAGATTCCCGACCCTTTGCATGTGCAAGGGAACCGCGGCGTCGAGATCGCCGCAGCGGGTCCCCATCACCAAGCCTTCGAGCGGCGTGAATCCCATGGAGGTATCGATACATTTCCCCCCCGCGATTGCCGCGGCGCTGGCGCCATTGCCCAGATGCAGGGTGATGAGATTGAGCTGGTCCAGGGGGCAGTTCAGGTAGCGGGCCGCCTGATCCGCGACATAGCGATGGGAACTGCCGTGAAAACCATAACGCCGTATCCGGTGCCGGTGGTACCAGTCCTGCGGCACCGCGTAACGGTAGGCCCAGGGCGGCATGGTCTGGTGAAAGGCCGTGTCGAAGACGGCCACTTGCGGTATTTGGGGAAAGCTTTCGCGGCAGACTTCGATGCCGAGCAGATTCGCCGGGTTATGCAGTGGTGCGAGAGGGATCAGGTCACGGATGGCCTCGATCACCTCAGAATCGACGAGGGCGGGGCGGGTGAACGTTACGCCGCCATGCACCACGCGATGACCGATGGCCGACAAGCGGGCGCCGTCGGTGAGCACGCCGGAAACACGCATGATTTCCGCTATGTGGCCGAATGCCTCGCGATGGTCGCGGGCCCTCACCTCGCGCGCGACTTCGACCAGTTCGCCGTTTTCGTTGCGCGACCGATGGCGGAGCCGGCTGTCGCCCTCGCCGATGCGTTCCAGCAGCCCTCCCGCCAGCAGACGCCCTTCGTCCATGAGCAGCAATTGGTACTTGATGGACGAGCTGCCGCAATTGATGACCAGCACATCGGCATTTTCCCGCACGCTCATGGTTTACACCCCCAACCTGAATCCTCGCCAGCCTGTGCGCCAGGCCGGATTTGCCCTTATGATGCCCGATCCCAGGCCGGGCGCGGACACGGAATCCGGCTACATTAGGGTCTATCTGCCCGGAACAGATCGGCCTTCGAACCCCATCCAGGAGACAGAGATGAGCGATCAGACGTCACGCCCCCTTGCCTTTCCGGTTCGCCTCGAAAGTCCGTCGGGTTTGACCGCACAGGTCAATTCGAACGGATCGGTACGCCGCATCGACCACCACGATATCATCCTCAACCTGTTTCCGGCCAACGAACTGGAAGGCGGACCCGCGAATATTTATCTGCGGCGCCTGGATGGACCGGTTCAGACCGTTCCGCTGCTGGGGCCGCGCAGCCCCGCGGTGGTTCGGATCGATGCACAAGGCCGTTTGCTCGCCTCCGGCGTATGGCTGGGGCTGCGCTTCGAGGCCGCGCTGGTGCTGGCGGAATCGGCCCCCGCCTGGTTCTGGCATGTATCGGTGGAAAACACCGGCGACCGAGCGGTCACCGTGGATTTGATCCATACCCAGGATCTGGCGCTGGCCCATTACGGCGCGGTACGCCTCAACGAATACTATGTGAGCCAGTATCTGGATCACACCCCGCTCCGGCACCCGAGCCGGGGCATCGTGCTGGCCACCCGGCAGAATCTGTCCATGGGCGGCCGCTATCCCTGGTGCGTCATCGGCTCGCTGCGGCAAGGCGTCAGCTTCGCCACCGACGCCCTGCAGTTTCACGGCCTGGCGACTCGTGCCGGCGAACTGCCCATCGGCCTGCGCGACGGACTTCCCGGCGCACGCCAGCAACACGAACACGCGCTGGCGGCCATACAGAATGCCCCGCTCAGGCTAGCACCGGGCGAGCGCCAGAGCGGCGGCTTCTTCGGTTATTTCGACCCGGATCATGTGCAGGCGAGTTCGGAGGCCGACCTGGCTTGCGTCGATCGCGCCTTGGCCCTGCCCGAATCAAACCCGCCCGATTTCGAACCGGCCGGTACGGCCATTTCGCCCGCCGCCCATCTGTTCGCCACGGCCCCGCTGCTGACCGCGGAGGAACTGGCGGAAAACGAAATTTCCGCGCTTTTCGGCGAGGCACGGCGGGAGGAAGAGCGCGACGACGGCGAGCTGCTGTCCTTCTTCACCGGCCGGCACACCCACGTGGTGCTCAAGTCCAAGGAGTTGCGGGTGCTAAGGCCACACGGCCACCTGTTGCGCAGCGGCGCCGCACTCACCCCCGATGAAGCCGCCTTGACCTCCACCACCTGGATGGCCGGCGTATTCCACTCCATGGTGACCCAGGGGCATGTCAGCATCAACCGCTTCCTGTCGACCACGCACTCCTATCTAAGCCTGTTCCGCACACACGGCCAGCGGGTTTTCGTGGAACTGGCCGGGGGCTGGCATCTCCTCGATGTTCCCTCCGCCTACGAGATGAGCCCGTCCGGCTGTCGCTGGATCTACCGCCATGCCGAAGGCCTGCTCGAAGTGCGCAGCGACGCGGCCACCGAGAAACACGAACTGGCACTGACAATCCGGGTGCTGGCCGGTCGGCCGGTGCGTTTCCTGATTTCCCACCATGTGGCCATCAACGGCGACGATGGGATCGATGCGGTTCCGGTTCATTTCCAGTCGGACGATGCGGGCGTTTCGGTTTACCCGGTATCCGAGTGCGACGTGGGCCGGCGCTTTCCGAATGGCAGCTTCCGCATCGAGCCTCTGGCCGGCACGACCCTGGAGCGGGTCGGCGGGGACGAATGCTTGTATGCCGACGGACGCTCCCGTTCGCAGCCTTTCTTCTGCCTCATAACCGAGCCCAACGAGTCGGTCGGCTTCCGCCTCACCGGCCGTTTGATCGCCACGAATGTTCCGGAGGCAGGCGGTCCGGATGCGGAGGCCTACTGGACGCAGATGACGGCTGGGCTGCGCCTGACTCCGCCGGCAGCGGGGCCCTATGTCCAAGCCGCTTCAAGGCTGGGCGAGATTCTGCCCTGGTACGTTCATAACGCTCTCATCCATTACCTCGCGCCGCGCGGCCTGGAGCAATATTCCGGCGGCGGCTGGGGCACCCGCGACGTCGCTCAGGGACCGGTCGAACTGCTGCTGGCCCTGGGAAAGTACGAACCCGTCCGCGACCTGCTGCTGCGCCTCTACCGCAACCAGAATGCCGACGGCGACTGGCCTCAGTGGTTCATGTTCTTCGAGCGGGAGCGCAACATCCGGCCCGGCGACTCGCACGGCGACATCGTTTTCTGGCCGGTGCTGGCGCTGGCGCAGTACCTCATTTACAGCGAGGACGCAGCCCTGCTGGACGAGCCGCTGAGCTTCTTCCATCCCGAGGGCGAAGAGCAGGCCGAGCGGGCGACGCTGTGGCAGCATATCGAGCGGGCCTTGCAAGTCATCGCTAAGCGGAGAATCGCGGGTACGCATTTGGCGGCCTACGGACACGGCGACTGGAACGACTCGCTGCAGCCGGTGGACCCCGCCATGCGCGAGAACCTGTGCAGCGCCTGGACCGTCACCCTGCATTATCAGACATTCACCGCCTTGGCTTCCGCCTTGCGGCGGTTGGGACAAAACGACCGGGCAGCGGCTCTGGAGTCCGAGGCGGCCGAGGTGCTGGCGGACTTCCAAAGACTGTTGCTGGTCCACGACGTACTCACCGGATTCGCGTATTTTCACGGCGACGGCCGCATCGCTTACCTGGTCCACCCGCGCGACCGCGACACCGGCCTTTCCTACAGCCTGCTGCCCATAATCCATGCGATCAGCAACGGCATGCTGACGCCTGAGCAGGCGCAGAAGCACCTGCGCGTCATCGAAGCCCATCTGCTTGGCCCAGACGGTGCCCGGCTGTTCGATCGCCCGCTGGAATACCGCGGCGGATTGCAGCGTTATTTCCAGCGCGGAGAGAGCAGCAGTTACTTCGGGCGGGAAATCGGTCTGATGTACACCCATGCCCATCTGCGCTATGCCGAAGCCCTGGCCTACTACGGCGATGCCGAGGGATTTTTCCGCGCGCTGTGCCAAGCCAATCCCGTCGCCATCCGCGAACTCGTTCCCAGCGCCGCCGCGCGACAGGCCAATTGCTACTACTCCAGCTCCGATGCCGCCTACACCGACCGCTATCAAGCCTACACGGAATACGACCGGGCCATTAAGGGCGAAATCCCCCTGGAAGGCGGCTGGCGTGTCTACTCCAGCGGCGCCGGCATCGCTGTCAGCCTGATACTGCGCACTTTCCTCGGCTTGCGGCAGGAGTCGACACGTCTGGTGATCGACCCCGTCATACCCAAAGACTTGGACGGGCTACAGGCCGAGCTGACGCTTTGGGAACATTCCTTCGAAGTCAGTTACCGGGTTGGCGAACGGGGCTGCGGCGTCACGGCCGTTCGACTCAACGGCGTCGATCTGCCCTTCGCCCGCCATTCCAATCCGTACCGCACCGGAGCTGCCGCCGTGTCCATGGCAGAAGTGCGCAAGCACCTGAAGGAAAGCGAAAACCGGCTTGTGGTGGAGTTGGAATAGGGTGGAGCGAGAAGCTTGTTCAACCTTGAACCGTGATTGGTACGAGGCAGGGTGACACCGGGACATCTAATAATTGACATGAGATGTATAAGAAAAGCCAAATATCACCCCCATAAAAATAGCGCATTCGTGTAACTTCAATGTCTCATGGAATATCATCTGTCTTATACCCCAGAAGTGGTGTTTTATAAGGCACCATTTAGGGTGTCTACTTCACGCTAGGCTTTGTAAATAACCTTCCCGTTTTCCAAAACATATCTAAGAGGGATTTTAGGGTTGTTTATGTCTTTGCCGCCATCATTATGCCATTTCTCTTCCCACCTGGAATAATATGACTCTAAGTCACTCGGTGTAAGTTGATGGATAGACAACAGTTTTATGCCTTCGTAAACAGCAAATATCCAGTCAACTTGCCGATACTTCCCAATGATGATTGGGTTCATATGGTGGTGAGTAGAAAAACTTTTAGTCAAAAGTGTATTGACTGACTTTAGCTCGTATTCATTCCCTTGAGCATCTTTTGCATCATTGCCCTCTCTGCCTGGCAATACTTCAAGCCCAGTTAGCAGTAGAACTTGTAGCAACTTACCGCCATTATCTTGAAAAATATCATTTATTCCGTGTTTCTCTGCCAGCTCTTGAAGTTTCAACACATGAGGGTAAATTTCATTGAACAATTTTATATCTGGGTGGCATTTACTCATCGTTTAGCAATTCTTTGATATTAATTTTCAGGGCACTTGCTAAACGCTCAATATTATCAATTGAAATATTTCTTTCGCCTCGCTCTACTGAACCAACGTAAGTTCTGTGTAGCCCGGCCATATCAGCAAGTTCTTCTTGGGATAGCCGATTTTTGCTCCGAAATTCCTTGAGGTTTCGAGCAAAAATCATTCTGGCATTATGGGTAGTATTCTTTGTCTGCATTGCGCTATAATTCATCAAATGATGACTATGCGTCTACAGACTATAAGTAGCGACCAACACAACTACAAACACAACTACAGAAGCCAAATGAAAAACTTACCTAAACTTTCTTCTTCACCTGCATACACCACTGATTGGGGTAGCGCATACTGCGGTGACTCATTAGATTTACTGTCTCAACTCCCTGATGACAGTATTAACTTGGTCATGACAAGCCCACCCTTTGCTTTATTGCGCAAGAAGGAATATGGCAACAAAGAACAGCATGAGTATATAGAATGGTTATCTGAATTTGCTAAATTAGTATTAAAAAAACTTACTCCAGATGGTAGTTTTGTACTTGATCTTGGCGGTGCTTACCAAAAAGGAGTCCCTGCTAGAAGCCTTTATAACTTTAGAATACCTATTCATTTTTGTGATGATTTAGGATTTTATTTATCTGAAGATTTTTATTGGTTTAATCCATCTAAGTTACCTAGCCCAATCGAGTGGGTTAATAAACGAAAAATTAGAGCCAAAGATTCTGTCAATACGGTATGGTGGTTTAGTAAGTCAGAATTCCCTAAAGCCGATGTTACCAAGGTATTAACCGAGTACAGCGATAGGATGAAAAAACTACTTGAAGACCCTGATAAATTCTATGACCCTAAAAAAAGACCGTCAGGACACGATATAGGAAAAGGATTTGGGAAAAATAATAGTGGAGCCATCCCGTCTAATTTGCTTCAAATACCAAATTCAGAATCGAATGGAGCCTATATGTCAGGATGCAAGGAAATCGGCATAAAGAGTCACCCTGCCAGATTTCCCGCAAAACTTCCGGAGTTTTTTATTAAATTTCTAACTGACCCTGAAGATATTGTTGTCGATATATTTTCTGGATCAAATACAACGGGATTTGTGGCTGAAACAGAGCGAAGAAACTGGTTTGCATTTGATATGGAAATAGAGTATATCGCCGCATCTGCATTTAGATTTCTTGATAAAGGGTGTGGTGCTGATGAACTATCCGAGGTTTACAATTTTATTAAACAAGGGCGCTCTGTCGATATAACAAAATACAGAAGACAGATGTGCATCTTTAGGGAAGAACAGGCCGAATACATTGCATAATTTGGTGTCTGCCTAACTTAATGCTCCAGCCGACTTCGCTAACGTTACGCGGCTGAGCTTTACGTTGAGGGTGTAGAAAAACACTCAGCCCGGAAAATAGTGGAGCATGGAGCCAGGTCTCACATTCCAACAAAGGGTAGGTTGGGGTAGCGGTCGGAACCTCACCTACAGCACTTTTCAGAAAGAGATCACGGCTTCGGCCGGACATTGCCGGATGCGGAAGCCGTCCTCCCTGCTGTCGACATGGAACGCCTCGCCGTTTACCTCCACCTGCTGAATCGGCCTTGGCAGCGGCGGCAGCACCACGATGCCGCCGAGGGGCGGCGTCAGTTCGCCGGATAGTTTCAGGCGCAAGCGGCCATCGGCTTGGTATTGCAAGGAATAGGACAGCTTGCCGTACCAGGTCGGCAGGTTTTCCACCGCGACTTCACCGCCATCCGCAAGCCACTCTTCGGAAACACCTGCCGCGATCACCAGGGACTCATCCGCTTCGCGCTCGTAAGCGAACAGGCTGCGGACGGACAGGATGTATTCGCCGCTGATCCAGGTGTGCGGCAGGTCGCCGATGAAGCTGGGGCCGTCGGGATCGCGCCAGGAGATTTCCGGCCATTGGTTCCAGGGTTTGATGCGCCGGTCGGCCAGCAGAAAGTCCAGCAGTTCCAGGGCGTCGGTGCGGCGTCCCAGGCGTATCAGGGCGCCTACGATGCGGATTTCATAGGCGCTGTAGTTGTTCCAGGCTACCTTGCCGGAGGCCCGTTCACGGAAGCCGGTCAGATAGCGGTCGAAAGTCCGGTTTATGGCCGCTTGGGGCAGGCGGTGAGCTTCGTCCACCGGCGTCAAGGCGATGGCGGTGGCGGCGGGATCGAAATCGGCGAATTCCACCGAACCGGGGACGAAATCGATGTCCCGTTCGGCGATGACGCGGTCCAGGGACAAATACAAATGGCGGCAGAATTCCTCGCGCCGGGCTGCCAGGCGCGCCGCCTCCTCGCCGTATCCCAGCGCCTCGGCCATCGTCACGGCATCCTTGAGGCCCCGCAACGCCCAGAAATCGTCCCAATAGGCGTGTACCGGATGCGCCATATAGCCTTCGTGGCTCATGGATTCGGGCAACAGTCCGTAACAGGCGAGTCTTTCCGCTTGTCGGTAGTCGTCGGTCAAGCGGCGGCGGCGCAGCGCTTCCATGTAGTCCAACGTTTTGCCCACCGCCGGCCACATTTCGGCAAGGAAGTCCCGGTCGCCGCTGAAACGCCAGTATTCCGCAATGCCGTAAACGAACTGGCCGTAGGCGTCGAACTCGGGCAGCCATTCGGTTTCTTCCGGGTCCATGCAATCGGGGAAGTTGCCGTCCTCGGTCTGGAAGCCCGCGTACCAGCGCATGAAATCCCGCAGCGCTTCGGCGCAGCCGACCCGCGCCAGGGCGGCGCCCATCAGCACTCCGTCGCGTATCCAGGCGCGGGAGTAACGCCGGGGCCCAGGATGCAGGGCCGGACCGTCCCGGTTGATCAGGATATGGGCGGCGGCGGTGCGCAGGGTATCGGTGAGATGCCGGAACCGGGGCGGTAGCCGGATATCGAAGGTACCCAGCTGGGTTTTCCATAGTTCGACGGCCCGCGCATAGGCGTCGGCCCCGGTGAGCGCGCTCAGACTTTCTATCGGTACCTCGGCCGCGTTGCCGAAGGGGATGGCAATATAGACCTCGTCGTGACTGGCGCCGGGTATCTGCAGATCGAAACGCAGGGCGGCGGAGCCGTAACCGAATTCATCCTGCAACTCGGCGTGCGATGGCAACTCACCCCGCCCCAGAAATTCCGTGACCGCGCCTTCGGCGAAGGCCGCCGCGCCGTATCCCTGCGGTGGCCTGAGGGGGGTGACAGCCTTGGTCGCATCGACCCACACGATACCGTCGCGATAATCGATATGCCTGACCGGCGTCATGCCGCCGAAGCTTCGCCAATGCTGCCAGGTCGGCGTGACCTGAAATGGGCGGATGGCGGCATACAGGCTGACCGGGCGCGCTTCGGCGGATCGGTTGTCGATGCGGTAACGGATGAACAGCACCGGCCGTCCGGCGTAATCGGCGGCGAAGGCGGTCGTCGTCAGCCGCCAGTCGTCGGTCAGCCATGCCGAAGAAGGAATCGGCAAATAGCCGGCTTCCAGCGTCTGGGTCCGCTCGGCGTCCGCCCAGCTGATCAGCCGGCCATCCGCGTAAAGGAAGGGCTCGATGGAAAAACGTCCCTTGTCCACCTCCACCAGGCCTTCTTCGTTGATCAAGGCTTGCGTGCCGCCGCTACCGGTGCCGACCGGTGTCCAATAGGTCTGACGGCCGGAGAAATATTTGGGATAAAAACCGGTAGGCCACTCGTGGGCAATGCCTTCGAAGAAACCGTTGAGGTCACGGGCAAATTCGAAAGGCTTGATCTCCACCTGGCGGATGCCGAATTCCGAGTCGCCTATGCCGCGTTTGAGTTGCAAGCGGACGTAGCGGCAGATCGTTCCGGGCAGGTAAACATAACTGCGCTCGCCGGCTCCCTGGGTGGTGCTGTAGGCGCTTTGCCAGCTTAGGTCGTCCGGGGAAGTCTCGACAGCGAATTCCCGTGCTCGCCGTTGCTCATCCCAATGGATCACCAATGCACCGAATTGCCGCTCCTGCTGGAAGTCTAGAGTCAGCCAGGCGGGATCGACGGTGGCGCTGCGCCAGACGGCGGCGTCGGGCGCCAGGACATTGCACGGCGCGCAATCCTCCGCCGAGGCTGAAGCCGAAACGAGAGGTGTCGCCCGGTAGGTATCGTCGCGAAACTGCAGCTCGGCGAAGCTGACCGAACCGGCGCCGCCCGGACCGGCCGCAAACACCAGCTCGATGGCCGCGATCTTGCGGGCGGGACCGCCGCCGAGCGGGCCCCAGGCGAAGTCGATCTGACTGTTGCGGATGCGCACGGTCTGCCAATCCGGCGGCAAGGGGAACGCCTCCACCCGATAGCGCCAGACGTTCTGGCCGGAGGCGTCCACCAGCTTGAACTCGAAGATGTTGGCGGGAGCGTCGCCCTTTATCTGGAAAGCGAAGGAATAACTCTCCGGCAAATCCAGCGGAAAGAGCTTGCGGGCGACCACGAAGCCTCCACCACCGCGAAAATCGAATTCGATCCGCATGGCGGACCCGGCAGGGCCGGTATCCGGTGACAGACGGGCCTGGACTTGCCCTGAACTGATGGCTGTCCAACCCGACAAATCACCGAATGCGTCGAGGATTTCGCCTTGCATGTCAGTTCTCCCGGTTAGTGGCGATAAGCGCCTGATGGATGTCTACTGCTAGGCCGTGATACTAGTCTACCGGGCGAAATTAGCCGTGTCCCTTATCGATGGCTTTCTTCGACCGGCCGAGCCGGATCGCCCGGGTGATCCGGCTCTTGCAGCGCGCGCATGCGAAACTAAAAAAAACGTGGCGCGCGGGCGGTCATCGGGTTTACAGTGCGCCACGGGTTACAAAAAGGAGGAGGAATAACCATGTTTACGTTCCTGCAACGAAGCGCGCTTTTCGTCTCCTGTCTTTTCCTCGCGGCCTGCTCCATGGTGACGGTCACTACCGACTACGACCACTCAGCCTCGTTCGCCAAATACCATACCTACACCCTGACCCCCTTGGCCCAGGAAGTGCCGCTTTCACCATCGAGTGAGACCGCCCTGCGCGAGTCATTGCGCGCTCATCTCGCCGCGCGCGGCCTGACCGAGGTCGAGGAAGGGGCCGACTTGCACATCGTCCGGCATGTTTCAGCCCAGGAAAAAATCGCGATTTCGCAATCGCCCGGCTGGGGGCCTTACGGCGGCGTACCATACCGGTACGGACGCTATGGCATGTGGGCCGGCGCCACTTACACGGACGTCTCTCAATATACCGAGGGTACGCTGATACTCGATTTCGTCGACGCCAAGACACAAAAGCTGGTGTTTCGCGGGATCGGCAAGGGCACCATCGGCGATCCCGAAACCAATGCCAAACGCATCAGGGAAGCCGTGGAAAAAATCGTCCAGAGTTATCCCGGCAGTTATGCCGCCGGTTATCCCGGCGCTCCCCATCCCTGATTCCCCATCGTCCCAGAGCCCCCGATCCGGAAGGGGGCTCTGGGCTGGCTGCTGCATCGGATGCTTTCGGTCAAACGAGGCGTACTGACATGAACAAGCCATACAACTTCACCGGCGCCACAGTCCTGACGGTATCCGCTGCCTTGTCGTTGCTGGGTCTCGCAGGATGTTCGGGAGTCCGCACGACCACCAACGAAGCCAAGGCCGTGGCGGTCCAACCGGCACCGGATGCCGGTTTTATCGAGCATCCCGAGCGGCAGACCCAGCGGGTCGATCTTCCGTTCCAGAAGGTTTGGATCAAGTCCGGATTCGATAAATCTCCTTATCGTTACCTGGTCGTCGCTCCCGTGAATACCCAGTACATGATGGAAATGGACTGGCTGCACAGCCTGGGCTCGGCCAACGTGGTCAGCGATGTGCAGAACGACATCGAGGAACTTGCACGTTACTTCCATCATCAAGTCATCACCGAGTTCAAAAACGACCCCCATCATCGCTTCACGATACTTTACGGGCCTCCCGCCAAACCACAACCGACCTTGAGACTGGAATTGGCATTGATCCAGATCGACCCGTCCCAGCCGGTATTGCACGCACTGGGATGGCTCACACCGGGGGGCGGCACGGCGGCAGGCGTCGTCAATCAGCGCCGGGCCGCGTTCGAAGGCCGTCTGCGCGATCTGAACACCGGCGAGGTGGTGGCCACGTTCGCCGATCGCGACATGCAGGACGCCGGGCCGCTCGACCTGACCCGTCTGACCTGGTACGGCCCCGCCAAAGGGATACTCGAACGCTGGGCCAAACAATTCGTGCAGGTCGCCAACCGCAAACCCGGCGAGGTGGTGACGGACCCGACGCCGTTTACTCTCCGTCCATTCTAGGTCCCGACCCGATCGCGCCGGAGGTGGGGCTGCATAACCTAACGGCACGAATCGATAGAACGTGGAAGAGCACTGTGTGCTCCCTGCGCGAACTTCCCCCGCACGGCCGCCTGCGGGTGCGCCAACGGATACCTGGGACAAGCGCGCATAACCCAGCCAAGAGCCGGCCCGAGTGCCGAGCAGGGATGGCCTCTTGGGGTGATCGGTGAACCGAGGTCCAAAGCGTTTGCTCCCGGAAGCTCGCCCGTCTGGAGGAAATATGACCGAATCCGAATCTACCGCCTTCTGCTCCCCGCGACTTTTTTACCGCGCGATGCTGATAGCGCTGGCCCTGTCGCCGGCCGGATGCGATCGGGACGAGCAACCGGGCGGCAAAGCGCCGACGACTCAGCCGCCCAACGTCGCGGCTCCGCCCCAACCCGCCGCACCGCCCGCTCCGGTTACGACGCCGCCCGTCGCGGTGACGCCGGCCGTTCCGTCCCCTCCCCCGCCGGCGCAGCCATTGAGCGAAATCGAATCTCTGGTGGCACCCATCGCGCTCTATCCCGACCCGCTGCTGGCCGAGCTATTGGTAGCCTCGAGCTATCCCCTCGAAGTGGTACAGGCGGCCCGCTGGCTGGAAAGCAAGCCCGACCTCGCCACGCTCAATAACAAGGACTGGGACGCCAGCATCCTGCGGCTCGCCAGCGTGCCTCAGGTCATCGGGATGATGAACGATCATCTGGACTGGACGACACGGCTCGGCGACACCTTCGCGGCCCAACCGAACGAAGTCATGGATGCGATCCAAGCCCTGCGTAAGCGGGCGACGGACGCGGGATACCTGAAGGACACGCCGGAGCAGAAAGTGACCGCCACGACCGTCGCCCTGGCCCAGCCGGCCGAAGCTGCCGTGGAAGGCGGGAGCCCCCAGGTAAGGCCCGCGGTCCTGAAGAAGGAAGTCATCGCCATCGCGCCGGCCAAGCCCGATACGGTCTACGTCCCCCAGTACAACCCGGAAACCGTCTACCAGGCACCGCTGGCAGCCCCACCCGCCGCAACCGCCTCCTACGGCTATCCCGTCGCCGCCGCCCCCGGCTATTACCCGGCCTACTATCCTGCGCCCGCCACGACCACCACCACCTCGACCACCGATCCATGGCTCAGCTTCGGCGCCGGCGCCGTGGTCGGCGGACTGCTGACCTGGGGCCTCATGGAATGGGCCGACGACGATGACTGGGACGATTATCATCACGTCGGCCATTACTACGGCAACACCGTCTGTCACGACGGCAACTGCTGGCACGGCGGCGGCGGATATTATGGCGATCGCGGCGACATCAACTACAACCGGAACGTCAATATCTCCGGCAACGAGATCAATGCCGGACGGGGCGGAATCTTCAGCCAAAACAACCTGAGGCCTTCCCAGCAGCCCGCCCGATGGCAGCCCGATGCGCGCCACCGGCGCGGGCAGGCCTATCCGGAATCGGTGCAACAACGACTCGGCCGAAACGAGCAACCGGCCTTGGCGGGACAACGGCTGGGCGCCGCGCAGACGCTGCCGGCGGGCGCGAGGGGGTTCGCCGAAACCGGCGGACGACCGACAGCCGGGACCCTGCCCGCCGAACGCAGGCCCTCCAGCACCGAAATCCAGCAACGCCTCGCGCAAAGGCCGGGCACTCAGGCAGGTCTGGCGGCGCGACAGGCCCAGCCGCGTCCCGCCGCCAGCGACATACAGCGGCAACTGGGCCAGGGCGCGGGCGGCAATGCCCTGGACGGCCTGCGACAGCCCGGACAGGCCGCACGCACCGAAAGCCGCCGCGGTGCCGAGAGCCGCGGCACGGCGGCGCCCAGAGCCCAAGCGGCGACCGGGAGGGAACGCTTCCCGCGCCCGCAGTCCGCGCAGCCACGGCAGATCCCGGCGGAAAGCCGCTCCGGCAACGCGGAACGGCGCGCCGGACTGACTCAGCAAGCCGAGCGGCGTCAAGGTTACGGGGGAGGCACGGCCATGCAGCAGAGGGAACTGCAACGCCGTTCGGAGTCTGCCCGTCCCTCCGCTTTTGACGGTGCACGCGATGCCCGTGCCACGCGGGATTTCAGTCAGCGTGGTGCCTTCAGCCGGCAGCCGTCAGCGGGCGCCGGGAATCGCCCCGGTTTCGGAGGCGGCGGGCGCTTCGGCGGCTCGTCCGCAGGCGGTGGTGGTGGTGGCCGTTTCGGAGGCGGGGCGGCAGGCGGTGGCGGAGGACGATACGGCGGCGGCGGAGGGCGACGCCGATGATGAACAGCGCAATATTCGGGGCACACACGGCATGAGCAGAGAGGTCGCGGCATCGCTCCGGCGAAATGCGCTACGCGCTTCCCCCCGTTTCATACAGGAAGACAAGATCGAGGTTCCCATGATGCTGAACAAAATCAGTACCCTAGTCCTGGCGGTGTTGGTTGCCGCGCCGGTGGCGATCTCCGCCGCCCCCGAAAGTTCGGCCGCTTCCGGTAGCGAGGTCGCGGCAGCCGAGGCACAACGCTTCCGGTCTCCGGATGAGGCGGCCAATGCATTGCTGGAGGCGGCGAGTGGCGATGACCGCAATCGGCTCGTCGCGGTGTTCGGAAGCCGTTATGCAGACCTGCTATCGTCCGGCGACGAAGTGGAGGACAAGAACAATCGCGCGAACTTCGTCACCCTGGCCGGGGAAAAGATAACGGTGGAATCGATCGCCGAGAACAAGGCCGTCGTGCACGTCGGCAACACGGACTGGCCCTTTCCCGTTCCTGTGGTGAAGAATGGCGATAGCTGGGCTTTCGATGCCGAGCAGGGGCGCGAAGAGATCCTCAACCGACGCATAGGCCGCAACGAATTGAGCGCGCTGGGGGCCATACGCGGCTACGAGGAAGCCCAGTTCGATTATGCCAATGCCGACCGGGACGGTGACGGCGTATCCGAATACGCGCAAAAGATGCGCAGCGAACCGGGCAAGTTCGACGGCCTTTACTGGGAAGCGGAAGGCGGGCAGCCGCAAAGCCCGCTCGGACCGCTGGTCGCCGAGGCGAAAGCCGCCGGTTACGGCGTCAAGGCGGCCAACGATAGTCCCACGCCTTACCACGGCTACTACTACCGCATCCTGACCCAACAGGGACCCGCCGCGCCAGGCGGCAAATACAACTACATCATCAACGGCAACATGATTGCCGGCTTCGGCTTGGTGGCCTTCCCCGCCCTGTACGGTTCGTCCGGAGTCATGACTTTCATCGTCAACCACCAGGGCAAGATCTATCAGCAAGACCTGGGGCCCAAGACCGCACAACTCGCTCCAGCGATAAAGGAGTACAACCCCGATTCGACCTGGGCGCCAGTCGCCGGCGGGAATTGAGCACGGACGCGATGAGCGGGCCCTGGCGTTTTTCTCCTTAAGAGGCCGGCCCAATGAAAAACACGTTCCTACCAGCTCTGACTTGGCTGGCCCGCTATGAGCGGAAGTGGCTTAGAACCGACCTATTGGCCGGATTGACCACCGCAGCCGTCGTGATTCCCAAGGCCATGGCATATGCCACGGTCGCCGGCCTGCCGGTCCAGGTGGGCATCTATACCGCGCTTGTGCCTGTGGCGGTATACGCCTTGTTCGGCACTTCACGCCCCTTGAGCGTCAGCTCCACCGCGACCTTGGGCATACTCTGCGCGACGGCGCTCAGCAATGCCGTACCCGACGACGATCCGGGCCGCATGCTCGCCGCTTCGTCGACGCTCGCCGTCCTGGTCGGCGCGATCCTTATACTCGCGCGCATCCTGAAGCTCGGTTTCGTCGCCAACTTCATATCCGATCCCGTGTTGACGGGCTTCAAGGCCGGCATCGGACTGGTGGTCGTAGTCGACCAACTACCCAAATTATTGGGCATACACATCCACAAGGTGGGGTGGATGCGTGACGTCGGCGAATTGATTCAGCATCTGCCGGACAGCTCGGTACCAACATTGACGGTGGGACTCGCCACCCTGGCGATAATAGTGCTCCTGGAACATTTTGCCCCCCGCTGGCCCTCGCCACTCATCGTGGTGGGTGGTGGCATCGGGGCCGCGTTTTTTCTGGAATTGCCCACAATCGGCGTCGCGACGGTGGGGCACGTACCGGGCGGCCTTCCGAATCTGATCAAACCGGAATTATCCCTCTTCGAATCGCTTTGGGCGCCGGCGGTGGCGATCGCCTTGATGAGTTTCACCGAAACGATCGCCGCCGGACGCGCTTTTACCGCGCCCGGCGAATCGCGGCCCGACGCGAATCAAGAGCTCGTGGCAACCGGTCTGGCCAACATGGCGGGAGGAATTTTTGGCGCCATGCCGGGCGGGGGCGGTACGTCGCAGACCGCCGTAAACCGCAAAGCCGGCGCACTGACGCAAATGGCGGCATTTGCATCCGCCGGTGTGGCGCTGGCGACCTTGCTTTTCTTGGCCCCTGTCGTTGGGCTCATCCCCCAGGCGACGCTGGCGGCCGTGGTCATCGCCTTCTCGGTAGGCCTGATTAATTTGGAGGACTTCCGCGAGATACGCCGGTTCAGGAGCCAGGAGTTCCAGTGGGCGCTGGTCGCCTGCGTGGGCGTCGTGTTGCTGGGCACGTTGAAGGGCATCGTCGCCGCCGTCATCCTCTCGATGATCAGCCTGCTGCGCATGGCCAACAACCCTCCCGTTTACGTGATGGGGCGCAAGCGCGACAGCGACGTGTTCAGGCCGCTCTCGCCGGATAACCCCGACGACGAAACCTTCCCCGGCCTGCTGATACTGAAGACCGAAAACCGCATCTACTTCGGCAACGCGCAAAATGTCGGCGACCGTATGTGGCCCCTGGTCAAGGAGGCTAGGCCTCAGGTGCTCTTGCTGGATTGCAGCGGCATCCCCGGCATCGAATTCACCGCGTTCAAAATGTTGTGCGATGCGGAAGCCAAGCTGCGCGAAGAAGGCACGGAGCTTTGGCTCGCGGCGCTGAGCCCCGAATCATGGCAGTTGATACAGGGCTCGCCGCTCCATGAAGTCCTGGGGAACGAAAGGCTGTTCTTCACCGTGCCGCAAGCCGTCGAGCACTACCTCGCGCAGGCGGCGGTCCGGCGGGACGGCGCCCCGTGAACCATGCAGGGAGATCCTGAGCCGGTCCAGGATCCCGAAACCCGCCGCATCCGACAGATCACAGGACTACTTCGTACTCGTACCTGCTTTGAGGATCCCGCGCAGCTTTTCCAGGCGCTTCACCATCTGATCTTTCAACTGGCCGCGGCCGATATTGTGCCGGACCCCACTCGCTACACCGGCGACCTGATCGGTGGACGATCGCTGACCATAGAACACGACCGTGCCGTCTCGGTAAGGCAAGGCGCCGACGACCAGATGATCGGCATTGTAAGAGTGCCCGGCGTAGAACTGCCGCGCGACAATCACCGCGCCGGTTTCGCCAGCCTGGAGGACGCGGTGCGCCAGGATGGCCGTCGGCCGGTTTTCGACCTTGCGGTTGAGCCAATAGAACTGCTCTTCGGTACCGGCCGGCAATCCGTTGGGATAGTTCAGCCAGCCCTGGTAGAGGGCAGGAAAATAACGCGCCAGAGTCTTGCTGTTTTCCGCCGCGATCTTCAGCTCGGCTCCGGGATCGACGGTTCCGCCGTCGCGCGCATAAGGCGCGATGCCCGCCAGTCCGCCCTTGCGATAAGCCTGCCAGCGCTGCAATAGAATTTCGCGGTAGCGCTGGGACACGCCTTCGACCAGGGATTTCTTGTCGGCATTCGCGAGCTTGTCCTTGAGCGCCGCGAAGCTTTGGATTTCCTGGGCGGAAAGATTGAAGCGGTCTCCGGCTTCCGCCTCCAACAGATCGGCGGCTTCATCGCTCTGCTTGGCGGAGAAGGCAAAGCCCTTAAAGGCGGAAATATCGGCATTCGCGGGAATCACGCCGCGCGCCGTGATATCCGGGTCTATCGCCGCCAAATTGCCGCGCCGGAAGTAGTCGACGACCTTGTCCAAGGGGACGGCCAGATAGAGCGCGGTCGTCATGGCCAACTCCTTGTCGGTCGCCTCACGCGCCTCATGGGTAACGATTTCCCCCCGAGCGAGGCGGGCCGACTGCTCCGCGGGCACGCCGATGAGCCTGAGCACCTCCTCCGCTGTCGGCGCGGGCGCGGCCATCGCCACGGGAAACGACAGCAGGCCGCACAGCCCATAAAGCCGGGCCAAGCCGAGGAGGCGGGCAGGCCACCATCCTTGTCCCAATCGAAGCGTCAAACGGTTGAACGTATCAGCGTGCATAACATACCTCGCATGGTGGTTGCCCGTGGTCGGAAGTGGTCCGTGACGGGGTGAAGATTCATCGCTCGTTTTCCCTCAGGAGGGCGCCGATATCGCCCTTGAAATAGTGCTCGAGTATCAGGCCAAGCTCGTTGCGGGCGTCGTCTTCGCGATTTCCGAACGCTAGATACAACGTTCGGGCGATGGGTTCGAACAAGCGAAGCAGTTCGGGATCGAAGTGCGGGCCCGCGCCGCGCTGCAGTATCTCCATGGCGTCCTCGAAAGGCAGGGCTTGCTTGTAGGGCCGCTCCGAGGTCAGCGCGTCGAACACATCGACGATGGCGAAGATGCGGGCGGTCACCGGAATCTCCCTACCTTTCAGTCCTTGGTAATAGCCCGAACCGTCGAACTTCTCGTGATGATGGCCGACCACCTCGCCGGCGTCCCGCAGCCACTGGCTGCGATTCACGATATCCAGCCCATGCGCGACATGGGTCTTCATGATTTCGAATTCGTCCGGTTCCAGCCGTCCCGGCTTGAGCAGGATATGATCTCGCACGCCGATCTTGCCCACATCGTGAAGAAAGGCGCCCTTGATGAGGGTGCGGATGATGGCCGCGTCGAGCCCCATGGCCTCCGCCAGGCGTACGGCATAGATGGTGACCCGATAATTGTGCGCATCCGTGTCGCTGTCACGCTTGGCGATGGCGCTGCCCAGCGCCTGCAGGGTTTCGAGATTGGCGTCGAGCAGATGGATAGAGAGCAGACCCAAACGATCCAGCAATCGGCTGATCACCGGATAATGCAGGCTCGTCACCAGAACGACGATCACCATCGACCCACCGACGGCCCAGGCGATGCGCTGCCAGTAGTGCGCCACCGTCTGCGGGGAGACGACGAACAGGCTTTTGATGATCGCTGTCCGCCTGCCTGCATCGTCCGAGACGGGGACAACCACGGCATAAGCCGATTTGATCCAGCCATCGCCCTGCGGCCTGATCGTCGCTTCCTGCCCGTCGACGAAAACCGTCTCGGCGGCTGCCTGAGCGATCAGGGCGTTGATCGCGGGGTCGCTCCCATCCGCCAGATTCGCCAGTTCCCGCCCGTCGGCATCCTTGATTTGGACCCAGGCGAAGCGACCCACGGTGCTCCGGGGCAGTATTTCGCTTAACTCCTCCACAGCCCTTTGCACGACGTTCTGCCAGGAATCGTGGGTCGACAGCGCGAGATCACGAACCCGAGCGCGCAGCAGCCGGGCGCCGATCGAACTCCAGTCGGCGACGCCGGCTTCGATGTCTTTTTTTTCCAGGAAGAAAGCGATGCCGCCTGCCGTGGCAGAAAGCAGGACGGCCAAGGCCGCCAGGCGGAGAGCCAGGCTCTTGCGGAGCGAGCGGGTACGGGATTGCATAGTGGGCTCTTCAAGGCGACTGGCCGACATCGGGCGCTTGCCAGCGCCATTGCCCGTCGCATCCGAGTTCCAGCTTGGCATCGTAGCGATCGGACCGGCTTTCCGCCTCGGCAAACACGACATAGCTGATGGAGCTCTCGGTCAGTCGCCGCAGCACCGGATCCAGTTGATCATCTTCCAGCGCCGTGGCGGGGCGATCCAGGAAAGCAAACCGCGGTTGAACGAACAGCAGCCTGGCAAAAACCAAGAGTTGTTGCTCGCCGAGAGGGAGTATGTCGTCCCAGTCATGCTCGGCGTCCAGCCCCCCGAACCGGGCCGGCAGCGATTCCAGTCCCAGCGCCGACAATGCGGCGACGATACGCGCATCCGATTGCGGCAGAATTTCCTGCCCGGGAACGCCCTTCGGGCTTACGCCCGCCGGGGGCGTCCCGCCCTGCGATTCAGGCGGGAAAAACAGGTCACGGAGCGTACCCGGATGTAAATACGGCTTTTCGGTGACGAACAGTATTTTCCCGAGCCCGGGTCGTATCACCGTTCCTTCGCCCTCGTCCCAAATCCCCGCCGTCGCCCGGAACAAGGCCGTGCGACTGGTCTCGTCCTCGCCGGTCACCAGGGTTCTCAGCCCATGCGGGATGGCCAGCGTGAGATTTTCGACCAGGATGCGGCCGCTGCGCGGCGAACGCAGGGTCAGGCCGGCATAGGCAACCCGGTCGACCTCTTCGGAAATCGCGATGGGCGAAACTCGACGAGCGCCTTCCTCATCGATGACCTCGCCGAAAGAGCTCAACCGTGCGAGCACGGCCGCGAACGATGAAATCGACTGGAACTGGGTCACGATCAGCGAGAACGCGCCCAGCAAGGCGGTAAACGCCATGGCCGACTGGGTGATCACACCGAATTCGACTTCGCCGGCTATGAACAGCGGCGCCACGAACAGGGCCGGAATGATCTGGATCAGCCAGTTGTAGAAGGTGGTGAAAAAACCCACGTTGCGGTTAATGCCGATGAGCGTGCGCAGGTTTTCCGCGAGTTCGTCCAGGCGCTGCAACAGCTTGCGGGTCAGCGGTCCTTCCCGGCCCGTCAGGGCGACCGCGTCCGCGTTTTCCCGCAAATAAATCAGGGAGGAGCGGAAATTGGCTTCCTTGTCCAACTGATCGAAATTCAAGCGCATCAGGGGACGACCCAGCCGTATGGTGAAATAAGACCCCAAGGCCGCATAGATCACGGCAACCAGCAGCAACAAGGGACTGATGGACCAAAGCACGCCGGAAAAAGCCACCACCGTGAAGCTGCTGTTGATCAGCATCAGGGCAAAGGACAGCGTCGAGGTGGTGAACGCCTTGATGTCTTCCGAAATCCGCTGGTCCGGATTGCCGATATCGGGACGTTCCAGCATGTGAAAATAAAGCCGGTTCCCCGTGTAACGGTGGACCGTCCGTTGTGCCAGGAATACCCGCCACAACAAGGCCATGCGTTCCTCCGCGTAGCGTGAAATCACCGAAACCACCGTAATCGCGGCAAAAACACCGATCCAGACCAAGGCGTACTGGATGAATCCGGCCCGATCGCGCTCCGCGATGGCGGTCATGAAGTCGCGGCCGACGTAGCTGTTGACCACGTTCAGGCCATTGATGCCGAACAGGAAGGCGATAAGCAAGGCGAACAATGTCAGGGCCTTGCCACCCTCCTCGGAACGGACCAGCAGACTGACGTGGCGCTGGAAACGTTCCCAGGCTCGGCGATCGAGGCGGACATCGCTGGTGTCGTTGGCGTTCATCGGCATCGTTCCTGGACAGTGTCACGGCATAGCGGAGGCCGGTCGCGTCCGGCCCCTTCCCCTTCGGCCCTAATGGCCGTCAATATGGCCATTTCCAGTTGTCGACATCCGGCTTGTCGGTTCCGTGCTTGTAGGCATAGTGACGGCACTCTATCTGGGTTTCACGCAGCTTTTCCTTTACGTGCGCACCGGCCACCTGCAGGCGCGGCACGCGGTTGATAACGTCGATCGCCAGGCTGAAGCGGTCGATCTCGTTGTTGATCGCCAGTTCCAGCGGCGTGTTGATGTTGCCCTTTTCCTTGTAGCCACGTACGTGCAGGTTCTTGTGATTGGCGCGCCGGTAGGCCAGGCGGTGGATCAGCCAGGGATAGCCGTGGAAATTGAAGATGATGGGCTTGTCCAAGGTGAACAGGCTGTTGAAATCCTGGTGGCTCAAGCCATGCGGATGCTCGCTGTGGGGTTGCAGCCTGAACAAGTCCACGACGTTGATGAAGCGTATTTTCAGGTCGGGGAAATATTCGCGCAGCAGGGCGGTGGCGGCCAGCGCTTCCTTGGTGGGGATGTCGCCGCAACCGACCATGACCACGTCGGGCTCTGCCCCCTGGTCGTTGCTGGCCCATTCCCAAATCCCCAGTCCCTTGGTGCAGTGCTTGATGGCGGCATCCATGTCCAAATACTGCAGGTGCGTTTGTTTGTCGCAGACGATGACGTTGATGTTGTTGCGGCTGCGCAGGCAATGGTCCGCGGTGGAAAGGAGGCAGTTGACGTCCGGCGGCAGGTAGATGCGGGTCACTTCCGGATTCTTGTTGACCACCACGTCGAGGAAACCGGGATCCTGATGGGTGAAGCCGTTGTGGTCCTGACGCCAGACGGTGGAGGTGATCAGCAGATTGATGGAAGACACCGGCGCGCGCCAGGGTATCTCGTTGCAGATCGACAGCCACTTCGCGTGCTGGTTGTACATCGAGTCGATGACATGCACGAAGGCTTCGTAGGTGGCGAAGAAGCCATGCCGGCCGCTCAACACATAACCTTCGAACCAGCCTTCCAGCGTATGCTCGGACAGCATTTCCAGCACGCGGCCATCCGGCGACAGTTCGCCGCCGTCGGCATCCTCGGGGAGGTAATCGGCGAGCCAGAGTTTCTTGCTGACCTCATAGACCGCGTCGAGCTTGTTGGAGCTGTTTTCGTCCGGACCGAACACGCGGAAATTGTCGAAGTTTTTGACCATCACGTCGCGCAGCAAAGCCCCCAGCGGCTTGGTATTAAAAGCGCTGATCTGCGCCGGCACGGCGACCGGCTGGGCGTAGTCGCGGAAGTCCGGCATGCGCAGGTCGCGGCGCAGCAAGCCGCCGTTGGCATGCGGGCTGGCGCTCATGCGTTTGGCGCCCTGCGGAGCGAGCGCCTTGAGTTCGGGCACGAGACGGCCGTTGGCATCGAACAGTTCTTCCGGCTTGTAGCTGCGCAGCCAGTCTTCCAACTGCTTCAAATGCGCCGGATTCTCGTGTATGCCGGCCAGCGGCACCTGATGGGCGCGCCAGTATCCTTCAACCTTGTGGCCGTCCACCTCGTTCGGACCGGTCCAGCCCTTGGGGCTGCGCAACACGATCATGGGCCAGCGCGCGCGCGCGGCCTTGCCGCTGGCGCGGGCTTCGGCCTGTATGGCGCGGATCTCCCCCAGGCATTGGTCCAGGGTCGCGGCCATCTTCTGGTGCATTTCCAAAGGTTCCGAGCCCTCGACGAAATAAGGCGTCCAGCCATAGCCCTTGAACAGGTATTCCAATTCCTCGTGCGAGATGCGCGAGAGCAGGGTGGGATTGTTGATCTTGTAGCCGTTGAGATGCAGGATCGGCAGCACCGCGCCATCGCGGATGGGATTCAGAAATTTGTTGGAATGCCAGGCGGTGGCCAGAGGTCCGGTTTCCGATTCGCCGTCGCCCACGGCGACCGCCACCAGCAGATCCGGATTGTCGAAGGCCGCGCCGAAGGCGTGGGAGATGGAGTAACCCAGCTCGCCGCCTTCGTGGATCGATCCGGGTGTCTCCGGCGTGCAATGGCTGCCGATGCCGCCGGGGAAGGAGAACTGCTTGAAGAAACCGCGCAGCCCTTCCTCGTCCTCGCTCTTGTCCGGGTAGATTTCGGAATAAGTGCCTTCCAGATAGACCGGCGCCAATACGCCGGGCGCCCCATGGCCTGGCCCGGCCAGGAAGATGGCATCGAGATCGTGCGCCTTGATCAGGCGATTCAGGTGCGCGTACATGAAGGAAAGCCCGGGGCTGGCCCCCCAGTGGCCGAGCAATCGGTTCTTGACATGCTCCGCCTTGAGCGGTTCCCGCAACAGGGGGTTGTCCTGGAGGTAGATCATGCCGGCGGCCAGATAGTTGCAGGCGCGCCAGTAGGCATTCAGCGTACGCAACTCATCGGCATTTAGCGGGGTATCGGTCTGGGTCGCAGTGGTCATGGCTTGATTCCTCATATGGGTTGACGGATTGACGGCGGGAGAATAAGCGATCGGACACTCTGGAGGCCGGTCTTCATTCCCGGCTTCGGTGTGAAATGAATGCCCCCACCAGGCTGGCGACCATGACGGCGAGATAAAGCTGGCCGATCACAGCCTCCAGATAAGCGAATGTGCGCGCCACCGCGCCAACCGGCGCAATGTCGCCGTAACCGAGGCTGGCCAGGGTGACGAAGCTGAAATACACCAGATCGGGAAACAGTTGCCGTTCCTCCTCGGTAATGTTGCCTGAAAACGATGCCCAGCCGTACAGGTGCAACAGCCTGAATAACACGGCCCAGATCAAGCCCATCAGCAGATAGACGCAGAAGGCTCCGACCAGCGAGTTGAAATCGGCCCGGTGCCAGATGAACACGTTGCGCGCGGCGATCAGGCAACTCAGGATCGCGAATATCAGCATCAGCAGGAGCCCAACCGGCTCCAGATAGTGGGCGCCCGAGAATAGACCGGTGCCGGTGATGACGCCAACTGCCAACACCAGCGCTATCCCTAAGCGGAAAACCCGGCGCGAGGCGGACAGGCTCCACACCCCGACCAGCATGAACACGCTGAATAGCAGGGTAAACGCGTATCGCCCCAGGTAGGCCATGCCATTCGTGAGCGGAAGCACCAGCAGGGTCATCAGCAAGCCGGCGAAAAGGTACAGGAAATTGCCGCCGGCGCGGGCCGGGGAGCTTTGCCGATTCGCCGCCTCGGGCTTCATACCTTGGCCATCATGTCACGGACCCGCGCCCCCGCGGCATGCCCTCACCGGGTGGCAGGCGCGACATCGGGGAGCGCCCGGACGGCTTCGGCAATCGCCCGGCTCAGCTCGCCCAGGCAGGCGCTTTGCGCCGCGGCGATACGGGCGTAGTCGGTGGTCGAAGCCGGTTGGCGGCAGGAAAATTTCCGCTGGGCCGGCCCCCCGTCGGCTGCCGTGAGCGTCCACAGCGCGCTCAAGCGCACCTGCCCCGCCGCATCCGCGTGAAACTCCTGTATGGTCACGCCGACCTGGGCGTCCACCCTTTGCTGGGCGGGCCAGGGATGAATCACGATCCGCTCCGTGGGAGCGAGGTTGGACAGATTCTCCGCCAGCACGCGCGTGACCGTGTCGTCCAGCCGCTCCGCCCAGCGCTGGTCCTCCGCAAGCTTGTATTCCTGGTTGGAGAGCGCCGTCACGATCTGTGGACGATCCAGGTAGGCGGGAATGCGCACCTGCCTAAGGCCGACGACCGGCGCTTCGACTCCCGCCGAAATTGCGGATACGGTCTGCGTAGCTGCGACAGGCTCCAGCAGGTAGAAATGGATGGGGGCGCTGTTGCGAAAACAGCCGCCAAGTGCCATCAGCAGGGTGAACAGGAATAGGCGTCGTATGTTCATCTTTTTGGGTGTCCTGATTCAGGGCTTGCCATAGAGCAGCGAATCCGGATGGCGCTCCAGGTAATCGGTCAGGTCGCGGATCGAGCGGGCGGCATCGCGCAACTCGATCAGTGCCTGGTGCAGCGGTGCGTCGGGCCCTGCCGCCGATTCCACCGCGGTGATGGCGCCCCGGCTGTCCTCCAGGACGGCGGTGGCCTTGAGCATGGCCCGCTCGGCGGCGGTCAGGACGGGGCGAACCTCCGTGCGAAAGTCCTGCATCAGTATGCGCGTTTCCTTGACGGTGTCGTGGGTTTCTTTCAGCAAGGGTCCGGCTTGCCGGTTGAAGGACACGATCAATTTTTCCGTTTCTTCCAGCGTATTCGTCAGCGCCTTGCGCGAACGCAAGGTTTCGTCCGATTTGACGATGTCGCGGATTTCCTTGAGCGTGGCCGAAAGGTCTTTGACCATTTCTTCCAGGGGAAGCTTGCGGATCTGGTTGACCACCTCTTCCGCGGCGTTTTTCAACTCGTCGGTGGTGGTCGGAATGCTGGGCAATTCCCGGAGGCCGTGGTAATCGATGCCAACCAGCCGTGCCGGTTTGTCCGGATAAAAGTCGAGGTCCACGTACAGCAGACCGGTGAGCAGGCTCTGCATTTCCAGACGGGCCCGAAAGCCGGCGTCGATAAGTTTTTGCACGTTCCTGCGCTGCGTCTCTTCGGTGCGGGCGCCTTGAATGGGCTGACCCTGCAAGTCGATAAAGGCCGCGGGCTCAAACTCGATGACCACGGGCTTGAGTACCCGTTTATTGGCTTCATCCATCTGCAGGACGATGTCCTTCACCGTGCCGACCTGCACCCCTTGCATCTTGACCGGTGCACCCACGTTGAGGCCGTTGAGCGAAGAATCGAAATAGATCAAAAACTCCCGGCGTTCCTTAAAGAGCTCGCCACCGCCGAAAACGAGCAAGCCCGCTATGAGCAGCAGCAGGCCGCCCAGCAGGAAGGCTCCGATGGCCGTGGAGTTGACGGGCTTGCTCATGGAAGAGTGCTCCTTCTTCTAATGTTCGGGGTGAACATCGCTTCGGTCTCGGGTCAGGAACCGGATGACTTTCGGATCCACAGACTCTTCGAGCAACGCCCGCGGCGAACCGGTGGCGATCATGGTCTTGCTCTCCGGATCCAGAAATACGGAATTGGTGCCGATGGCGAAGATGCTGGCCAGTTCGTGCGTGACCACCACGATGGTCGTGCCGAGGCTGCGGCAGAGGCCGAGTATCAGGTCGTCCAGCAATTTTGCGCTGACCGGGTCCAATCCGGCCGAAGGCTCGTCGAAGAACAGGATCTCCGGGTCCAGGGCCATGGCCCGGGCCAAGCCGGCCCGCTTCTGCATGCCGCCGGAAATTTCGGACGGGTAAAACTCTTCGAAACCGGCCAGTCCCACCAGAGCCAGCTTGTAGGAAACGACCTTGCGGATTTGCGTAGGGCTTAGGTCGGTGAATTCGCCCAGCGGGAGCGCGATGTTCTCGGCCAGAGTCAGAGAACTGAACAAGGCGCCGCTCTGAAAGAGAACGCCGATACGGCGCATCAAGCGCTCCCGCTCCAGTCCCTCCAACTCCCAAAGATTTTGCTTGCCGAACCACACGGCACCCTTGGCAGGCCGTTGCAAGCCGATGAGGTGCATCAGCAGCGTGCTCTTGCCGCAGCCGCTTCCTCCCATGATGACGAAGATGTCGCCCCGGTTCACGGTGAAGTTGAGATCGCGCTGGATCAGGAAGTCGCCGTAGGCCATGGTAAGGTTTTCCACCGTGATGACCACTTCATTCATCGTTCAAATTCCCAGCCGGTTGCAGATCAGGGTGATGATCGAGTCGGCCACCACGATGAACACGATCCCGGTCACCACCGCCGAAGTGGCCGCATCGCCTACCGCCGACGAACTGCGTCCGCACTGTATGCCGCGCAGGCAACCGGCGATGGCGATGAGGACGCCGAACACCGCGCACTTGAAGGTGCCGGTCAGGAAGTCGTATAGATGCACGGCATCCTTGGTGCGGTCGAGGTATTGCACCAGGGATACATCGAAAAAACTCACGCTCACCAGGCCACCTCCGATGATGCCCATCAGGTCGGCATACAGTCCCAGAAAAGGCATGATGAAAATCAGCGCCAGCATGCGCGGCAGCACCAGGAATTCCATCGGCGCGATGCCCATCACCCTGAGGGCCGCGATTTCGCTGTTGACGTTCATGGTGCCGAGTTGGGCGGCATAGGCGGCGCCGGTGCGTCCCGACATGATGATGGCCGTCATCAGCGCGCCCATTTCCCGGGTCATGCCTAGGCCGACCAGATCGGCGATGTAGATCTGCGCGCCGAACAAGGCCAGCTGCACGGCGCCCACGAAAGCCAGGATGAGTCCGACCAGCAGGCTGATGAGCGTGACGATGGGCAAGGCGGACGGCCCGCAATCCTGGATGTTCAGCCATAAATCCAGGACACGGAAGCGGGCCCGCCCGCGGATCAGCGCGACGGTGGCAAGGGCCGAGTCGCCCAGGAATTCCACCAGTGCCTGGAAATCTTTCCAGACGACGATCCCGGCTTCACCCCATAGTGCCAGCCAGGGTGTCTTGACGCTGTCACGGCGCGCGCCGCTGCGTTCTGGTACGGCATAGACCAAGTCGAGCAGGCCTCTGACGCCTTCCGGCAGAGAACCGGTGTCCACTTGCAGGCCTCGTTCACGGCAGGCGTCGATCAGGCCAATCAGATAAGTCATCAAGGCGCTGTCCCAACGGCCGAGTTCGCTGCCGTCCACGGTGACGGGACCTGCTGGGGAAGCCGCCGGCGGCAGTTGTGCGACAACGTCGTCGGCAGCCGGTATCGCCGCGTCCAGCAGCCAGTCTCCCTTGAGGACGAGGCATGGCCCACCCGTATCGTTGAAGCGTACGGAGGAGGTGGCCTGGCGCACGGAGCTCATGCTTATTCGGACTCGAGTTTGCGGCGCGCTTCCGCCAGTATTTGACGCTGCTCGTCGGTGACCTCGGGAAACTCCAGGTCCAAGCCTTGCAGGGTCCGCGTGACGATGTCGGCGACCAGGGTGCGGGTCGCCCATTTGTCGTCAGCCGGGATGATGTACCAGGGCGCCCAATCGGTGCTGGTCGCCGTGATCGCGTTTTCATAGGCGTCCTGGTAGTCGTCCCAAAACTCGCGCTCGGCCAGATCGGCGGCAGAAAACTTCCAGTTCTTCTCGGACCGGTCTAGCCGTTCCAGAAAACGTTTTTTCTGCTCGTCCTTCGCGACGTGCAGGAAGAATTTGAGGATGATCGTACCGTTGCGGACCAGATGCCGTTCGAAGGAATTGATATCGTCGTAGCGCGCCGCCCAGAAGGACTTGCCCCGTTTGCCGTCCGGCAACTGCCGCTGCAGTAATTCCGGATGCACCTTGACCACCAGAACGTCCTCATAATAGGAGCGGTTGAATATGCCGATGCGTCCGCGTTCCGGCAGGCAGCGCATGTAGCGCCAGAGGAAGTTGTGATCCAGGTCCTCGGCCGAGGGCTTCTTGAAGGCGAACACCTGGCAGCCCTGCGGATTCACGCCCGACATCACGTGCTTGATGGTGCCGTCCTTGCCCGCCGCATCCATCGCCTGGAGGACAATCAGCAGCGAGTAGCGGTCGTCGGCATAAAGCACTTGCTGGGCTTCCGCCAGGAGAGCCTGGTTCTCCGTCAAAATTTCCTTGGAGCGCTCCTTGACCTGTTCCTTGCCGGCCTCCTTCAGGTTTTTAGTCTGCGCCCAGCCGGTTTCGTAGTCCTTGAGCCGAACCTTGGTGCCGGGCTCCACCCTCAATTTCTTGATGAGCTCTTTCTTGATCATTTTTTTCTTTCCGCCGGGTTGGGTGGGTGGGATGGTCGAGCCCTCATGCCTCGGCAAGCTGGCCCGGATGTTCCGTAAGGACGCGGTATTTTTCGGCCAGACTTCCGATTTCCTGGCGATAACGCACGAATTCGGCACTTTCCGGATGGCTGTAATTCCAGTTCTTGTAAAGCCCGGTGATCTGGGTGAAGAAGGTTCGCGCTTCGTCCTTGTTCTGGAAACGATAATCCGCGTCTATCAGGTTTTTGAGCAACTGGAAACTTTCCTGCTGCCGCTCTCGGGGCATGCAGGCATCCACCTCGTCGAACGCGTCCTGCTGCAGATAGACCATGTCCAGCAGCAGGGATTTCTGCCAGTCCACGTAGTCTTCCAGGGTGATGCCTTCCTCGCCGGTCACCTGCATCATCTGGTAGATACCGTCGCCCCGCTCCAGCAGGGTCTGCATGCGCTTGACGTCGCGCACCCAGAAACTGCCCAGTTCTTTGGTGAACCAGGGGGAGAGCTGATCCAGATAGCGGGACCAGGAAATCAAGGGATCGATGGCCGGATAGAAGCGCCGGTAGGCGCGGTCGGCCGATAGCCCGAGGAAGGTCTTGACGGTGCCCAGGGTGGACTGGGTGACGGGTTCCTCGAAATTGCCGCCCGCCGGCGAGACGGTGCCTATCAGGGTCAGCGAACCGACCGAACCGTCCGGGCAGCGCAACACGCCGGCCCGTTCGTAGACGTTTTTGATGGACGAATCCAGATAGGCTGGGAAGGCTTCCTCGCCGGGTATCTCCTCCATGCGCCCGGAGGTTTCCCGCATGGCCTGCGCCCAGCGGGAGGTGGAGTCGGCGATCAGCAGAACGTGATAGCCCATCTGGCGGAAATATTCGCCCAGGGTGATCCCCGTATAGATCGACGCCTCGCGGGCGGCGACCGGCATGGACGAGGTGTTGCAGATGATGACGGTGCGGTCCATCAACGTGCCGCCGGTGCGCGGGTCCTTGGTGTTGGGATATTCGGTGATGGTTTCCACCACCTCGCCGGCTCGCTCGCCGCAGGCCACGATCACCACGATGTCCACTGTGGAGTAACGGGCGATGAGGCTTTGCAGCACGGTCTTGCCGGCGCCGAAAGGCCCCGGTATGCAGCCGGTGCCGCCGCGGGCGATGGGGAAGAAGGTGTCGATGAGGCGGGTCGAGGTGGTCAGCGGTTCGGTCGGATACAGACGCTCGCCATAGCGGCGACGCACGATGCCTTCCGGTATCGGCCGCCGTACCGGCCAGCGTTGCGACAGGGTGACTTCGTGCTCGACACCGGCCGAGTCCTTGTAGCGAGCCACGACCTCGTTCACCGACACGCTGCCCTCGCGTACCCAGGTCAGCTCGACCGCTTCCGGCTCCTTGAACGGCACCATGATCTTGTGGGCGAAAGGACCCTCCGGGACCGAACCGATCACGCCGCCCGGTGGCAGCTTCGCGCCGATGGCCGCCGCGGGCGTAAAAGCCCATTTCTTGTCCGGGTCCAGGGAGGGCACGGTGGCGCCGCGCGGCAGAAAGAAACCGTATTCTTTGGCCAGGGCGTTGAGCGGATTGAGCAGGCCGTCGAAGACCTGGCCCAGCAATCCGGGGCCCAGCACCACGGGCAGCATTTCTCCGGACAATTCCACCACGTCTCCCACCCGCACGCCCCGCGTGTCCTCGAACACCTGCATGTCCGCCGTGCGTCCGCGGATGCGCAGCACTTCGGCCTTCAGGCGTTGCTCCACGCCGTTCTCGGCCCTGTCCGCGGGCAGGTGGATGAAACCCACCTCGTTCTTGGTGATGGAAGCGCTCTCGTCGACTTCGATGAGCACCAGGCTTTCCTTCACCCCTACGACTTTGGCGATACGCGGGGCTTGCGATTCAGGATACATCGGTGACCTCCTTGATTAAGGCTTGAAACCGCGTTTTGGCGGCGGCCGGGCTGCGGGCCAGCCAAGCCCGCAGCAGGTCCCAGCGAAAAACGTAAGCGACCACGGCTTCGTATCCGAATGCGTTGCTCTCGGCCGTGCGGCTCAGCCAGTTCCACACCACGGTCATCAGCTGTCTTTCCAGCGCCAGGGCGTCCTGACGTTCCAGATAGCCGCGCGCCTCGGGCAGCCAGGGGTGAACCTTGGCCAGGCCGAAGTCCGGCTCGTTCCATAGCCGTACGATGGTCGGCAGCCAGGGGCCCGTGCCCCAGGCTTCGCCGCGGGCCGGTGCCGGTGCACCGACTTGCCGGCGGCGCAGCGCGGCCACCAGCGTTTGCAGGCCGAAGCGGAATTCCAGGAAGTCGCGCAACACGGGCTGCATGGAGTGCATGGCCTCCTGGTAGCGGGCCACCATATCCGCGTCGGTTTTGGGTTTGCTCAGAGTCATTTGCCAGGCCGCCAGCGTTTCTGCCCGTGCGAGTTGTTCGGCGTCTTCGGTCTCCAGCATGCGCAGGCGCTGTTCGAGTTTCAGACGGCTGATGGGCAAGCGCTCCGCCTGGTCGAGGCGGGGAAGGTGCGGCAGACTGCCGATCAGGGTGTAGTAAGCGGCGGCCATGGCTTCATTCGATGCCGTCGAGTATGCGGCGGAATCGGGGCACCATTCTTTCACCCAATAAACGGGTGATGGCCTTATCGGAAAGATCGATTTCCAACTCATCCTTGACCAGTTGAACCCGGGCGCCCCCGTCGATATCGGAGGCCGGTATCAGCTCTATCCCTTCGCGCAGCATGTCACTGGACAACTGGAGGATCATGTTCTTCCCGTGCTCCCGTATTTCCTCGTCGGGTATGCCGGTGAGGAGTACCCTGGACACCATGACGTGGATGTCCTTGTTCTGGATGACCTCCTCGACCGCTCGACCGGCGAGCACCAGCACCAAAGCTCTGATGAGTTCCTCGTCGCGGGTGGCGGATGTGACCAAGCGCTTGAGGAAAATCTCGAACGAGGACGCGATCCGCGATTTAAGGTGCAGGACCGCATCCCGCGCGGACAGGCGCAAGGCCTCATGAGCCGCCTGCTTGTCGCTTTCGATTTCCTTGCTCGCCAGCTCGCGCAGGCGGTCGGTCTCGGCTTTGGTATCGGCCAGCAACCTTGCCGCTTTGGCCTCGGCTTCGCGGACGATGCGGGCGGCCTCTTCCTCGGCGGCCTGCACGCCTTGATCGCGTATACGGTCGATGAGGGCCTGGACCCCTAGTGTGGTGGACTGGGCTGCTTGGTTCATCTGTATTCCCTCACGTCTATTTGGGCAGCCCGGCGGCCAGCACCAGGGCGAATACCATGGCGAACACCGAGAAGCCTTCCACCAGCGCCGCCGGGGCGAGCGAAATACCGAAGACTTCCGGCTTGCTCTTGGACGCATTGATCGCCGCCGCACAGGTGCTGCCCTGTTGGATCGAGCTCACCAGTAGCGCCAAGCCGGACAACAGGCCCAACGCGAAGATTCCGGCCGAGTTATCCAGAGTGACCTCGCGGCGTAGCGTCATGGTGACGACGATGCCGAATATGGTCTGGGAAGAAGGCATGGCGGCTACGCCGACGAACTTACCGTAGCCGCTCTCGACTTCGAGCAATGCGCCGCAAGCCGCCATGCCGGCACGCGCGCAGCCGAGGGAACTGCCGATGGCACCGAGCGCCAGTGGGGCATAAATGCCGATCCAGCCCAGGATCAGGATGAAAGCTTCCATGATGTCTCCTCGAAGGTAAAAGTGGTTTGAATGATCTAAGACCCGCGCGCCGTATTCGCCCGGTGCCTCACCCCGCGGGCGGATTAAGTTTGTTTCCGTCTGAACGGCTGGAACAGGCTTCCTTCTTCTTTCAGTCCCCAGTTGAAAAATTCGATCATGTTGAGACGCAGGCCGTGGATCACGGCGGCGGCTATCCCTAGGATGATGTTGAGCACATGCCCGAGAACCAGGATCAAGAGCGCGAACAACAGGCCGACGCCGGGAACGGCGTCCATCAGTCCGCTGGCCATGTGATTGAATTCGATGGCCAGGGACGCTCCCGCCATCCCCAAGGCGAACAAGCGGAGATAACTCAATACGTCGCCGAAAGCCCGGGAAATTTCGGTCAGGCCGTGCAGACCGCCCAGCATACGCTTCAGGGGCTTTTCGTGAGGTTCCGAGAAAAGCAGCACCAGAACCAGGCCGAATACGATAGCCCCGCTGCCCAGGGTTGCAAGCAGGTCGATCTGCAGCACGGAACCTCCGCCCAGGGCCAGACCGCCGGCGACGACCACGGCCCAGCCGACCGGAGCCAGGCTTTCGGCCCTATCCTGGCGTCGCCAGGCATCGCATAGATTGGCCAGGATGACGTGCACGCAGCCGATGACGATGGATATGGCCATCATCGTGTTGGAGTCCTTCATGTCGAGCAGATGGAATCGGCTCAGGAAGGTCCCGTGTTCGGGTTCCCATCCGAAGTAACTGCCGATCAGCACACCCCACACCGCGCCGCACACGACCAGGGCCGAACCGAGCGCGCGGTAGCGGCGCCCGCTTTCCGTTCCGCCCATTTTTTTCCAGTAGATCAACAGCAATCCGCCCAATACCGCGGCGTAGCCGGCGTCGGCCAGGATCATGCCGAAGAACAAGGCGAATGACAGGAACACCACGACGGAAGGATCCCAGGTACGGTAACCGGGCGTCATGTAGAAATTGACCAAGTCTTCCCCGGCCGATAGCCATGAGGGGTTTTTGAGATACGAGGGTGGGCGGTCGTCCGGTCCCGGATCTTCGGCGGCGAAATACAGGTTTTGTTCTTTGGCGTACTCGGCGATGGGCCCTGCCGATTCCGCCGGGGCCCAGCCGTGCAGGGCGAACAGCGGATCGCGCACATAGGTCTGCGCCTCCACCTTGGATCGCGCGGCGCGGTCTTCCAGGCCGTCCAGGCTGCGGCGCAGCAATTCGTACCAACGCGTCAGATAGGCGCGTTCGGCGGCCGCGTCTTCGAGAGCCAGTTCCACCTCGTCCAGCCGATCGTCCAGTTGACGCCGCGAGCGGTCGCCGAGATGCACCCGGACGCCTGGAAAATCGCGCGGCTCTTCGTGCGCGAAGGTCAGTACATAGGCCTGCCGCCTGTCGCGCGCGACGATTTCGAACACTTGGCCGGATTTCGCAATCGACGGAACGTCCTTCAGGGGCACCAGGTAAAACCAGATCCGATAGCCCGCCAACGCGCCGGAGGGAGGAAACTCGAATTCGCCCCAGGGAGCAAAAGCCTGAATGCGCTTGATCAGAAAATCGCGTTCGTCCTCCAAATCCTGGAGGCGACGCCTGACGTCCAGGGCCTGCCGCTCCACTTCGGCGGCATCGAAGCGGGCCGGATCGCGGACCTGACGCCGTTTATGCGGATGGCTGGCGAGAAACTGCAAGGCCGTGCGAGCCTCGGCCGACGAAGCAAGCTCAGGCTTGCCGCGGCCTTCGGCGTTCAGGGGAACGACATGCACGCAACCCATGGCCTGGATGTCTTCCAACAGCTTTGCCCTGTCGTCGGACAATCCGGCCAGCGTGATTTTTTGCAGTCTCACGATGCTCATGGCGCCCCCTCCTCCGCGGACCGGGCCCCCACCTGCTTGCTCTTGGCCAGCTTGGAGGTGACGACGCTCGAACGCTCGACATCGCCCAGATAGATACGGATGCGTTGGATATTTTTTTGCGAGGTGGGGATCAGTATCTTGTCGAACAGGTTGACCCGCTGGGTGATGCGCCGGACCTGTTGTTGCAGGATCGCCACCCGCCGGCCGGCGATATCGGCGCGCAGACGCTGCTCCGCCGCGTCCCTGAGATGCTGCACCAGCACATCCACCCAAGGCGGAGAGGCCAGGCGGGAGTAATCGGCCACCCGGCATTCGATGCTTTCCAGCAAGGGCAGGCGCACGCCGACGACGTTTTGTTCGCCGACCTTATAGCCCGTGACCCTTACCAGACTGCCGAGCTGGAACTCCTCGTCGGCGAGCATGGCCAGTTCCTCGCCGATGCGGGTTTCCAGCGCTTCGACCGCGGCCTTGGCCGCTTCGAATTCCGCCCGGGCTTTCTGCGCCTCGACGGTCAGCTGCCGGCGCTTCAGGTCCAGCGAGGGCAACAGGCGTTTGTAGAGCTTCAATTGCTCCTGCTGATGATGGAGCGATTGCTTGCTGAGCCGGAGTTTGGCCATGGCGATAGCTCCTCACGCGGCCGCGTCCTGCCCCTCGGCTACGCTCGGGGCTCGTTTGGGGAAATACTTGTCCACCAAGTTCTGCTTCATCAGCAGTTCCTGCGGCTCGAAGCATTCGGCCAGGGTTTGCCAGCAAAGATCCAGGGCCTCGATGACCGGCAGATTGGCGCGGATGTCCATGAAACGCTCGCGGAACAGCTGGGCGAACTTGAGCAACTTGTGGTCGAAGGGCGAAAGCTCGAAGGCCATGTCCTGCTTCTTCTGCGCTTCCACGCCACCGGAATAGAAGCGGATCATGGTGTTCATGATCTGGCCGTGGTCCTCGCGGGTGGCCTTGCCGATCACGTGCTGCTTGAGGCGCGACAGCGAGCCGAACGGGTCGATCACGCCGTTGTGCAGATAGAACTGGCCTTCGGTGATGTAGCCGGTATTGTCCGGCACCGGATGGGTTACATCGTCGCCCGGCATGGTGGTCACGGTCAGGATGGTGACCGAGCCGGCGCCCTTGAAATCGCAGGCCTTCTCGTAGCGGCTGGCCAACTGGGTATAGAGGTCACCCATGTAGCCGCGCACCGCCGGGATGCGTTCCTGGGCGACGGCGATTTCTTTCATGGCGTCGGCGTAAGCGGTCATGTCGGTAAGCAGCACCAGCACGCGCTTGTTTTCCTCCACCGCCATTTTTTCCGCCACGGCCAGCGCCATGTCGGGTATCAGCAGGCGCTCGACCAGCGGGTCTGAGGCCTGGTTGACATACATCACCGTGCGGGGGAATACCCCGTGTTCCTCGAAGGCGGTGCGGAAAAAATGATAATCGTCGAAGATCAGGCCCATGCCGCCGAACACCACGACGTCGGCGTTGGCCTGGAAGCCGATGCGCGCCAACAGTTCGTTGTACGGTTCGCCGGCGACCGAGAAAATGGGGATTTTCTGGCTCTCGACCAGGCAATTGAATAAATCGATCATGGGCACCCGGGTCTCGATCATGTGCGTGGGCATGACGCGCATGACCGGGTTGACGGTGGGGCCACCCAGCGGAATCTTGGGGTCGGTGGAGAGATCGGGGCCGCCGTCGACGGGCTCGCCGGAGCCGCGGAAGATGCGGCCGAGGATGTTTTCCGAATAGACCACTTCCTGGGGCCGTCCGAGGAAACTGACCCCGGCATCGGTGGAGAGTCCCTTGCCGCCGGCGTAAACCTGCAAACTGACGATGTCGCGGTCCAGATCGACCACCTTGGCGATGGAAACTTCGCCGTCGGTGTTTTCCACCCGTGCGACTTCCCCAAAAGCGACATCCTTGGCCTTGACCCTGATCGTGTCGCCCACGATTTCGGTCAAGCGGGTGTGGCGGATCAATTTCTCTATCATCGACCTACTCCCTTACCGGGCCGGCCGTCCTGGCCGTCGTTATGACGAGGCTATACGAAGTCGCCCCCCGCCCCGCCGAAGTCTCGGCTGACAGGTTTAGATCATAGCCTCGCGCGATTGGATGCTACGCGCAAGCCCCCCGAAAAAAAAATCCATGTTCTGGATTATTTCGTCGTAACTCGTCCAGAATGTATGCGGCACGACTGTCAACCCTTCGCGTCGCCGACCGGGCGACGAAGCGATTCGTTCGATCACAAGGGGAACGAAGAATGAAACCAATTCATCTCCTCGGTTTGTTGACGCGTTACGGCACCTGGCCGGTGCGACATCCGGCGGCATGCGCCGGGCTGGTGCTCGCGCTGCTCGGCAGCGGCTGCGAAAGGGCCAAGGAGCCCCCTCCCCCGCCGCCCCCGGTCGTCGAGGTGGCCGAAGTCCTGCAGAAGGATGTGCCCATCCGTCAGGAATGGGTGGGCACCCTCGACGGCATGGTGAACGCCCAGATCTTGGCCCAGGTCACGGGCTATCTGATCCGGCAGAATTACCAGGAAGGGCAGGCGGTAAAGAAAGGCCAGCTGCTCTACGAGATCGACCCGCGCGTGTTCCAGGCCGCGCTCGACGGCGCGCAAGGCACGCTGGCCCGGCAGGAAGCCGTGCTGAAGACCGCCCGGCTCGACATGGATCGCGTACAAAGGCTGCTGCCGGAAAAGGCGGTCAGCGTGCGCGACCGCGACAACGCGGTCGGCCGCGAAGCCTCCGCCCAGGCCGAGGTGCTGGCGGCCAAGGCGGCCGTGCAGAAGGCACGACTCGACCTCGGCTTTACCCGCATCATCTCGCCCATCGACGGCGTAGCCGGCATGTCCAAGGCTCAGATCGGCAACCTGGTCGGCCCCGGCAGCGCCAATGAGGTGCTGACCACGGTGTCCCAGGTCGATCCCATCAAGGCTTATATCCCTTTAAGCGAGCAGCAGTATTTGCAATTCGCCCGCGGCAAGGAGAACGGCGGCGAACGTCAGGGTGGTCTGCCGCTGGAGCTCATACTGGCCGACGGATCGACTTATCCGCATCCCGGCAAATTTTTCTTCGCCGACCGCCAGGTGGACGTCAAGACCGGCACCATCCAGATGGCCATCCTGTTCCCCAATCCCGGCAATCTGCTGCGCCCCGGCCAGTATGCCAGGGTGCGCGCGGTGGTGAAGCAGAAACCGGGGGCTTTGCTGGTGCCGCAACGCGCGGTGGCCGAGATGCAGGGCCGGCGTCTGGTGGCGGTGGTGAAATCCGACAACACGGTCGAAATCCGCCCGGTCAAGGTGGCCGAAACCATCGATGCGCTGTGGATCATAGAAGAAGGGCTCAAACCCGGCGAACGGGTGATTGTCGAGGGCGTACAGAAGGTGCGTCCCGGCAGCAAGGTCGAACCCAAACCCTATGCGGAAGCCTCCGCCGTTCCCGCGGGGAGGTAAGCCGCCATGGCCAAGTTTTTCATCAATCGTCCCATCGTGGCGATCGTCATCGCCATCCTGATGGTGATGATAGGCCTCGTCTCCATGACGGAACTGCCGATCGCCCAATTTCCCGCCATCGCGCCGCCGGAAATCCAGGTGCAAACCACCTACACCGGCGCAGACGCGGTCACGGTGGAACAGTCGGTCGCCACGCCCATCGAACAGCAGATGTCCGGCGTGGACAACATGAATTACATGTACTCCATCAACGCCAACAACGGGCAGATGACGCTGCGCGTCAACTTCGACGTGGCAACCGATCCGAACACCGACCAGGTGTTGGCGCAGATGCGCAAGTCCCAGGCCGAGTCGCAACTGCCGCAGGACGTGCGCAACTTCGGCGTCAACGTGCAGAAATCGACCGCTTCACCCCTGGTGATGTTCGCGCTGTACTCGCCCAAGGGCAGCTACGACAACATCTTCCTGGCCAACTACGCCTACATCAACATCAACGACCAGATGACGCGGGTGAAGGGCATCGCCAGCGTCTCGGTGTTCGGCGCAGGACAATACGCGATGCGGATCTGGGTCAAGCCGGATCAGCTCTCCAAGCTGAACATCACCATCCCCGAGATCGTCAGCGCGGTGCAGGCGCAGAACACCGTCAACCCGGCCGGCAAGGTCGGCGGCGAGCCGGTGCCCGCCGGGCAGGAATACACCTACGCCGTGCGCGCCCAGGGGCGCCTGCAGACCGAGGAAGAGTTCGGCAATATCGTGCTGCGCGCCGAGCCCAGCGGTTCCATCGTGCGCATCAAGGATGTGGGCCGCATCGAACTGGGTGCGCAGACCTACGACATGGCAGGCCGCCTCAACGGCAAGCCCGCAGCCCTCGTCGCCCTCTACCAACTGCCCGGTTCCAACGCCATCGAGGCGGCCGAAGGCGCCAAGAAGGTGATGGCGGAACTGAAGACCCGCTTCCCCGACGATCTGGACTACGTGGTCGCACTCGACACCACCCTGGCGGTCACTGAGGGCATCAACGAGATCGTGCACACCCTGTTCGAGGCCCTGGTGCTGGTGATCTTCGTGGTCTTCCTGTTCCTGCAGGGCTGGCGGCCAACGCTGATTCCTCTGCTGGCGGTGCCGGTTTCACTGATCGGCACCTTCATGCTGTTCCCGGCGCTGGGCTTTTCCATTAACACCTTGTCGCTGTTCGGCCTAGTACTGGCGATCGGCCTGGTGGTGGACGACCCCATCGTGGTGGTCGAGGCGGTGGAGCATCACATCGAGAAGGGATTGAGTCCCAAGGAGGCCACGCTCAAGACCATGCAGGAAGTGACCGGGCCCATCATCGGCACCTCGCTGGCCTTGATCGCGGTGTTCATGCCGACGGTCTTCATCCCCGGTATCACCGGCCGGCTCTACCAGCAATTCGCCGTCACCGTCGGCGTGTCGGTGATGATCTCCACCTTCAACTCGCTGTCGCTCAGCCCTGCCCTTTCCGCGCTGTTACTGAAACCCAGGGTGCGCGGCAAGGGGCCGGTGCAGAAGTTCTACGACGGGTTCAACAAGGTTTTCGGCATAACCAACGAAGGCTATGTGAATTGGTGTTCCGTGCTGATCCGCAAGAGCGTGATCAGCATGGTCTTCCTCGCAGGTCTCGCGGTTTTGGCCGGCGGCTTCGGCAAGAGCATCCCCCTGGGCTTTTTGCCGGACGAAGATCAAGGCTACCTGTATGCCGGCATCCAGCTTCCCCATGTGTCCTCGCTGCAGCGTACCGATGAGGTTACCAAGAAAGTCGAGGACATCCTCAAAAACACGCCGGGCGTGGAGTACTACTCCTCGGTCATCGGCTACAACATGCTCAGTCAGGCCAACACCACCTACAACACCTTTTTCTTCATTTCACTCAAGAAATGGGGGGAGCGCACCCAGCCGGAAGAGCAATACGAGGCGATCAAGCGGCATCTCAACCAGGAAATGGCCAAGATCCCCGAGGCCGTAGGATTTGCCTTCCCGCCACCGGCCATTCCCGGTGTGGGTACCTCGGGCGGCGTGACCATGGTGATCGAGGACAGGGCCGGCAAGGACGTGGCCTTCCTCGCAGAAAACACTCAGAAGTTCATCGAGGCGGCGAACAGGCGGCCAGAGATCGCCCGCGCAACGACCACGGCCCTGCCGTCGGTTCCGCAGATTTTCGTGGACGTGGACCGTGACAAGGTGCTCAAGCAGGGCGTGCAGCTCTCCGACGTCTACAAGACCCTGCAGGCTTACATGGGCTCTGGTTTCATCAACTATTTCAACCGCTTCGGACGGCAATGGCAGACCTATGTGCAGGCTGAGGGCGAGTATCGCAAGGACACCGATGCCCTAGGGCAGTTCTACGTGCGCAACAGCTCGGGAGACACCGTGCCGCTCGCCGCGCTGACCAGCGTGCGCAAGACCGAGGGACCGGAATTCACCATGCGCTACAACTTGTTCCGCAGCGCGCAGATCAACGTCACGCCCAAGCCCGGCTACAGTTCGGCGCAGGCCATGCGGGCGCTGGAAGACGTGTTCGCGGAAACCATGCCCAAGGAGATGGGTTACGACTATGTGGGCATGAGCTTCCAGGAAAAGAAAGCCCAGGAAGGCGTTTCACCGGCCGCGGTCTTCGCTTTCGCAATCTTCTGCGTATTTCTGATCCTGGCCGCCCTGTACGAGAGCTGGAGTCTGCCCTTCAGCGTATTGCTGGGCACGCCCATCGCCGTGTTCGGCGCCTTCGCCGGCCTGATGCTGGGCCATTACGAAAACAACCTCTACGCGCAGATCGGCCTCGTCATGCTGATCGGACTGGCCGCGAAAAACGCCATCCTCATCGTCGAATTCGCCAAGATGGGCGTCGAACAGGGCAAGTCCGTCCTCGACGCCTCGCTGGAAGCCGCGCGCCTACGCTTGCGGCCGATTTTGATGACGGCCTTGTCCTTCATTCTCGGCTGCGTACCGCTGGCCATCGCCAGCGGGGCCGGCGCCTTGTCGAGACGGGTGATGGGCTATGCGGTGATAGGCGGCATGACGGCGGCGACCTGCCTGGCCATCTTCCTCATCCCTGTCTCGTTCTACGTGGTCGAGAAACTCTCGCGCCGAGGCAAGGAAGAAGCAGCGGAGGAGAGCGGCCATGCGTAAACTCATGATCGTCGCGCTTATGACCGTCCTGGCCGGTTGCTTCAAGGTCGGGCCGGATTATCAGCAGCCCCGGATCGACGCCCCTCAACAATGGCGTTTCGCCGCCGGCGATGCCCGGGAAACCGCCAATCTCGCCTGGTGGGAGCAGTTGCGGGATCCGGCCCTCAACCGGCTGGTGGAGCAGGCCTTGCTGGGCAATCTGGATCTCAAGATCGCCGTCGCCAACGTGGAGCAATTCATGGGCGTCTACGGCACGACCCGCTCCGACCTGTTTCCGCAGATATTCGGCCAGGGTGGCTACGATCGGCGCCAACTGAGCGGAGCATCCCTCAGCGTGGGCGGCGGCGGCAAGCTGCCGGACACCAACTCGGCCCAACTCGGCGCCACTCTGTTCTGGGAGTTGGACGTCTGGGGCCAGTTGCGCCGCGCCAAGGAAGCCGCGTTCGCCGACGTGATCGCGCAGGAATCGGCCCGCGACGCGGTGGTGCTGACCCTGGTCAGTTCGGTCGCCCAGACCTATGTCACCCTCCGTTCTCTCGACCTTAGCCTGGAGATCACCCGGCATACCGTCGAGACGCTGGAGGAGGAACACCGCATCGCCCTGGCCCGCTTCAACATGGGTTATGCCTCCGAAATCGAGGTCAGTCAGACGGCGTCCGAACTGGAGCGCCGCCGCGCACAGATTCCATTCTACGAACAGCAGATCGCCCAGGCCGAACACGCCTTGAGCATATTGCTGGGCAGGAATCCGGGGGCCATAACGCGGGGCCTGACCCTGGACGAGTTGAGTCCGCCCGCGGTGCCGGCGGGGCTACCATCCGACCAGCTAGCCCGTCGCCCGGATATCACTCAGGCGGAACAAAACTTGATCGCCGCCAACGCCCGCATCGGCGTCGCGCGCGGCGAGTATTTCCCGAAAATACGGCTGACCGGCGATGTGGGACAGGCGAGCGTGGAACTGGCGCAATTGTTCGCGCCGGGAGCCAATTTCTGGACCATAGGCAGCCGATTGCTGACACCGATTTTTACCGCCGGTCGGATAGCCGGCCAGGTGCAAACCGCCGAAGCCGCGCAACGGGGCGCGCTGGCCGCTTATCAGAGAGCGATCATCTCGGCATTCCGCGAATTCGAGGACGCCCTGGTCGCCAGCGCCAAGTCCAACGACCGGCAACAGGCGCAGGCGCGCCGCGTCGAAGCCTTGCAGAATTATCTGCACCTCTCCCGCGTGCGTTTCGACGAAGGTTACACCTCCTACCTGGAAGTGCTCGATTCGCTGCGCCAATACTACGAAGGCCAGATCGAACTGGTGCAGGCGCGCAGCGACACCTTCACCGCGCTCATCCAGTTATATCGAGCGATGGGCGGCGGCTGGATCGTGTCCTCGGAACAGAAAGCCGACGTACCGAAACCGGAAGAGGCCGCCGTGTTTCCCTAGTGCAAAGCAGGATGCGGGTAAGAGACGACATGGCCAAAGGCCCGTCAGGACGATCCGCCAAGCAGCCAGCCGCGAAAAAATGCCTCATTCATCGCACGGGCCCGTGCGAACGCTCGTCACCGTGATTTCTTTCCCCCACCGGTACCGCCGCCACGTTTCGCCTTAAGCCTTGCAGGCCTCCTTCGGCATGCGATTTCCGGCCCGACCCGTTGGTCGCGATCCGCCACAACGACGCCCTAACACGTCGAATTGTAAGGTTTACGACAAAGCCCGGAGCGGATGTAACGCGCCACAGGCCGCGGATTTCCTCATATCCCCCTCATCAGCCATCTTGGTGCGAGTCTTGCGTATCGCCCTGGGTACACATTCCATTTTTGATACGGAGGGCTTGATTGTGACGGTAGCACCGGGATTTTTCGTGGATTGGAACGGCAATGCACGCCGGACCGAGGATGCGGGTGGGGATTTGGTGGTCGAGGTCGACCTGGCTGCGCGCTATGTCGCGCTCTACACCAAGACCGGAACCTTGATGCATGAAGCGACCTACTACAAGACACTGGACGATTTGGCCAAAAAGGGCATCAAGGCGGAATTGGTGGACGGGGCGACGCCCTGGGGCATGAAGAACGAATGGTAAGCACGCGGGCTGCGGGCGTCGGAGCGGCGACGCCGTGCCCGCAGGCACTTTATTCCTAATAACTGACAAGCGAGGTGCTAACGTGGATCAAATCGATGGCTGGGTATTTCAAGTTACCAGCGGTAATCCTAAAGAGGGCGCACAGGGTGTGGAGATGTACATCGTCTGGGATGCGTCCGAAGATGCCGCCGCGAACCTGCTCAAGGAAAAGTTTTCCCTGGGAGACGATGACATACTGGCTTCGGTGGAGGCGGTGACGGCGGATATACTTTCCGCCCAGGGCTTGCAGCCCGGCCAGGCGTCTGTTTTCCAGGAGCCGGACTGATTTTCGGTTTTGCCGGCTGCTCGACCACTGAGGGCTCGGGATCGCCGGTGTCACCCGGGTGAAGGACTGAAAGGGCCGGGGTTCACACCCCGACCCTTTCGCGTCGGCCGTTTCAACCGCCGGCGTTCTTGGTATTTGTCGCTCTTCCGCATTGGCCGAGCAAGGAGGTGTGCCCGATGCCGGCCTGCTGGGCTCTAGCCCCGTATGAAAGTTGATGACGAACGGTACGCAACGCGTTCATTTTCGGAGTCCGACCGGTTCCGGCGCTTGGTGGTACACTCAAGACCAAACCCGTATTGTCAGGCTCCGCCGAACTGGAGACGAAGTGCGGCATCGCCGCATTTCACCCGACCACGAGGCCGGCAGATTCCGGGTTGAGGCTTAATCGGCTTTTCCTAACCCCTTGGAAGTCCCCTCATGACCGAACCGTCGAACGGCTTACACAGGGCACTCATCGAGAGTGCGGGTATTCTGGTGCTGGTCGGACTGATAGGCGTGGCCTGCTTCAAGGTCGCCGTGCCTTTCTTGGTACCGTTCGTCTGGGCCGTGATCATCACCCTTTCCACCTGGGGTTTGTATCTCAAGCTAGTGAGTACACTGAAGGGGCGGCGCAAGATCGCCGCACTCATCATGGCCTTGCTGATACTGCTCGTGTTCGCCCTCCCGGTCAGTCTGGCCATCAACTCCGTACTGGACTGGCTGCCGTCCCTCCCCGAATTGACCGGCAAAATTTCCGCGCTGCGTCTCGGCGAACCGCCCGCCTGGTTGATCAAACTTCCCCTGGTCGGGGAGCGGATCGAAAATGCCTGGCGCGAGGGTAATCTGAGGAACGCCATCGATCCGGCGAGGGTCAGGCCCATGCTGCTGACCGCCGCCGGCTGGCTGATCAAGGAAGGCGCAAACATGGCCATGGCGGTGGTGTACCTCATACTGGCCACGATCATGGCGGGATTTCTGTATGTGCACGGCGAAAATGCCGGACAGGCCGCGGAGCGTTTCACCCTGCGCATAGGCGGGGCCAGCGGCCTCGGGGCCTTGCATGTGGCCGCGCACACAATGCAGGGCGTTTTCCTGGGGATCATCGGCACCGCGCTGTTGCAGGCGATATTGTCGGCTATCGGTTTTGCCCTGGCCGGCGTCCCGGGTGCGGCCGTGCTCGGTTTGATCTGCTTCATGACGGCCGTCATGCAGATCGGCACCGGCCTGATCTGGATACCCACGGCGATCTGGCTGTTTCACATCGATAGCCAAGGTTGGGCGGCGTTCACCGTGGTCTGGGGCATTTTCATCAACACCATCGACAATTTCATCAAGCCGTATTTCATCAGCAAAACCAGCGGCGAGCTCCCCATATTGCTCATTTTTGTCGGTGTCATCGGGGGGTTTCTGGCCTGGGGATTCCTGGGCATCTTCCTGGGCGCCACCCTGCTGGCGGTGGCCTACACGGTCTTCGGCGACTGGTTGAGCTCTCCCGACAAGACGGATAGTCCCTGAATCTCCACGAGGATGTCGCGATGCATCCGTGTTCGGAGAAGCGGCTTGACAACGCATCGGCACTCATGCACGGTGTTTGAGGAACGTTCCTGGATGGGCGTTGTATTTCCTATCCTTTCCATCAAGCGGAGACCAACCATGGGACAACGTTCACCACAACTGGGCTCCTATTCCTCCGCCAGGAAGCGGGTGGCGGCCATTTTCGCGGATCGATCTTCCCGGCAGTGGATAGTACAGGACCCCGAAGGCAGATTCTGGATCGTGCCTTCCGCCGATAATGCCTGGGATCATCGCCAACCTTTCCAGCCATCCGAAGAAACCGACCTCGAAGCGGTACCCGGTCACTACAAAGACATGCTCGGCTTGCCGTTCTGAGGCGATATGCCGATACGATAAGTCGGCGCCTGTAGGGTATTGCGAGGCATATCGAGATGTTCTAGTCCTAGTTCGGTAAGGCCAACGAGGCTAAGGAGACGGCTGTATGAACGCCGAAGAAGCCCGGCTCGAAGAGGCCAGGCAGCATAAAGCTCCCTGGAAGAAGTGGGGCCCCTATCTCAGTGAGAGACAGTGGGGAACGGTACGCGAGGACTACAGCGAAGGCGGCGATGCCTGGAATTATTTCAGCCATGATCAGGCGCGCTCGCGCGCCTATCGCTGGGGGGAAGATGGCTTGGCCGGCATTTCCGACGACCAACAGCGGCTTTGCTTCGCGCTCGCCCTATGGAACGGAAAAGATCCCATCATCAAGGAACGCCTTTTCGGGCTGACCAACAGTGAAAGCAATCACGGGGAGGACGTCAAGGAGTATTACTTCTACCTCGACAGCACCCCGACCCATTCGTATTTGAAATACCTCTACAAGTATCCTCAGGCGGCCTACCCTTACGGCGACATCGTCGAGACGAGCCGACGCAGGGGGAGGAACGAATCGGAGTATGAACTGCTCGATACCGGTGTGTTCGATCAGGATCGTTACTGGGATGTGTTCGTGGAATATGCCAAGGCGTCGCCCGAAGACCTCCTGATCCAGATCAGCGTTCACAATCGTGGTCCAGAAGCGGCCAAGCTGTATGTCCTCCCGACACTCTGGTTCCGCAATCAATGGTCATGGCATGGCAGTCCCGACCGGCCCGCTCTTGAGCAACTCGCGGGGGTTTCGGCGGGGAACATCATCAAGGCGGTGGATTCCGGGCTGGGGGAACGCTACCTCTACTGCGAGGGCGACGCGCCGTTCCTGTTCACGGAAAACGAAACCAATACCCAGCGCATCTTCGGCATCCCCAACCGCAGTCCCTACGTCAAGGACAGCATCAACGAATATATCGTCCACGACCAAGAAGGGGGGCTGAATCCGGAGAAAAAGGGTACCAAGGTAGCGGCGCATTATTGCCTGACCGTGAACCCAGAAGAATGCCAGATCATCCGGCTTCGATTGTCCGATGTCTCACCGGCCGCCTTCGCAACAACCCGGGGCGAAGGGGCCGGCCCGTTCGGCGGTCATTTCGAGAAGGTATTCCGGGCTCGGCGCAACGAGGCCGACGAGTTCTACGCGGCCATCACGCCACCCGCTCTCGGCGCGGACGCGGCGAACGTGATGCGGCAAGCCTTGGCCGGCATGCTGTGGTCCAAACAGTTCTACCACTACGACGTGGACAAGTGGTTGGAGGAACGCGGCTCCGATCCCTTCAAGCCTCGGCGCAAGGTCGCGCCCCGCAACGACCACTGGCACCACATGTACAACGGCGACGTGATCTCCATGCCGGATAAGTGGGAGTATCCCTGGTACGCGGCCTGGGACTTAGCCTTCCATGTGATCGCCTTGACCCTCGTGGATCCCGATTTGGGCAAACAACAACTGAAGCTCATGCTGCGGGAGCGCTATATGCATCCCAACGGCCAAATCCCGGCCTACGAGTGGAATTTCGGCGACGTCAATCCGCCGGTGCATGCCTGGTCCACCATCTTCACCTATCACCTGGAAAAAGCCGAAAGGGGGGAAGGTGACAAGGACTGGCTCAAGAGCTGTTTCCAGAAGCTGTTGCTCAACTTTACCTGGTGGGTCAACCGCAAGGATCGCTCGGGTCGCAACGTCTTCGAAGGCGGCTTCCTGGGACTGGACAACATCGGGGTGTTCGACCGTAATGCCCCGCTGCCCACCGGAGGCTACCTCGAGCAGGCCGACGGCACCGCCTGGATGGCGCTGTTCTCGCAAAACATGCTCGAAATCGCCGCCGAGTTGGCGCCGACCGATGTGGACTACGCGGACATGGCGCTCAAGTTCCTCGAACACTTCCTGTGGATCGGTGGGGCGATGGCGCATCTGGGCGAGGACACTGGCATGTGGGATGAGGAGGACGGCTTCTTCTACGACGTGCTTCGCTTGCCTGACGGCCAGGCCCAGCGGCTCAAAGTCCGATCCATGGTAGGCCTTTTGCCCCTGTGCGCCGCTACCGTCTTCGAGGGGGAGGTGATGGCGAAATACCCGGAAATCGGGGAACGGTTTCAGTGGTTCCTGGATGCCCGCCCCGAACTGTGCGCTGCGGTCCACGACCCGCGCATGCCCGGTGTGGCCGGTCGCCGGCTCGCTTCCATCCTGGATGAAACCAAGCTGCGCCGTGTGCTGAAAAAGATGCTCGACGAGAATGAATTCTTGGGTCCCTACGGCCTGCGTTCTCTGTCGCGTTACCACGCAAACCACCCTTATGTCATACAGGCAGGCGGCCAGGAATACCGCGTCGCCTATCTCCCGGCCGAGTCCGACACCGGCATGTTCGGCGGCAACTCGAACTGGCGGGGGCCTATCTGGATGCCGGTCAACGCCCTGATCATCCGGGCCCTGCTGCAATATCATCTTTACTATGGCAACGACTTTACCGTGGAATGCCCCACCGGTTCGGGCCGGCACATGAACCTGTATCAGGTCGCCGAGGAAATCTCGCGCCGACTGGCCAGCATCTTTTTGCAAGACCAGGATGGCCGGCGGCCGGTCTACGGTGGGAGTCGAAAGTTTCAGGAGGACCCGCACTGGCGCGATTGCCTGTTGTTCTACGAATACTTTCACGGTGACAACGGGACAGGCCTGGGCGCCAGCCACCAGACCGGATGGACCGGCGTAGTCGCGCGTACCCTGCATCTGTTTGCCAGCCTGACACCGGAACAAGCTCTAGAAGGTGGCAATAAGGCCTACGCCGAGACTGCCGCGGAAGAGCGCAGCGATCGGGGGGCCACCGCCGTCAAGAACACCGGTTCATAGCGTCTTTCCCGACGGGAGTGAAAGTCATGGAACACGCCCCCTATCCTTCGCTGTACCAGATCAACACCCGCGTCTGGCTGACGGAATTCTCCCGCGAACTGGGCCGGCCCGCTGCGCTGGATGACATTCCGGACGCCGAGCTGGACCATCTGAAGGAACTGGGTTTCGACTGGATCTGGATGCTGAGCGTCTGGCAGACCGGTCCCGCCGGGCGTCAGGTTTCGCGCGGTAACCCCGAATGGCGCCAGGAATTCCAGGAGACGCTGCCGGATTTGCGGGAAGAGGACATCGCCGGTTCCGGTTTCGCCATCACCGGCTATGCCGTGCACGACCATCTGGGCGGGGACGCGGCCCTGGCGCGCCTGCGGGAGCGGCTCCGCCTACGCGGCCTGAGGCTGATGCTGGATTTCGTCCCCAATCACACCGGGCTCGATCACCCCTGGGTGGAGGATCACCCCGAGTATTACATTCCCGGAACCGAACTGGATTTGGCTCAGGCGCCGAAGAACTATACCTGGGTAAAGCGCAGACAAGGCGACCTGCTCCTTGCCCACGGGCGCGATCCGTACTTCCCGGGCTGGCCGGACACCCTGCAGCTCAACTACGGCAACCCTGCCACGCAAGTAGCCATGGCAACGGAACTGTTGAAGATCGCCGGGTGGTGCGATGGTGTCCGCTGCGACATGGCCATGCTGGTGCTGCCGGACGTCTTCGAGCGGACTTGGGGTCTGCAAGCCCAACCCTTCTGGCGGCAAGCGACCGAGCGAGTTCGGGAGCGGTTTCCGGACTTCTGCTTCATGGCCGAAGTCTACTGGGACATGGAATGGACCCTGCAGCAACAGGGGTTCGATTACACCTACGACAAGCGCTTGTACGACCGGCTACGGGACGGTCGTGCCCGCCCCGTACGCGAGCATTTCCGCGCGGGGTTGGAATACCAGAACAAGCTGGCGCGCTTCCTTGAAAATCACGACGAGCCGCGCGCTGCGGCGACGTTCCCGCCGGAAGTCCATGAAGCCGCTGCCGTTATAAGCTTCCTGGCTCCCGGCCTGCGCTTCTTTCACCAAGGGCAATTCCAGGGACATACGAAGCGGATCTCGCCCCATCTCGGTCGAGGCCCGGACGAATTCGTCGACCAGAATCTGGAACGGTTTTACGATCAGCTACTCGCCGTGCTACGTCGGCGGGTCGTGCGTAACGGCGTGTGGCAACTGCTGGAATGCGCGTCCGCCTGGGAAGGCAATTGGACCGTCGATTGTTTCCTGGCTTTCGCCTGGCAAGGCCTCGATGGCGAACGATTGCTGGTGGCTGTGAACTATGCGCCCAACCAAAGCCAGTGCTACGTTGCCCTGCCGTTCGAAAAACTTGCGGATCATCGATGGCGATTCTCGAATCTGCTCGATAGTGCCTCCTACGACCGCGAAGGAAACGATCTGGCCGCACACGGCATATTTCTGGACCTGCGTCCCTGGCAGGCCTGCGTGTTCGCCGTGGAGAAACTTGGAAAGCTTGAATGACCGAGATGGTCCGTATCGATTCGTACCTTATGGTGATGGCCCTCAATCCGAAGGAAAACCTATGCCCTATCAACTGATGAAATCACTGGATCAAGAGATATGGATCAAAATCACCGGTCGAATCACTCCTCGTGATCTGCAGGAATGTCAGGCCTTGGCGGAGTTGGGAGCCGAGTGGTTCCACCAGGCGAAGGTGTTGATTGTTCTCGATGATTTCCAAGGCTGGAGCAAGGATGATGACTGGTCGGATACTTCCTTTCTCCCTGATAGCGAAATTGCCAAGATGGCCGTCGTGGGCGACAGGAGATGGGAGGAGGAGGTTTTTCTTTTTGTCGGAAAGCCGATGCGCACAACGGAAATGCGGTTTTTTTCCACCGATCAGCTGGATGAGGCGAAGGACTGGCTGGCGCAGTGAGGATGCCCAGCCAACCGAATCCACGTTCCAATCAGGGCAAATGGGCTGCATGGCATGATCATCTGGATCAAACCCTATCTTCCTGACTGGCTGCAGGGTTATCGATGCGCGTGGTTGGCCAGTGACCTGCTAGCCGGGTTGACGTTGGCCGCATACGCCATTCCCGTCGCCATCGCCTATTCGTCCATGGCAGGATTGCCGGCGCAATCGGGTCTTTACGGCTACCTGTTTGGCGGCTTGGGGTACGCCTTTTTCGGCACGTCGCGCCAATTGGCCATAGGCCCCACGGCGGCGATTTCGCTTGCCGTCGGCACTTCGCTGGCTAAGTTCGCGCCGCACGATCCCGAACGCATCGCGACTCTGGCAGCCCTGACGGCACTGGTAACGGCAGTGATGGGAGGGTTGGGCTGGTTGTTACGCCTGAGCCAACTGGTCAATTTCGTTTCCGAAACGGTGTTACTCGGCTTTAAAGCCGGCGCCGCCCTCAGCATTGCGGTTACCCAGTTGCCCAAACTTTTCGGCCTGCCGGCCGGTGGACATGACTTTTTCAGTCGAGTTTACTCCCTGTGTGAGCACCTCGGGGATACCAATCCCTATGTACTCGCATTCGGCCTGGTGGCAGTTCTGCTGCTCATGGCGGGCGAAAAATGCTTGCCCGGCCGGCCCCTTGCCCTGCTCGTGGTCATCGCCTCCTTGCTGGTGATGTCCTTGTCGTCGCTCGATGTACGCGGCATCAAGGTCGTGGGTCTATTGCCCCAGGGGCTTCCGGCTCTCGCGCTTCCCGAGGTTACGCGTGAAGAAATCAGCGAGATCGTTCCCCTGGCTCTAGCCTGCCTGCTGCTCTCTTATGTCGAAAGCATTTCGGCCGCCCGAACGTTTGCGGCCAACCACCAGTACCGGATCGATCCGCGACGGGAGCTACTAGCCTTGGGCGCGGCCAATTTGTTGGGCGGGCTTGCCCAGGCTTATCCGTTGGCCGGTGGATTATCCCAGTCGGCCGTCAACGACAAGGCTGGAGCCAAAACGCCCATGGCCATTCTTTGGGCCTCTGGCATGATAGGTTTGGTCCTTTTATTCATGACCGCCCTATTTCAAAGTCTGCCGGAGGCGGTGCTTGCCGCCATTGTTCTGGTGGCCATCAAGGGCCTAATCGATATCCGTGGGCTGGCTCATGCCTGGCGTGTAAGCCGTTTCGACTTCAACGTCGCCATGGGAGCGCTGATCGGAGTGCTGTTCCTGGGGATACTAAAAGGCGTCTTGCTGGCATCCATATTTTCCATCCTACTCTTGCTGAGACGGGGGTCATACCCTCATGTGGCCTTCCTGGGGCGGATTCCGGGCTCGGATCAGTTTTCGGACCTTGCCAGGCATCCGCATAATGAAACCATACCGGGTGTGGTCATATTCAGGGCAGAGGCTCCCTTGCTCTATTTCAACGTGGAGCATATCCAGGAGAAAGTGTTGGAGCGCCTCGCTCAGGAAGGGGAATCCGTGAAGCTCGTGATCGCCGATCTGTCCAGCTCGCCCAACCTGGATTTGGCGGGGGCACACATGCTGGCTACATTACAGACCCAACTGGCCAGCGAAGACCGCCTGTTGCGGCTGGTCAACGCACATGCCAATGCCCGCGATCTGCTACGCGCCGAAGGTTTGGAGGCGAAGATCGGCAGTATCCGACGCGAGGCGACCCTCGCCGACCTGATTGAGGGTTTTGAGGAGGGCAATGCGGCTTCTTAGCGTCGGGCCGCACAATCTCATCCGCCCTCGGCAGCCTGTCGAGCGCCGGTTTTCGGCACGTTCAAGCCGACTACGGCCGGTGAGCGTCGGCCATTTCGGAAAAGATGGTAAGCGTGGAGGGTTATGCCGAGAGTGATGCAATAAAAAACCCCCGTCTTGATTTTAAGAGCGGGGGTTTAGGGGTTAGGTGCCTGGCAGTTCCCTACTTTCGCATGGGGGTCCACACTATCATCGGCGCTAAGCGGTTTCACTTCCGAGGTCGGGATGGGATCGGGTGGTTCCCGCTCGCTCTGGCCACCAGGCAAAACTGGTTAAGCTTTTGGAGCTTTTGTTGTTCATCGGCAAGGCCTTAGGCCTTGTCGATGTCTTGGAAAACGTACACTTCGCGGATGTCAGACACCCTGTTGGCTTTCACCAAACTGTTTGGGTGTTATATGGTCAAGCCACACGGGCAATTAGTATTGGTTAGCTTCACGCATTACTGCGCTTCCACACCCAACCTATCAACCTGGTGGTCTACCAGGGCCCTTCAGGGGACTCGAGGTCCCAGGGAGATCTTATCTTGGGAGGGGCTTCCCGCTTAGATGCTTTCAGCGGTTATCCTGTCCGAACATAGCTACCCGGCAATGCTTCTGGCGAAACAACCGGAACACCAGAGGTTCGTTCACTCCGGTCCTCTCGTACTAGGAGCAACTTCCCTCAAATCTCCAACGCCCACGGCAGATAGGGACCGAACTGTCTCACGACGTTCTAAACCCAGCTCGCGTACCACTTTAAATGGCGAACAGCCATACCCTTGGGACCGACTACAGCCCCAGGATGTGATGAGCCGACATCGAGGTGCCAAACACCGCCGTCGATATGAACTCTTGGGCGGTATCAGCCTGTTATCCCCGGAGTACCTTTTATCCGTTGAGCGATGGCCCTTCCATACAGAACCACCGGATCACTAAGACCTACTTTCGTACCTGCTCGACGTGTTTGTCTCGCAGTCAAGCGCGCTTTTGCCTTTACACTCTGTGCGTGATTTCCGACCACGCTGAGCGCACCTTCGTGCTCCTCCGTTACTCTTTGGGAGGAGACCGCCCCAGTCAAACTACCCACCATGCACGGTCCCCGATCCGGATTACGGACCTGGGTTAGAACTCCAAATAGACCAGGGTGGTATTTCAAGGTTGGCTCCACGCAAACTGGCGTCTGCGCTTCAAAGCCTCCCACCTATCCTACACAAGTCGATTCAAAGTCCAGTGCAAAGCTATAGTAAAGGTTCACGGGGTCTTTCCGTCTAGCCGCGGGTACACTGCATCTTCACAGCGATTTCAATTTCACTGAGTCTCGGGTGGAGACAGTGTGGCCATCGTTACGCCATTCGTGCAGGTCGGAACTTACCCGACAAGGAATTTCGCTACCTTAGGACCGTTATAGTTACGGCCGCCGTTTACCGGGGCTTCGATCAAGAGCTTCGCCTTGCGGCTGACCCCATCAATTAACCTTCCGGCACCGGGCAGGCGTCACACCCTATACGTCCACTTTCGTGTTTGCAGAGTGCTGTGTTTTTAATAAACAGTCGCAGCCACCGTTTCACTGCAACCTCGTTGGGCTCCATGAGCAAGTCACTTCACCTACTTGAGGCATACCTTCTCCCGAAGTTACGGTATCATTTTGCCTAGTTCCTTCACCCGAGTTCTCTCAAGCGCCTTAGAATTTTCATCCTGCCCACCTGTGTCGGTTTTGGTACGGCCTCTTACAACCTGAAGCTTAGAGGTTTTTCTTGGAAGCCTGGCATCAATCACTTCTGCTCTTACGAGCTCGTCATCACGTCTCGACATTAGGGTTCCGGATTTGCCTAAAACCCCTGCCTACACGCTTAAACCGGGACTACCAACACCCGGCTGACCTAGCCTTCTCCGTCACCCCATCGCAGTTGTAACAGGTACAGGAATATTAACCTGTTTTCCATCGACTACGCCTTTCGGCCTCGCCTTAGGAGCCGACTAACCCTGCGCCGATTAACGTTGCGCAGGAAACCTTGGGCTTTCGGCGTGCGGGTTTTTCACCCGCATTATCGTTACTTATGTCAGCATTCGCACTTCCGATACCTCCAGCCAACCTTACGGTTGACCTTCTCAGGCGTACGGAACGCTCCTCTACCACTTGACGCTGAGCGTCAAATCCGCAGCTTCGGTACATGGCTTGAGCCCCGTTGAATCTTCCGCGCAGGCCGACTCGACCAGTGAGCTATTACGCTTTCTTTAAAGGATGGCTGCTTCTAAGCCAACCTTCTGGCTGTCTGTGCCTTCCCACATCGTTTTCCACTGAGCCATGATTTTGGGACCTTAGCTGGCGGTCTGGGTTGTTTCCCTTTTCACGACGAACGTTATCACCCGCCGTGTGTCTCCCGTGCTTGCACTTCTCGGTATTCGGAGTTTGCAACGGTTTGGTAAGTCGGGATGACCCCCTAGCCGTAACAGTGCTCTACCCCCGAGAGTGATACACGAGGCGCTACCTAAATAGCTTTCGAGGAGAACCAGCTATCTCCGAGCTTGATTAGCCTTTCACTCCGATCCACAACTCATCCGAATCTTTTTCAACAGATCCCGGTTCGGGCCTCCAGTGCGTTTTACCGCACCTTCACCCTGGTCATGGATAGATCGCCCGGTTTCGGGTCTACTCCCAGCGACTGAATCGCCCTATTCAGACTCGCTTTCGCTACGCCTCCCCTAGTCGGTTAAGCTCGCCACTGAAAGTAAGTCGCTGACCCATTATACAAAAGGTACGCAGTCACCTAACAAAGTAGGCTCCCACTGCTTGTACGCATACGGTTTCAGGTTCTATTTCACTCCGCTCACCGCGGTTCTTTTCGCCTTTCCCTCACGGTACTGGTTCACTATCGGTCGGTAAGGAGTATTTAGCCTTGGAGGATGGTCCCCCCATGTTCAGACAAGGTTTCACGTGCCTCGCCTTACTCGATTTCACATTAGTAAGATTTTCGTGTACGGGGCTATCACCCACTATGGCGCGACTTTCCAGACGCTTCCACTAATCTTACTGATGCTTAAGGGCTGCTCCCCGTTCGCTCGCCACTACTTGGGGAATCTCGGTTGATTTCTTTTCCTCGAGGTACTTAGATGTTTCAGTTCCCTCGGTTCGCTTCCAGCAGCTATGTATTCACTGCAGGATACCTGTCTTATGACAGGTGGGTTTCCCCATTCGGACATCTCCGGGTCACAGGTTGTTTGCCACCTCACCGAAGCTTTTCGCAGGCTGCCACGTCCTTCATCGCCTCTTACCGCCTAGGCATCCACCGTATGCGCTTATTCACTTGACCATATAACCCCAAAAAGTTTGAAGTCATACAGCAATGCTGACATCTCGCGTGTTATGCTTTCGCTCCAATGGCTCAAGGCCATCTTCACTGAGCATTACAGTGTACGTTTTCCAAATTGTTAAAGAACAGTCATCCACAAATGATGACTCGCAAGCATTACTCGGTTCATACTGCTTGCGGCTCATCAATCGCCGATCACTTGAGTTATGGTGGAGTCAGGGAGGATCGAACTCCCGACCTCCTGCGTGCAAGGCAGGCGCTCTCCCAGCTGAGCTATGACCCCTCAATGGTGGGTCTGGGAGGACTCGAACCTCCGACCTCACCCTTATCAGGGGTGCGCTCTAACCACCTGAGCTACAGACCCGAGCTCTTCGTCTTGATCAAATAATTTGTTGTGGACACTTACGCTCCGCATTGAAGCGAGCTTATATAAGGAGGTGATCCAGCCGCAGGTTCCCCTACGGCTACCTTGTTACGACTTCACCCCAGTCATGAATCACACCGTGGTAAGCGCCCCCCTTGCGGTTAGACTACCTACTTCTGGTGCAACCCACTCCCATGGTGTGACGGGCGGTGTGTACAAGGCCCGGGAACGTATTCACCGCGGCATTCTGATCCGCGATTACTAGCGATTCCGACTTCATGCAGTCGAGTTGCAGACTGCAATCCGGACTAAGATCGGCTTTGTGGGATTAGCTCCACCTCGCGGCTTGGCTGCCCTCTGTACCGACCATTGTAGCACGTGTGTAGCCCTGGCCATAAGGGCCATGATGACTTGACGTCATCCCCACCTTCCTCCGGTTTATCACCGGCGGTCTCCTTAGAGTTCCCGACTTTACTCGCTGGCAACTAAGGACAAGGGTTGCGCTCGTTACGGGACTTAACCCAACATCTCACGACACGAGCTGACGACAGCCATGCAGCACCTGTGTTCGCGCTCCCGAAGGCACCCCCGCATCTCTGCAGGGTTCGCGACATGTCAAGGCCAGGTAAGGTTCTTCGCGTTGCATCGAATTAAACCACATGCTCCACCGCTTGTGCGGGCCCCCGTCAATTCATTTGAGTTTTAACCTTGCGGCCGTACTCCCCAGGCGGTCAACTTAACGCGTTAGCTGCGCCACTGAGAACCTAATTGCTCCCAACGGCTAGTTGACATCGTTTACAGCGTGGACTACCAGGGTATCTAATCCTGTTTGATCCCCACGCTTTCGTACCTCAGCGTCAGTGTTGGTCCAGGTAGCCGCCTTCGCCACTGGTGTTCCTTCCGATCTCTACGCATTTCACTGCTACACCGGAAATTCCACTACCCTCTCCCACACTCGAGTCTGACAGTATCCAATGCAGTTCCCAGGTTAAGCCCAGGGCTTTCACATCAGACTTATCAAACCGCCTACGCACGCTTTACGCCCAGTAATTCCGATTAACGCTCGCACCCTCCGTATTACCGCGGCTGCTGGCACGGAGTTAGCCGGTGCTTATTCTGCAGGTAACGTCAATGCAAAAGGGTATTAGCCTTCCGCCCTTCTTTCCTGCTTAAAGTGCTTTACAACCCGCAGGCCTTCTTCACACACGCGGCATTGCTGGATCAGGCTTGCGCCCATTGTCCAATATTCCCCACTGCTGCCTCCCGTAGGAGTCTGGGCCGTGTCTCAGTCCCAGTGTGGCTGGTCGTCCTCTCAGACCAGCTAAGGATCGTCGCCTTGGTAGGCCTTTACCCTACCAACTAGCTAATCCTACGCAGGCTCATCCACCGGCGCGAGGTCCGAAGATCCCCCGCTTTCCCCCGTAGGGCTTATGCGGTATTAGCTCTCCTTTCGGAGAGTTATCCCCCACCCGTGGGCAGATTCCTACGCGTTACTCACCCGTCCGCCACTCGTCAGCGCCCGAAGGCCTGTTACCGTTCGACTTGCATGTGTTAAGCATGCCGCCAGCGTTCAATCTGAGCCATGATCAAACTCTTCAGTTTAATGGCTTCGCCAGGTTACCCTGGACTTTATCTTGAATCGACTAAGCGCGTGTTACGCACTCACATCGAAATTTATTAAGACTGGCTTAATGCATTCGAACGCAAGCGCCCACACAAATTATTTGATCAATTTTTTAAAGAACCCGGCACCGTTAGCTCCGTGCCGTTCAAGAGCCGCTCATTTTACAGCACCCAACCCCCTTGTCAACCCCTTCGTCCCGAAGCCGCCAACCCAACCAGCTCCAAAACCCTCTTCCCTAAGCCCACTGCAAAACCTCAACGCTCCCACCCTCCCGCTTCAGCGCCTAGCACCTCACCGGAAGAGCTGCGTATTCTGAACGTCATGAAGCGCATTGTCAATACACCACGGACACGCGTCAGTAAGACCGGCCAAATGGAGTGTCTCGACGCGATGAAACAGGACAACCGTGCAGGGATGCACTGCGGCCTTCCAAGGTAGACTAAATTGCAGTAACAGCGGACTCGCCGTCGGCAAACTTCCTTCAAGCGTCCATCTCTTGGTAAAAGCGGAGCTAAGCTCACCTACCTGTGCAGAGCCAAAGCGGGGACGAAAGCTCCCACTGTCCTGTGTTGACAAGGGCTAGCGGGGTGCTCGTGCTCGCCGCCGGGTTACGGCAGTAACCTCCTTCAAACCCTCGAGCTTTTCGGCTCGCCGGCTTAGGCCGCCGGCGGAAACGATTGCCGATTTGACGATCACCGCGAGGACATACAATGAACGAAGAAAAATACGGAATGACTCGGCGCGGTTTCACCCGTTTCTGTATGAAGGCCGCTGTCACACTCGGTGCCTGGCTGAGCGGCTGTGCCGCTCCACTGCGTCAGCGGACGACGGTGACCTGCGATCCCGCGGTGCCTGCTGCGGATACGGAATTCGATTACATCGTGGTAGGTTCGGGCGCAGGCGGCGGCCCCCTGGCCGCCAATCTGGCCCGCAGGGGTCATAAGGTCCTGCTGGTGGAAGCCGGCGACGACGACGAGGGGCCCAACTACCAGATTCCATTGTTTCATCCGCTGGCGTCGGAAGATCCGCAAATGCGCTGGGATTTCTTCGTTCGCCATTTTCAGGACGAGACCCGCTCGCGCAAGGACAGCAAATTCCGCCCCGACCAGGATGGCGTGCTCTACCCGCGCAGTAGCACCCTGGGCGGTTGTACCGCCCACAATGCGATGATCCTGGTCTACCCCCACAATGACGATTGGGACTACATCGCCGAACTCACCGGTGATCCATCGTGGCGAGCCGACTCCATGAGAGCCTATTTCGAACGGCTCGAGAACTGCCAGTACGCTTCGTCCCATGGTGACAACCGAGCCCGTCACGGATTCTCCGGCTGGCTGCCCATCAGCCTTCCGAGCCTGGATACCGTGCTCGCCGTGTTGCGCGACCGGGAAATGCGCGACGTGCTGCTGGGCAGCGTGCTTACGGCGCTGCAGCTACATCTCGGCAAGCCGCTGGATTTGCTGAAATCCCGCTTCGACCCCAACGATTGGCGTAGCGTCGTCGCTCGCAGCGAAGGCCTGTGCAAAGTGCCCCTCACTACTCACAAGGGCCGGCGGGCGGGGCCTCGGGACTATATCCGTGACGTACAGCGCAGTTGCGGTAGTCGATTGACTGTGAAGCTGAACACCCTAGTGACCAAGGTAATTCTGGAAGACGTCCGGCCGGCGGATGGTCCGTCGGTACGCAAGATGGCCGTGGGTATCGAATACTTGCACGGCAAGCGGCTGTACCGGGCCGACCGCCAGGCTGCAGGGGAGGCTCCCGCCACCGCCGGTTCGGCGCGGGCGCGGCGGGAGGTTATCCTGGCCGGCGGAGCCTTCAACACGCCGCAGTTGCTGATGCTCTCGGGGATCGGACCGGAGCGCCACCTGCAGAACCTGGGGATACCGGTACAGGTGGACCTGCCCGGAGTTGGGGAGAATCTTCAGGACCGTTACGAAATTGCGGTGGTCACCGAAATGAAGAACGAATTTCCGATGCTGCGCGGATTGGACTTCAAGGTTCCGCAGCCGGGTGAACCGGACAATCCGTTTTACCGGGAGTGGCTGGAAGGGGAAGGGATTTTTACCACCAATGGGGCGGTCATCGCCTTCACCAAAAAATCTACGGCGGAGCAAGCCAATCCGGACCTATTCATCTTCGGCATGCCTGGTAGTTTCGCCGGCTATTTCCCCGATTATTCCAGGTTGGTTGCCGCCGATCAGAAGCACTTCACCTGGGCCATCCTCAAGGCCCATACCAATAATACCGCGGGGGTGGTGCGACTGAAATCCACCGACCCCCGCGAGCGGCCCTACATCAATTTCCGCTATTTCGACGAAGGTAACGACCATGCCGGAGAAGATTTGCAGGCACTGGTTCACGGCCTGCAATTCGTGCGGGCCATCACCCGAAGCGAGCGTATGAGCGAGCACATCGCCGCTGAGGTGGTGCCCGGGCCGACGGTGAATAGTCCCGAACAGCTTGCCGAGTTCGCCAAATTCAACGCCTGGGGCCATCATGCCTCCTGCAGTTGCCGGATGGGGGCGGAGGATGATCCCCTGGCGGTTGTGGACAGCCGCTTCCGGGTGCGCCAAGTGGACCATCTTCGCATCGTCGATGCCTCGGTTTTCCCCCGGATCCCGGGCTTTTTCATCGTCAGCGCCGTTTACATGATCAGCGAGAAAGCCGCCGAGGTGATCGATCGTGACGCCAGGGCCGCCTCGCGATCTACCGTAACTGCATGAAAACAGTTTTCGGTGAACGCCCCCCTGACCTCGTGATATGAGAGTTATTCTTATTGACACGAAATCTTCCTAGCAGTACGGTCGATTTCGCCAGCCTGGCCAAGACCCGGCGGCGACACGTTCTTTAAATGTCATAAGCGCTTTGAGGCGGCGATGAGTCCGACCGGATACGCTGCTCCCGGTCACTTTCGTTGCTATGCCGCAGGGACCATGCAGTCCCTGCGGCGTCTACGGCGCATTGTGGGCTGATGAAAGGACAGGAGAAGTCGCATGAAAATAAGAAAACTTTTCGGGGCTTGGTCGTTGTTGTCCGCGATACTGCTAGCGATGACGGCATGTCAGATCGAACGCCGGGCGGACGAAAAACTCGTCGACCTCATCAACCCGGTCCGACCCGAATGCGGCAAGGGATCAGGCGGGGTCAGGGACGAAGCGCTATGTGCCGGGCGTACGGCGGAGAGTTTTCCTGCCGCCGACGAAGATTATTTCGGCGATATGGATTACGGCGTCACCAAGGACCCCAAGGCGGTGGCGGCGGAATTGCTTCCCTATGTCCCCGAAATCACTCCAGAGCAAGCCGTCAAGGCCGCGGCCATCGGCCGCAACAACTGGATCGTCTGGAGCGGCGGCAACGACCGTTTCTGGGATCAACTCTCCCGCGACAGCGTCGGCAATCTGGACTTCCTCAAGACCCTGTCCAGCCACCCCAGCCAGACCCGCTACAGCCGCGACAACCGCTGGCAATACCTGGGCCTGGTCAACGAACCTTGTTTCACTAAGGCTACGGCTCCCCGCGCCGACCGCTTCGGCCTATGGCTGGACGTGCGCAGCGCCGATTGCCCGCCCGACCCCTTCGAGAATGAAACCAAATATCCCGGCGTGAAGTTCGGCGCCCGCGGCACCACGGTGCCGATCGGGTCGTTTTACGGCTACGCCACCGGCGTTGTTGGCCTGCGCCTGTTCCCCAACCCGGACTTCGACGAGGAAGCCAAGAAGCGTTGGGATCCGGAGCGCTATTACACCGATCCCGGCTATTACAACGACAAGAAACTGGTGAAACCCTACCGGGTCGGCATGAGCTGCGGCTTCTGCCACGTCGGACCGAACCCGTCCAATCCGCCCAAAGACCCGGAACATCCCAAGTGGGAGAACCTGAATTCCAATCCGGGCGCTCAATACTTCTGGGTGGACCGCATCTTCACGGTGGACGCCGATCCTTCGAGCTTCGCCTATCAGCTATTCCACACTTCCCATCCCGGCGCGCTGGACACCTCCTTCGTTTCCACCGACTACATCAACAACCCGCGCACCATGAACGCGGTCTACAGCCTGGGCGCGCGCATGGGGTTGGCGCTGAAGTCCGGCAAGGAGACCCTGGCGGGGGGCGAGCAGCTCAACTCCCAGCTCAATACCTACGTGCCGCCCAGCTCAGTGTTGAATGCCTTCTACCAGGCGCCGGACACCACCTTCACCCCGCGGGTGCTGAAGGACGGCTCCGATTCTGTCGGTGCCCTGGGAGCGTTGAACCGGGTGTACGTGAACATAGGACTGTTCAGCGAGGAATGGCTGCAGCACTTCATCCCCCTGATCGGCGGCAAGAAGATCACCCCCTTCGCTATCGCCGATGCCGACCGGAATTCCGCTTACTGGAACGCCACCAAGGCCCAGACCCCCGACCTGGCGCTGTTTTTCCTGGCCACCGGCAAGCCCGACTACCTGAAGAACGCGCCCGGCGGCGAAGCTTATCTGACCAAGGACGCCAGCCAACTGGAACGGGGCAAGGTGGTATTCGCCGAAACCTGTGCCCGCTGCCATTCCAGCAAGCTGCCGGAAAAGGCCTACAGCTTCTTCCCCGACAAAGGCTGCAACGGACCCGGTTACCTGGGCTGCTGGAATCGCTATTGGGCCTGGACCAAGACCGCGGAGTTCAAGAACGCGGCCAAGAAGATCGTGCTGGCCAAGGATTTCCTGAACGACAACTACCTCTCCACCGAACTGCGTGTGCCATCCACCCTGCTGGAAACCAATGCTTGCAGCCCGCTGGCCACCAATGCGCTGGAAGGCAATATTTGGGACAACTTCTCTTCCCGCTCCTACAAGGACCTGCCGTCGGTGGGCAAGGTGATCGTCCACCATCCTCTGACCGGGGAACCGCGCGAGTACGAAATGCCCGCCGGCGGCCGCGGCTACACCCGTCCCGCCTCCCTCATCAGCGTCTGGTCGACCGCACCCCTGCTGCAAAACAACCGGCTGGGACCGTTCTACTGGAGTGGCTCGGTGGAAGATCGCATGAAATCCTTCGATGCTTCCATCGAGCAGTTGCTATGGCCGGAGAAACGGGAGGGCGAGCGCAAGTTCGTGACCCTCTCCGGCAAGCGGGTGCCCGGCATCATCGACACCACCACGGCCACCAGCTACCTCAAGGTACCGAAAGGTTTCCTGCCCGATTTCCTGCAGAAGGAACCGTTGTACGGCCTGCTGGAACGGAAAGCCGGCTGGGCGCTGGGCGAGAGCGGCGTGGAGATCGGCCCCATCCCCAAGGGCACCCCCATCAATCTGGTGTCCAACATAGACCTGGAACAGCGGCTGGCGGTGTTCAAGGTGCTGGTGAAAGCCAAGCACGACTTCAAGTCACTGCCGCCCGATCCCAGTGACGAACAGGCCAAGGCGGCGCTGAGCGATCTGGTGGAACCCCTGCTGGAGGTCAGCAAGTGCCCGGATTTCGTGGTCAACAAGGGCCACTACTTCGGCACCGACTACGCCCAGGACGAAAAGGGCCTGAGCGATGCCGACAAGCGGGCGCTGATCGAGTTTTTGAAGACTCTGTGAGCATTGCGGGACGGCGGGTTACGGCAAAGCGCTGTAGGGTGGGACTAGACGCACCATCACGATGATGGCTCCGTCTAACCCCTGCCCTTGCGGTGCGTCGCAGCCCACCACCTAAAGCCGGCGGGCTGCGACGCACGCACAGGCTCTCGGTATCTTTGAACCGATCCGAATGTGCGCCGAACTGACCCTACGCAATGTGACAACACATTTGTATCCTAAGGAGAATCAAGTCATGAGCTACACCGTACCGGATCTATTGGCGATGACGCAGGAGCAGCTGGACGACGTATTCAAGGCCAGCCCCGCAGGAGACATTCCCAACGGCGAGGCCCAGGGCACGGCCATCATCGCGCCGGGGACCCGTTATTCCGGGCCCATCGCCAAGATCGTCTACTGGCTCGTCTGGCAGGGCAAAGTGTTCGACGCCGAAAAGGGCTATCTGAAAAACAAGATCCTGTTCTTCGGGCTGAAGGCCATCGTCGCCAAGATCTACAAGGCCGACAGCTGGCTGGACGGCAAGGAGTGCATCGTGCTCGACTACTCCGAGACCTCCCTGGTCGCCCGCCGGATCCGCGACGAAATCCGGCCGATCGGCCCCGGCCTCTACCTGGGTAAGGTGTATTGGGGCAAGAAACGTCTGATCGATTTCGCCCTGCAGTTCTAACCAGCCATGACCCCGCAATCCCCTTTCATGGTGGTCGCCACGGTCGAAGGGGGCCGCGAGGATGCCTTGCGGCAATTGCTGGAAACCATGAACGGCAAACCCGGCATGGCCGACCCCGACAACGCCCTGCTACCCTTCGGCCGGTTCGAAGGTCTGCATTACGCCCGCTTCGTGATCCTGGCCGATCCCACTCTGGGTGACATGGAGGTGTACCGTCTGCCCAAGCCGGAACTGCCGACCTACTTGGCCTTCTTCGGCGACGTGGACGGGTCCGCCGAACCCTTCCTGGCGGAACTGGTGCGGGAGGCGGAAGCCGGATTGCGGCAAATTTTCTCCCACTGCGACGACTTCGGCGACGGCACCGAACTGGCCACTTGGCTGCGTGACCACCTACGTCCGGTGGGCGCCAACTACGTCAACACGGTGGGCCGTACGGTACGGCAAATCAGGGAGGAAGCGGCCCTGCACCGGGCGCTGGCAGCCCAGGTTCCGCGCGAGGCCGTGGCTTCCGCCGACGAGGCGCGGAAGCTGCGCTGCGAACTGGTGGAATTCAGCCGCGCCGAGGTGCGAGCCGGACGTCTCCATTTCACTCGGGAAGAGCCGACTCCATGGGAATGGCTGATCCGCCATTATCTGAATCTGCTGGCCATTCCCTTGATCGGGCTGCTGGCCGCCCCCTTCCTGTTGCTGTTCTCCCCGATCCTGCTCTTCTGGCTGCGCCGCTTGGAGAAGACCGACCCGGAAATTTGTCCGCGGCCCGACGTCAACTTTCTGTTGACCCTGAAGCGGCTGGAAGACCACGACGTCACCAACCAGTACACCGCCTTCGGACTGGTGAAGCCCGGCCTGTTCCGGCGCTGGCTGCTGACCGCCGTGGTGGCGCTGATCGACTGGGGCGCCCGCCAACTGTTCGCCCGTGGCCATCTGGCGCGGGTGCAGACCATCCACTTCGCCCGCTGGGTATTCCTCGACGACAAGCAGCGGGTTCTGTTCGCCAGCAACTACGACGGCGGCCACGAGGCGTATATGGACGATTTCATCAATAAGGTGGCCTGGGGCCTCAACCTGGTGTTCAGCAACGGCCTCGGCTGGCCCCGCACCGACTGGCTGATCAAGCGAGGTGCCCGAATCGAACAGCGCTTCAAGTATTTCCAAAGGCGCCACCAACTGCCCACCCAGGTCTGGTACAAGGCCTATCCCGGCCTGACCCTGACCGACATCCGCCGCAACCGGAAAATCCGGGAGGGTTTGTCCTGCGCGCCCATGCCCGACGACCAGGTGCTGGCCTGGCTGAGGCTGCTATGAGCCGGGAGGTGGAACTGGACGACATCCAGGGCCTGGTGCGCTTCGCCTACGGCCACTTGAAGCAGGCTTGCTTCGTGCTGCTGCGGGTCAAGGAGCAAAAGCAAGAGGCGGCCCGCACCTGGCTGGCTCAGCTCCCCGTCACCAGCGCCATCGACGCCAGCCCGCCACCGGACAGGGCGCTGCAGGTGGCGTTAAGCTGCGAGGGGCTGCGTGCCCTGGGGGTGGGCGACGACATCCTGCAAGGCTTTTCCGTGGAATTCGTGGCGGGCATGGCGGGCGACGAAAACCGCTCGCGCCGCCTGGGCGACGTGGACGACAGCGCGCCAACCGTCTGGCAATGGGGCGCGTCCAAGAAGCTGCCCCATGTGCTGGTCATGCTGTACGCCAAGCCCGATGCCCTGGAGACGTGGAAGCGGCAGGTGCTGAAAGGCTGCTCGACCGGTTTTCAGATCTCGTCCGAACTGGACACCTCGGACATGGATGGGCGCGAACCCTTCGGCTTCGTCGACGGCATCTCCCAGCCCAAACTGGACTGGAAACGGCAGCGGGCGGTGCGGGATCAGGAGCTGGAGGAGTACACCAATCTGTCCTGCCTGGGTGAGTTCCTGCTGGGCTATCCCAACGAGTACGGGCTCTATACCGATCGCCCCCTGCTGGACCCGCAAGGCGCCGCGGCGGAACTGCCCCGCGCCGAGGACGTTCCGGAAAAGGCCGACCTGGGGCGCAACGGCAGCTATCTGGTTTTCCGCCAGTTGCACCAGGACGTCGCCGGCTTCTGGCAAACGCTCGACCGGCAGGCCGAAGGCGACGCGACACTACGCACGCGCTACGCCGAGGCCATGGTCGGCCGCAGCCTGGACGGCAAGCCACTGGTGCAATCCGACGGCCTCAACGGCTTCGACTACCGGGCCGATACTCAGGGCCTGCGCTGCCCCATCGGCGCCCACATCCGCCGCGCCAATCCCCGCAACGGCGACATTCCGCCGGGGAAACCGGGACTACTGGGCTGGCTGTGCAGGATCTTGGGTTACGACGCCAGAGCCCGCGAACAGGACCTGATTGCCTCCACCCGCTTTCACCGCCTGGTGCGGCGCGGCCGGGAATACGGCCAGCCGATCACCATCGACCAGGCTTTGACCGGCACCGAGACCGAGGCAGGGCTGCACTTCATCTGCCTCAACGCCAACATCGCCCGGCAGTTCGAATTCGTACAATCGGCCTGGCTGACCGGGACCCGCTTCGGCGGGCTGGACCGGGAGGGCGATCCGCTGCTGGGGGCACGAACCAAGGACCTGAACGGCGGCACCACCGACCATTTCTCCATGCCCCAGGCTTACGGTGCCGACCAGCGTCTGGAGGGCCTACCCCGCTTCGTCAGCGTAAAGGGCGGCGCCTATTTCTTCCTGCCGGGCATACGCGCCCTGCGCTACCTGGTCACCGCCACCTGAGGACGCCGCCATGGATTCCAACGCCAGCCGACCGGTCCCGCCCGCCGACACCGGTTACCCCATACTCGACTGGATCAGCGACACCGCGCTGAAGCTGCTGCAACTGGAACACCGCATCGAACCGTTCTGGCGGCCGATCTTCGACGCTACCCTGCGCGACCCCATCGCTCGGCTGGTAACGGCACTGATCAACCTGCCGCGCAGGAACGAGGGCCTGAAGATCGCCGAGGAAAAGCCGCTGCCTGACGAAGAGGCCTACATCGACTCCATCATCTGCAGCTTCCGCGACCAGATGCACCGACTGTGGAAGGCCGGCAGCTTCGAGCGCGGCGGTAACACCAAGACCCACGGCATCGTGCGCGCCGAATTCATCGTCCACGACAACCTGCCCGCCGAATACCGCCACGGCATCTTCGCCGAACCCAAGACCTACCGCGCCTGGGTCCGCTTCTCCGGCCCAGGCCCTTACATCACCCCGGACGTCGACGATGTCGGCTTCATGAGCATCAGCATCAAGCTGCTGGGCGTGCCGGGCGACAAGCTGATGGACGAGGAACAGCACACGCAGGATTTGTTCGGCGTTTCCACCCCCACCTTCGTCACCCCCAATACCCGCGAGAACGCCAACCTGCAGCAGTGGAGCTACAAGAACGCGCAGATATTCCACTTCATCAACCCGTTCAATTCCCACCTACTGGACGGGATCATGCAGTTCCTATGGATCACGGTGCAGAGCAGCCCCTTCGAGGCCCCCTATTTCAGCTGCGTGCCTTATTTGCTTGGGGAAGGCCAGGCCATGCAATATTCCGTTTGGCCCAAGACCAAGCGCAAGAGCCGCATCCCCTGCCTGCCCTTCAACCGGCCGCCGGACGACTACCTGCGCCAGGCCATGGTGAACGCCCTAGACGAGGGCGACGTGGAACTGGATTTCCGCATCCAGCTGCAAACCGACTCCCACCTCATGCCCCTGGAAAACGCCGCGGTGCTTTGGCCGGAAAAACTGTCGCCGCGGGTGTCGGTGGCGACCCTGCGCATCCCCAAGCAGAAATTCGACTCCGCGGCACAACTGGCCTTCGCCCGCAAGCTCTCCTACAACCCCTGGCACTGTATCAAAGAACACCGTCCCCTGGGCAACCAGAGCCGCGCCCGCCGCCGTATGTATCTGGAATTGTCGACCTTGCGGCACCGCATGAGCAATGTCCCCCATTACGAACCAACGGGAGACGAGGTTTTTGATTAACCGTTTTCGGGCCTGGACAGGCCTCCCCGCCAGGTCGATAGCGCTCGCATAGTTTTCTCCATCTCTCCGGGAAACAGCGTATTGGGCAGAAAAACGGGCTGGAATCCTGGGGGAACTTCGATCGTCAGAGCCCGCTACGGGAAAACCACCGAGTGTCGGGCAAGCTTGGTCGGTCGTGGGCGCAGGCAGCGACGGCCGACATGGTTCCGGCGCCGCCGATAAGGTTCAATCTTCAAGCTCCATGGCGCGTTCAGTCACTTGCAAGCACCGAACGCGTTGGCGCCGGCCCACGCCGACCGAGGTGTGCGGTCGTCGCTCCCCGCGTCGCGTCGCCCGAGTCGATCCGGCTACGTTAGCGCGCGGTCCGCGACGCATCCGCCGCGCAGCATTTCGTCAGCGACTCGACTTGATAGCCGGTCGCTGCGCCGGCAGTGATCGCACGACGGTAGTTTCCAGCCCAGCCGACGCGGGTCAATTCCTCGCGAGTGGTTTTCGGCAGCACGAAGCCGAGAACGGCCGGAATTTTGACGAGCAGTATTGTGGGCAGCCGATAACCGATACTCAGCGTATCATGCTGACTTTCATGAGGATTCGGGTTTACCGCGGGGTTCGTGACTTTGTTCAGATCCAGGCAGAGACCTCGTGCACAGGCTTTTTGCGCCATCCAGTCCAGGGCGACGTCAGCCAATCCGGTTTCCGCATAGCCGCCGCCGACATCGGAATGGACACCGGGAAACCAGCGTTCTTCGAAGTCGGCCGGATCATGCGAGGAACTGAGCTCCCAAAGCGTCGGACGAAACGGCCAGCGCTGTTCGTCGATCGCCACGGCATGGGCCGCGGAGCGGATAGTGGCGCTGAGCTTGGTATCATGAAAACTGCATTTGAACAGCTTGTCGATGATCCAGCCGATCACCACGCCATAGGGCGCCCCCAGCGCGCCGACCGTGTCCCAGACCCCCAGAAAGTGCACACTCTTTTCCGGCCACCCGTGATCTGCTTGAAATTTCTCGGCGCTCTCGGAGCCCGGGCGCCAATCCGGTGCTGTGTCGCGATAATGGTCGTAGGCTTCGTCGATCAGGTAGAACTTGGCACGCTTCAGAATACCGAGATTATGGATAAACCCCGCGATACTACGAGCGGTAAACGCCCCGCGGCTGAATCCGAAAAGAAACACACGGTCACCCGGCTGATAGTTGCTGCAAATGAATTTGTAGCCTTCCTTGACGTTGTCGGAAATCCCGTAGCCGAACCCGCCACCGCGGATACGTTCCCATGTGCGGGTTCCCACACCCCGAATATAGGTCACGATTTGCGGATTTCCTGTCGCGTCGAACGGATAAACCGCTTCGAACAGCTTGGCGACATTGGTGGGACAGGGAATGCCTTTTGACTGCTCGTTCGGCGTATTCCAGGTACCGTCGCAGAATACGACGATATTTTTCGGACGATCGGCTGTTTCGCAGACTATGTCGGTGCTCATGGCATCTTCCCCGTGTTATTTGGCCAAGGTATATAGAAGTTTACGATAGTTGGTCGCATGATGCTGGGTAAAGATGCCGTCATGCCGGATACTCGGATCGTCGGCGCCGGATACCGCGATCAGGTTGCCGGCTGAAATATAGTTAATCGAGTCTGCCGTCGCTGCCGGCTCGCCGGCCGGTTTGCTTGTGAAGAAATGTTCATCGAGGTTTTTGAAATAACCTTGAATTTTCCCTTCCACGCGGTCTTTTACCCTCTCGGCGACCTGCGCCCTAAGTATTTTAAGGCCACCGATTCCGGCTTCGACAACCTTACGCTCTGCTACCGGCAAATCATGAATATATTCTGCTGCAATGTCGCGGAGCGGCTCGTCGATAAATTCGACGGTGATCGGTAACTGTGGTACCCAATCAAGCGCGTTGTTGACGACATAGGAAAGCCCGCGGTTAGCGGCGATCTTCGCGAAATCCATACTGTATTGCCAATTGCCCGGTTTGGGTTGAGCAAACAAATAAGACTTCAAACCAAAACCCTGCAAGCCGTAGGTCGGATCGCGCATGGCGTAATGAAGAAAGGAATGCGTTAGGGTGGCGAGCGCGGCCCCCTGGCTATGCCCGGTGATATATACCCGGCTGCCGGCCGAAACCAGTTCCTTGAGTTTCCTCAGAATGCCGAGTTCCTTATGAAACATCAATACCGCCATACCGTAGCTGAAACCCAGGTGGGCTTCCGCACCGCTCGTTCCCGCCAATACCAGCGGCAAAACCCGATTTTGCCCGAGCGTGATTTCGGCATGCGTGGCGTTCAGCGAAGTCGCGAGCAGATCTTCCTTGATACTGTTCCAGTCTTCGATGGTTCCGCGGATCGCAATCGCAAAGACATTTTCCGCACCTTGTTTTTTCCAGAGCTTCCACGCGTTGTTGTACGGCCCAACGCCTTTTCTGCCGGCCTCTTGCGAGCCATCGAATTTCAGCTCCCAACCCGCGGCGCGGGAAGGGGTGGATGGTTCGCTCAGATCAATACAAAGCTCGATCATGTCTTTGGCTTCGGATATATCGAAACCTGAAGGCATGTCTTTGTCGAAATCGACCGAGGCCGGCGGCGCCGTTGTGACGGTTAAGGGAGTATTGGTTACGCCGGGTGGCGATGTCGATTTAACTTGGGTGCAGGCGGTGCCGCTCAAACCGAGTGCCAATATCACGCCCAGATCAAGGAATTTTTTCATTATGAGTCTCCGGGATGCGCTGATCGATGCAATTGCCCTATTATTAACCAGGCGCAAATGGCCGCACCCGAATGACACCCAAGTCATTGACATAGCGTTATCCATGAACATGGTATGGTATTAAAGGGCCACCTTAATAATATCCTGGGCCGGCCCAAGTTAATATCGAACACTGCGTGGTCGTTCCACGGACAGGTTGGTGTGTGCATTTCTGGGGTTCGAAACATGCCACCGCACTTTCATCCGGCCGCCAGAACCCCCATGCTTTCCAGCTATTCCACTGCCGATAAATCCACATAACTCCCAGAAGCACAAGGAATGTCATCGAATTTCAGCATCCTGGCAGGCCTCAGCCCGGAGCTCGCCAATTGGGTTCGCGTGCCGAGCGCTATTTTCCGGATGCCCCCAATACCTCGAAAGACCTCTACGAGGAAGTGAAGTCCTTCCTGCCAGCGCTGGGCGATGATGTGCAGGAGAAGGAACTGCAAAACTACTTTGCATTCCGCCGCATCAAGAATTTCGCCTGTACCGAGGTACACCCCGAAGCGGGTAAACTGTTGATCTAAGCGAAACTAACCCCCAAGAACATCACATTGTAGAAAGGCTTTATGAGGGACGTGACGGATATTGACCATTTCGGGACGGGTGATCTGGAAATCACCCTGCAGAATCCCGCCGACTTCGAGAAAGCCAAGCCATTGCTGATTGCCAGCTACGAAGCAAGCTGATCACTGTGGAGATTCGATGATGAAGCCAAGGACGAAATCCCCCATCAAAGCCAAACCCCTGCGCTATCCAGGGCAGTCGCTTGATAAACAGCGAGACGATTTGGTCTATGACAAGATTTGGGGCCATACATGATTGCCGGATTCACGGTCCTACTCGCCGGCCTGGAATGGTGGCGATACTTTCATCCGGCGCCGTTCAACCCCATTGTTTATTCCGCATTTGCCATCTTGTTCGTGTTCTACGCGGCGTGGCAAACCTGGCGCACCTTGCCGACACTTCGGAAGCTTCGGCAGGCAAGCGAAGGCGAAAAGGCAGTAGGCCAGTTCCTGGAACGTTTGCGGGAAAATGGCTATCAGGTTTTCCACGACGTGGTTGGCCAGGGGTTCAATCTGGATCACGTGTTGATCGGCCCTGGCGGGATTTTCACGGTTGAAACTAAAACGCTGAGCAAACCGGCACGGGGCGAGGCGAAAATTTTGTTCGACGGTGATAAGGTCACGGTGGCCGGATGTGAACCCGACCGCAATCCCATCATTCAGGCCAAGTCACAGGCGAAATGGTCGTCTGAACTTCTACACATGACTGGGTGCGAACTGGATCGCTATTGTGAAAGAACGTCGCGAATTACCGAAATAATCGCCTCGGGTTTTTCCAGCGGAATGCCATGGCCACTGTCAACCCATATCTGTTTGCTGCCAGGATAAAGGCGCGCAATGTCCTTGCGTTTCTCGTTCGCGTCATCGGCCAATGTGGACTTTTCCTTCATGGGTTGCAAAGCGCTTAATACGGCTACGGGTTTTCCGGTGAAGCTTGCTAGCCGCAAAATTTCTTCTCCCGTGACATCGATTGCATTTAGCTCTTCTTTTTCCACGGACGACATCGCCACACCGAACATGACTCGCAACCAGATAGGCCAGTTCTCGAAGGAACCTGCGCCTTTGAGTTGTTCAGGATGGGTGGAGTCAACCAGCACGAGAGCGCTTACTTCGTCGGGGTAGCGCCGAGCAAACAACTGCATGTACAAACCGCCCAACGAATGTCCCACCAGAACATAAGGAGGATTCAAATCCTTGCTTTTCAGCAGTGAGCGCAATTCATCGACGATGTGCATGCCGTCGCGCGGCGTTGATACAGGATCGCTTTTCCCGTAACCGGGCCGGTCGTAGGCGAAAGCGGTGGTGTTTTTCGCGACCTCCGGAAAGACCTTCGTCCACCAATCCATCGTTCCGCCAAGGCCATTTTCAAAGACGACCGTCTTGTTTCCGTTTCGGGTTAGTGCGTACTCAACGCGTCGGTTGTCGATTTGAGCCGTGGTCTTGTCCGGCAACGACGCACAACCGGACACCATCGTCGCCAGCAACAGGGAAATTGTGAATCTATTCATTGGCCATTACTCCATTTCCACGCGCACCCCATAATCGTCGCCATGTAGCAACCTCGCTGGTCACATAGAACAGGTAGAAAACGGGCATTCCCAAATTCCCTATTCTGGCTTGGCCAACCGGGACTATAAGGATTTTTCAAAAATGAATTCGATGATCTTGTTTTTCCGCTCAAGACACTCCCATCGTCTGAAGCACGGAAAAATGGCATTTTCGCTATCCGAATCACGGCTCAAACGATTTGTAGAGCGACACCAGACGTTGCTCGAAATCAATATATCGCTGCTCTGCGCCGGTCGCAGTCAGGAATGCGAGATTCATTTCATGGCGTCCGATATAGTCCATGGGAACATCCCAATCCGGCTTGCGAGAACCGTCAATCGTGGAAAACTCGGGTGAGGGACCGATAAAATCCAGATAATCCTTGTCTGCAAGCTGCCCCGCAGCTCGTAGTTTTTCGGCTACCGAAACGAGTTCGGAATATCGAATATTACGCGGGCTTTTACCGGCCATGATTTGAGCGACCGCTTCGCGATCAACAATGCGATCGTCTCTTTCACTCAACGATTTTCCTAATGACGAGATCGTGACCGTAGCCGACGCAACGGCTGTTAGTTCCCGTGAAACAGCCGGTCGAGCCCTCGCTATAGTGCTCATTGCAGTCTGCAATAGAGGGCTGCCGGGAATTTTCATCAGTTTGACCTCAGCATTAAGAACTCATGCGACGCCGTACGAAACCCAGCACGGCGAGCCCCCCGGTAAACATCATCCAGCTCGCCGGCAACGGCACGGCGCTGACCGCCTCGTATGTCAGGTCGTCGATCGAAAAGCCTTCGAAACCGCCTCTGAAGTAAATTTTATCGACGAGTCCGGAATAGTCAGACGCCAGCCATTCCAGGCCAAGAGGAGAGCGCAAATACTGGAGGCTGTGTACCATTTTGCCCTGGTACCAAAGCTCAATTGCCGTCAGGGGAAACTCATCCTGGGGCACGGCATACGCCTTGTAATACGTGCCTTGAAACACTACCGGCGAATGATCGAAGCTGACCATACCTTCATGTCCATAAAATGTTTTTAGGCCATTCCCTCCCAAGTCCTTATCAGCGATACCGACGCCACCCAACGAGGCCCATCCCAATATTCCGCCATACCCATCCGTCAGATCATTCGGAGATATATCTTCGAATGTCACGACGGTTGATGCATGTGCCGACATGGATAGCCCTAAGGTAAGTACCGAGGCCAGAAGCCTTTGTTTTTTCGTCACCATTTCTACTCCTATCAAGTCAGTAACAAACCATCACAAGTTCAACACATAGCGAAATTCAATCGCTGAATATCTGTGTATTGCCCCTTAGCATTTCCCCGCTCTTTTAAGTAGTGCATTGCAATTATTAACAGCGCCCTTGCCACCGAGCTCGTTGCAAATTGCATCGGAGGATTCTCTACCCGAGGCATAGGAAAAATAGCCTTCCACATAGCAGGTGTACTTTTTCCCTGCCTTGGTCGTTGCCAGATACGTCGCCTGCGCTCCATCATTCTGGCGATCGGAAATGGTAAATTCGCTTTTATCCAGCCCCAGAGCGAACGCGGTGCGTTTAACGATCACATCATCCGTAGCCAGCGTCGCACACCCCGTCGCTGCAACAGTAACAAGCACTGAAAATAATCTTTTTATTTTCATTTCTTAACTTCTCTTATCGATAATTGCGCACGTTTCTCATCCCTCGATCCCGACGACGGGATGTACGGTTAGAACGTATTTCTTGAATGCCACATAGTGAGCACAGGAGGTACCAACTGTGTAGTTGGTCGCATTGTAAAAACAGATGCTTGCAAATTCTCTTCAATTTCTTTCAACCGTCGCCATGGGACGGCGGAGGAGAAAAAATTCTGCGAATAGCGATTAATCGACGACGAACTGCACTCGAACAAGTGCCTGGGAAGGAGATAATGCCTACATGAATACGACTGCCGACATTGCCGTCACCACCGACGACACAACAGTATCCTGCGGCATCATGCAGGCCGCGCTACGACTCAATTTGCTGTACTGGCTTTGCATGTTTGTCGCGGACAGCATCCTGGGCTACTTCATCAGCATCGATCCGATCGAATCCGCCCCGCTCAAAGTCGTGCTATTCGGAATAAGCGCGGTAATGACCTACCTGATGGCGAGGTTGTTAATACGCATGCGTCATCGACTGTCATTCTTGCAAAAGGCGCTACTGTGCTTTCTGATGACGGCCGTCACCGCCCCGATCTATACGGCAATCGACTTCATCAACTACACCATTTGCCAATATCCCAAAACCGTCGCATTCGACCCGCTTTACTCCGGCTACACGCTGATTGAAGGCGCCTCCATGCTGTTCGGATGGAGTTGTTTATTTGTCGCGGTGCTCGACAACTTTGAAGTGCTCGAACGCGAACGACTTCTGGCCATTGCACGTAAAGAAGCGCTTGCCGCTCAGATGCAGGCCCTCCGCTACCAGATCAATCCGCATTTTCTGTTCAACACGCTCAACTCCATTGCCGGGCTGATTGAGGAAGGAGCGGCCACACGCGCCGAACGCATGGTGCTGTCACTCTCGACCTTCATGCGCACCACGCTCTCGCTCGACCCCATGCACGATGTGTCGCTCGCCGATGAAATCTCCCTCCAGGAAGAGTATCTGGAGATTGAACGCGAGCGATTCTCCGACCGCATGACATTCAAGATCGACATCCCCGATAACGTGGGCAACGCGCTCGTGCCCAGCCTCATCCTCCAACCAGTGATCGAAAATGCCATCAAGCACGGCGTCGGTGCCACCAGCGGCCCTGTCGAGATCGTGCTCAGTGCCTACTGCAACGCCGACCGACTGCGCATCACCGTAGAAAACGATATGCCGCGCGACGATGCGACAGAAAACCGCTCTCCGGGCATGGGCGTCGGACTGCGCAACGTCGAAGAACGCCTGCGTGCCAGGTTTCAAGAAGAGGCGCACTTTTCAGCCGGATGTATTTCACCAAGCCGCTACCGCGTCGCCATGGACCTCCCCTGGAGGCAAGCATGACGGGGCTCACCGTTCTCGTTGTGGATGACGAACCGCTCGCCCGGCGCAGGCTGGTTCGTCTGTTGGGCAAACTGGATTGGATCGGCCGCATCGAACAAGCCGCGGATGTGATAGAAGCCCGCCTTAAAACACTCCAATTACAGCCGGACATCCTGCTTTTGGATATCCTGATGCCCGGAGGCAGCGGTTTCGACGTATTGGAACAATTAGGCCCGGAACCACCCATCGTCGTCTTCGTCACCGCGTTCGATCACCATGCGTTGCGTGCATTCGAAGCCAACGCCGTCGACTACCTCACCAAACCCATCGAACCCGGTCGTTTTGGGTTGGCGATGGAACGGGCAAAATCCGCCGTCGCCGCGCGCAACCAAACCGACCGTATCGCCGAATTGCAAGAAACCATCGCCGCCCTCAAACGCGCCCTGTGTTCACAAACCAAGCAAAACCACGAATTCTGGGTCAAGGTTCGTGGAGAACACATCCGCATTACGCAAGACCACATAACCAGAATCCAGGCCGAACGCGACTATGTGCGCATTCATGTCAAAGGGACGGAATACCTCTACCACGAAACGCTGACCGCCCTGGAACAACGCCTAAACCCGGAAGACTTCATTCGCGTCCACCGCAGCGCCATCGTGCGGCGCAACGCCATTGCGCGCATCAAAAAAGCGCCGTTCGCCGCCATGATCGCCGTCATGAAAGACGGCGCCGAAGTTAGGATAGGCAGGACTTACGCCACCGTCGTGCGGAACCAACTCACCAAGAATCGGGAAATTAATCCAGCAAACGAACCACGTTTATAGAACGGGGTTTTGCCTGATGCACCCGAGAGGGGTGCATCAGGCAAAACCTTGAATAAGAAATATATCCAGTTGGGTGTGGCCGATGTGGATATCAGCTTTGCGCCTTCAACGTGGTGTAGCTGGTGATCAGGTTGCGGTAGTCGGGGATGTGGCTGGAGAACAAGGCGCCCAAGCCTTCGACGTCGTTGCGCCAGTCGCGGTGCAGTTCGCAGGCGACCCCGAACCAGGTGATCAACTGGGCGCCCGCCGCCGACACGCGATCCCAGGCGGATTGCCGGGTGAGTTCGTTGAAGGTGCCGGAAGCGTCGGTCACCACGAACACGTCGTAACCCTCCTCCAGTGCGGAGAGTGTGGGGAAAGCCACGCAGACCTCGGTGACCACGCCGGCGATGATGAGCTGCTTCCTGCCTGTGGCCTTGACCGCACTCACGAAATCTTCGTTGTCCCAGGCGTTGATCTGGCCCGGCCGGGCGATATACGGTGCATCCGGGAATATCTCCTTCAACTCGGGCACCAGCGGACCGTTGGGGCCGTCCTCGAAACTGGTGGTGAGTATGGTCGGCAGCTCGAAGTATTTCGCCAGGTCGGCCAGGGCCAGGACATTGTTCTTGAACCGGTCAGGCTCGATATCCCGCACCAGGGACAACAGCCCGGCCTGGTGGTCGACCAGCAGAACGGCGGCATTGTTCTTGTCGAGACGAACATAGGGTTTACTCATGCTTAAGACTCCTTTGCTAAGGTTGGGGGGTGCCTGGGCACCGGATTGCCCGGCCGTCCTCGGGCGGCCGGGCGGAAGCTAGCTCGCCATCCGGCCGAAGCGGCCGCCGTTGAAATCGGCGATGGCCTGCTCGATCTCTTCCCGGCTGTTCATCACGAACGGCCCGTAACCGGCGATGGGTTCGGCTATGGGCTCGCCGCTCAGCAGCAGCACCGAGGCGTCGTTGCTGGCCTCGACAATCAGGCCGTCCCCGGCCTGATCCAGCACGACCATCTGCGCTTCCCGAGCGACCGTGCCGTCGTTCACCGAGATCGTACCGTGCAGGACGATCAGCGCCGCGTTCCATCCCTCGGGCAACGCCAACTCAAGCGTGCCTCCTTGTGTCAGTCGGATGTCCCAGACCTGCATGGGCGAGAATGTCCGGGCCGGGCCGGCATGCCCGCCATACTCGCCCGCAATCACGCGCAAGGTTCCGGCGCCGCCGGGCAGATCCACGGTCGGGATGTCGCGAGCCAGGATGGCCTGGTAGCCCGGCGCGGTCATCTTGTCCTTGGCCGGCAAATTCACCCACAGTTGCACCATTTCCAGTGCGCCGCCCGATTGCGTGAAGGCCGGGGAGTGGAACTCCTCGTGCAGGATGCCGGCGCCCGCCGTCATCCATTGCACGTCGCCGGGGCCGATGACGCCGCCTTGGCCCGTCGAATCGCGGTGCGCCACCTCGCCCTTGTAGACGAGGGTGACCGTCTCGAAGCCGCGATGCGGGTGCGGCCGCCGCCGCTGCAGGACAGCGACCTGGTGATGCGCGTGCTGGCCGACCGTGGCCAATGTCTGGTCGCCGGTCCGGCGCTGATCGGACGTCTGGGCGTACCGCAAACACCCGCCGACCTGGCGGAATGGCCCAGCCTGGGGCTGGGCGGTCCGCAGCAGGAATATGTCTGGAATCTGTTCGGACCCGACGGAGCGCAGGCCGCGATCCACCATAGGCCGCGCTACGTTACCGGCGACATGATCGCCCTGCGCGGCGCGACGCTCGCCGGTGTCGGCATCGTGCAGTTGCCGGTGATGATGGTACGCGACCGGTTGGCCGAGAATACGCTGGTTCGGCTGCTGCCGGACTGGGCGCCACGCCGGGAAATCATTCATGCCGTGTTTCCCTCCAGGCGGGGGCTGCTACCCTCCGTCCGGAGCTTGATCGACTATATCGCGCAGCGTTTTGCCATCATGGGCGAGGACTAAACCGTGGGTATCCGGCGCAAAGAGCGCTGACAGGCGTCCGCCATCCTTGGCGTCGGATTACGGCAACCGGAACTGACGGTCCCCTACCGCCTTTGTGGCTGGCCTTGACGCAGTATTTCTCCACATCGTCATCACATCCGCCATTTTCCGTGGCATCACTACTTTCCTCACTTTGGAAACAACACAGTGACGGTGAAGCGATGCCCGAAGCCGGGCTGCCTCGGGATTTCTCCGGGTAATAGCGTCTGCCGAGAGAAAAGGCGCCCGGATTCTGCAATTGCTTCGACAACTCCGCTTCGCTGGCTTGGATGTCATGGGGCCGGATTAATATTTCCGAAACGGAATGCGAGCTAATTTACCCGACCGACGTTACGGCCAGTTATGCAGTTTTCGTCAAAAAGCTGGTATAACGAAACCGCTGGAATAAGCCCTCAACCAAACATGGATGCGCCTATGCGCGAGAGAGCGTTTTACAGTCCACCCGGGGATTCCTGGGTACCAATATTGGCAAGAACCGGTCGCTTCGGAACTGACGACCCTTTTCTGCACGAAGAAGCCGTGCGGCCCATAGAGGTGATCTGCACCCCTCTGGGCCGAAGGTACCGGTTCGACATGGCCTATCTCGTGACCCCCAATGTGATGCTGCATCACGCCAGCATCGGCGCGCCACTCCGGGGGCGCGGTTCCTTGCCGCCGGGCATGCTGACATTGTGCGTGCCGGTGCGCCTGGCTGCAGCTAGCACTTTCGGGAAATCGCCGTTGCAGGAACCCGAGATGCCCTGTTCGATAGGCGGCGCGCTGGATGTGGTGTTCGCCGAAGGTCAGACCCACTTCGTCGTGATGATAGCCCTGGATCTGCTGCGGCGATCCCTGCCCGACGATGACTGCAAAACCCTGGAGCGCACCGCGGCAACCCTGTTGCTGCCAGCTTCCACCGCCTCGCTGGAACGGTTCGCCAGTTGGCTGCGCCGGGTATTGTCGGAAGCGCTGATCCACCCGCAAATGCTGCACTTCCCGGAGGCAATACGGTCATTCGAGGAAGACCTGGTAAGGCAATTGGCCGCAGCGATCGACTACCGGCCGCCGAAACCTTTGACCGAGAGGCCTTTCAACCGAGCTCGTGGACTCGACCGGGCGCTGGATTACCTTCACTCGAGGGAACTCAATGGGATTTCGCTGCCCGCTCTGTGTGAAGCGGTGGCTGTGAGCCAGAGAACGCTGGAGCGGGCGTTCCAGGATACGTTCGACATGAGCGCCCGCGACTACCTGAAGCTAAGGCGCCTCCACGCCGTCCGCCGCCAATTGATGGCGACCGACAAGGGCGGGGCGAAGATTGCGGATATCGCTTTTGCGCATGGATTCTACGAGCTGGGCCGATTCGCCGTCGTTTACGCGCAGCTCTTCGGCGAGCGTCCATCGGAGACTCTCGGCCGCACATTTCCGGAGCCCCGAGCGGTACTCATAGGGGCCTGAGCCGGGTCTAACCTTCCGCGAGTATCGAATCGGCCTGGGGTTCGCCGCCGACTGCCGACTCCGGTTCCCGCACTCCCGCCAGAACCACAGCCCCCGCCACCAGGAATAACAGCAGCGACAGCAAGCCGGCTTTGGGCGTTCCGGCGGCGGCACTGAGGGCGCCAAACAACGCCGGGCCCACGGCCGCGGACAAACGCCCCGCGAAGGCATTGAAGCCAAAAAATTCGGCGGCCTGGCCGGGAGGAACCAATCGCGCGTACATGCCTCGCAGTAGAGCCTGGGTGGAACCCATCACCGTTGCCAGCAGTGCCACGACCAGGACCGCAGCGGGCAAACCTTGTCCGAATGCCATCACACCGATGGCCGCAACCCAGAACCCCAAGGTAGCAAGCAGGGCCGTGCCGGCCGAGGTCCGATGAGCGAGGATGCCGAACAAGGCGGTCGCCGGCAATGCGATCACGTGGTAAGCCATCGCCAGCCACAGCAGATGGGTGACCGAGAGCCCGAAGATGTCGCGGAGATAAATCCCGGTGAAAAACAATACGGTGACAATGGCGTCGTTGATTAGGTAAGCGCCCAGCAAAAAGCGCATCGTCCTGCGATGGGAACGCCAGGCACGCAGCGTCTCCAACGGACGCAGCAAGGGGTGCCGTTCCGCCTCCGATACGGGTGCTGCGGGGACCCGGCGCAGGCCGCGACAGGCCGGAATGGCCAACAGCGCGAACAGGAGAGCAACCCAAGGGAAGGAGTCGATCAGCCCGGAAGCCTGTCCGCCGGACACATTGGGACTGCTCATCCCTATCGCGACCGACAACGCGGCAATCCCGCCCAGGAAGCCCAGTGCCCAGCCGAAACTCGACAGCTTTTCAGCGCCGCCCCACAGATTGCCCAAGCGCTCCACGTAGGCGTCATAGATCGCGATGGCGACGGTAAAACTCACCTGGGCCACGATGAACAGCGCCGCGGCCTGCAGGATCTCGCCGCGTCCCGCCAGCGGAAGCAGGGCCGTCGCGAGGCAGCACAGCAGGCTGAAGGCGGCTAGCACGGCAGCGTGCGTCCGCCGCCCGTCGGCAAGGGCCCCCGCAAATGGTGCCACCATCCCGGCCATCAGCACCGAAATGCCGGCCAGACCTCCCCAGAGCGCCTGGGCATCCGGCCGACCCTCAGCGACGACCGAGGTGAAATAAAGTGGAAGCAGTCCGGCGGGGACCACAGCGCCATAGGTGGAACTGGCGATATCGTACAAAGCCCACGATGCTAGGGTCTTGCGGTGTTGCGCAGGTATCTTTTCTGTCATCCTTAAAATCCGCTAAGGGTGATCAACCGGCTGGTTCGAAACATGGGAATGGGAGCCGGGCCAAAAGTTACGGCGTACCAAGAATGCCCCAAGCCGCCGCGGGGAAAGGTTTTGCCTTCCGCGAAAGCGTATTGATGGGAGGGACGCTCACTTCGCGCCGTGAGCGTCCCTCCCATGACTGGTCTTCATACGCGGGGCGACGAAAGAGCCTTCATGACTATCAAGTTGAATCAAGTACTGCTTATCCTCCACCGCGCCATTACTTGATCACTTTCAGTTCCACGCGGCGATTCAACGCCCTGCCCTCGTCCGTGTCATTGTCGGCGACCGGCCTGCTTTCGCCGAAACCTTGCGCGGTCAGACGGTTCGGCGCGACGCCATGACGGATGAAATAATCGCGAACCGCTTCGGCACGGCGTTGCGACAGATCCAGGTTGTGCGCCTCCGAAGCCCGGCTGTCGGTGTGACCGTCCACTTCCACGCGCAGCCCCGGGTTGACTTCGAATACCCTGGCCGCGTCGTCGAGCTCGGGATAGCTGACCGGCTTGATGGTAGCCTTATCGGTATCGAACAGAACATTGTTGAGCACCCAGCAGCCTTTCCGGTTCACCTTGGCTCCCCTGGGGCTGTCCGGGCACTGGTCGTTGCAATCGTTGACCCCGTCGCCATCGGAATCGCGGATCGAGCAGTCATCGACCACACCGGGCTTGAGGAAGACTTTCGTCACGAAATCGGCAGCGCCGGCACGGGATGCGACCTCACCAGCAGATGAGCTTGTCCCGCATCCGGCAATGCTAGGCAACGATCCCATCAGGGTCTGGCCCGGTTCGCCCGGATTGCCAACCCAGACCGTGTGCAGACAGAGTCGATCACCGTACTGCTGTTTCAGCTGTTCGACCGCTTTATGGGGGTCGCCCGTGGTTTGCTTGCCGTCACTCACCAGGATGATCGCGGTCTTACCCTGGGCGGTCTGCAAATCGCCGGCGGCCGCATTCAACGCATCGGCCATCGGCGAGCCACCACTCGAACATTCCTGGCTGTCCAAGGCGCTCTGAAACGAAGTCGGAGAATATGCCGCCAGCGGCGCGTTCAATCGGGTGAAACTCCACCCCAAACACGGTCCGAAGCCGAAGGTTCGAAGACCGGAGTTGAGTTTCAGGGCCGGGATGGTCTTGTTCACTCGGCTCAGTAATTCCTTTTCGATGTTGAACTTGTCCGCCGAGGAAGTTTCGGGAAAACCGGCGCCGAAATAAATGTCATCCATAGACCCGGAGGCGTCCAGAATGACGAGGAAATTGTCGACTTTCTGCTTGTACTCGCCCGACTTGACCTTAGGGTTGAGATCCTCGGGAGTGAATGCCTGAAAGCTGGCCAGCGGCTGACTGGCACAGCCGGAAAGCATGGCCAGTATCGCTGGCAGCAAAATTCCGCACAGTTTGAGCGGGGTTCTTTTTCGTGGGTCGTTCATGGCCTTGTCCTGTCGTCTTATTCGTGGTTGTTGATACCCAGGAGGCTGCGTCCTTCGAACGCGAGCGAGCGAATACTGATGGTTTCGGCAATACAAGATCTTGCGAGTTAAATTGTGTGGCTTCCCCCTTAAAAATTATTCAATTCAAGTGCTCGACCTGAAACAGCCCATGCGCAATCCCTCCTCCCCGCTTGACCAACTGATCGGCCCGGGAAGTTAACGCCCGGCGTCACGGCGACCCTGCTCGTAGGCACGGTTGACCGACTCCTTATGCTTGCCGTAGGCGTATCCGCCCAATGCCCCGGCGCCAGCGCCTATAGCGGCACCAAGCCCGGCATTCCCGGCGATCGCGCCAATGGCGGCACCGGCGGCAGCGCCGCCTAGAGAGCCAGTCATCGTGCGCTGTTGGGTGTCAGACATCCCGGCGCAACCGCTGAAAGCCGTCAGCAACGCCAGGGCCAAGCAGGCAACCAGGGTCTTGTTGTGGGTCTTCATGGGTTTACTCTCCCCGTCGTAGTTTCTTGAAGTAAAGGTCAGCGGCTATCGGCGGAACTGCCTTTGGAACACGGATAGGTCTCGCTCAGATACTTGATCAGGACGTTGCCGACGGCCTCCTGGTCATATTCCGGATGGGCTTTCGCATAACCCAGGTAGGTTTCCACGGCCTTAGCGCGGGTCAGGGACTTGGGCAAACAGAAAATCGGCTCGACGTCTTTGCCTTCCTGCAACGCCTCCTGGTATCGGACCAGGCCGACCCCGATCCCATGACAGAAATGAATCGCCGCGATGTAGTTGGGATCGGCGGGCTGCGTCGAGCACACGGCCGCCAAGTCGGCATTGTTCCGAATCTCGAAGTTGATGGGCTCGACGGCAAGGCTGACTGCGGGCAGGACTGCCAGTGCGAGTGCCACGGCAGCGGATGAGAAATGCGAAGCGTGAGGCATGGATCTCTCCTGTTTTGTTGATATTTCACGGCTCGTCGGACGAGGAAGAATCACCTAACACCGTTATGCCAGGGTTCCCAGCAACTTCAGCAACAAGTCCTTGATCGGAACCTCGATGGCGAACAGCGCCAGCATCGGAATCGCGGCGGGCACAGCCACGGCGAGGAGCGCCGCCTTGCCGATGGGAGCCACCCGCATCTTTGCTACGGCGTCGTAAAGGCTCACGGTATCTGCCACCGGGCCAATTTCCGGCGCCTCCAGCAGGGGCGGATCGTCGAGCGTTTCTCGCAGGATCCAACGGCGCTGGACGAGACGGCCGTGCTCACCGACCAGGGCACCGTATTCCAGCAGCGCTCGCCGCCTGGCGCCGGCCAGGGTGGGAATGAACACCATGAGCGGCGCCAGGCACAACAGCACCAGAACGATCAGGAATACCGCCACCACTGGTTTCAGAGACTGCACGTGCACGCCGTGATAGATCACATCGTGTGCCAGCCGGGATGCCACCACGGCGGATATGGCGAAAGCAAACAGGCTAAACGCCGTAGGAAGTTTTTCGAGGAAACCGAGGCCGCCGGCACGGTCGGGGTGGGTCGGAACGATTTGGAGATTCAGAGCGGCGATGCGTTTCAGCAGCAGGACCATCAGTACCAGCCGCCAAAGCCAGGCACAGATCAGGGCGAGAAATATCGGCCGGGCCACATAAGCCATCCACCAGCCTCCGAATCCCAAGTGGAGAAACACCGGTTCACCGACATTGGCCCACACGAGTTCATGCTCCACCTCATGGGGCTGCTGCAACCCCACCCCGGCGACAATGATGGCCCCGATCAGGACCCATGGAAGAGTGCTGTTGCGCAGACGGACCATGCCCCGAAGTATCTCCCTGAAGGCCTCCCGCTGCTCGTCCCGCACCAGGCCGGAGGTTTGAAAGTGAGGGATGAGGCGGGTGGTCAGGCCGTGCACCATGCCTTCCCCGACAATCAGCAAAGGCAGCGCGACCAGGAAGCGAACGTGGATACCGAAATGCTGCAGCAAGGGCTCACCGACGGTACCCGGCAACGCCCTGCCGTTGACCAGCGCCCACAGCGCGATGGGCAGCCAGGCCAGCAGGGCGAATAAAATCGCCCGCCGAACCAGGCCCATGCCATGTTCCGGGATCAGGCCGATGCGGCGCTGCAGTCGAAACAACAAATCGTCCCGAACCAGGGAGATTCCTAAATCCGATTCTTGTGCGTTCATCTTTTATCCCGACCTTGCCCATCCGACGTTATTTGATGAAATAACCGCGCTGTTGCATGCACGCGGCAAAGGCGCTGCTGGTTTTGCTGGCGAGCTTTTTCCCGCGCCGCCTCCGCTGCCGACCACAGCGCCTATGGCCGCCCTATTCCAAAATCGCCAGGCAACCCGTTGCTCCCTTCGCCGGCGATTGCGTCCCGTCCTTTTGTGGGCTAGGGTGCGAAAGGTGCCGCTACTGCGGGACCTGGCCTAAAGTCCGGTCCGGCCGCAGTCGAACCGGATGGGAGCCGTCGCCACCGGTCCCGGCGCCCGGCAAACCCGGCGGTTGCTTGAACCAGTGGTAGCCATGACTGGCCAGCCGGTATCCGGTATCGAAGAGCACGGTCATCACGTGGGTGTCGAACTCGTCGGAACGATTGGTATCCATCGCGTCCGGGATGTAGGCCAGGTTGAAATCCAGTCCATCCTGCAGCGCCGAGACGTAGATGCGGTAGATATCGCCGACGCCTTGCGCCTTGATGAGGGAGGAGACCGACCGCGGAGCGATCTTGCGCATCAGTGGCGTCATGTCCTCCCAGGCCGGTTTGATTCGGGTGTTCCTAAGGACGAACGCGCGGAACTTCCGACGCGGCTTTGCCAACCCCAAGTCGTCGCGGGCCTTGGCCGCGTCGAACATGGGGCCATAGAGAAACACCTGGTTGGCGACGCCTCCGTCCACGTGCATCTCGTCGTAGCGCCTGCCGCCCGCCTCGACGTCGAAATAGGCGGGCGGGAAGGCCACCGGGACAGCGGCCGAGGCGATCATGATCTTGCGGAACAGCGCGGCGGCGTCGGGGTGGCCGGACGCGGCGATGGCCCCCATGTTCCAGACCACCGGCCGCTGAGCGTCCAGGGCGGTGGTGCCGATGTATAGCCTGCGCCCCTTGGCGTGTTCCGCGGCGATGTCCTTGATCATCTTGTCGTCCACGTATTCCGCCGTCAGCTTGGCAAGGGGATCGCTGAGGCTGATGGAATCGCCCCGCAGCATGCTGAACACGGACTTGAGCTTCAGGATGTCGTTGGACGAAATCGTCGTGTAGACCTTTTTCAGCTTGTCGTCATAGGCCGGCCCCAGGAAAGCGAAGGGAGCCGTCAGCGCCCCGGTGCTGACGCCGGTTACCGCCTTAAAGCTCGGCCGGTCACCGGCCGCGGTCCAGCCGCACAACAGCCCGGCCCCGAAGGCCCCGTCCCCGCCGCCGCCCGAGATGGCCAGGACGCTGACCGTATCCCCGTCCTTGAACAGTCCGCTCTGCTTCTCCTGTTGGATGGAGGCGATCGTGTCGTTCTGAAAAACCGGGCTGAATTCGTCGCCCCATACTCGGACGTTAGGAATGCCGGGCACCTGAACTTGCGGCTCCAGCGTAGCGGGTGGCGGCGTGTGAGGCCTCAGGGCCCCGCATCCAGACAGCTCCAGGGTAATGAGCGCGGCTAAGAAAAGCCGTACAGCTCGAAAATGTAATGCTCGAGTCTTGGTTTTCATCACTTGGCCGAACATAGTTGGGAAATGCCTTGCGGAGCACCACCCTGTCATACCGTAAATCGGACTTTCGAAAATCCAGGTTTCCAGTTCACACCCCGCCGAAACCGGTGCTGCGGGTAGCCCAGACCATCCAAATTCGGAAAAGCCTGTGTGAGCGGCGCTAAACTAACCGACCGCCAAGGCCAACCACTATGCACTTTTCGCCAAAGTGGCCCATAGCGGCAAAACTGTCTTTCGGGTCATCTTCGAGTCCGTGCATAATTCCCGGGTACGAGGAAACTAGTTGTTGTCGAGTCTAGCCGGCGTGTTGATCCTGGATCCGGCAAGCCCTCGCAATCCAGGAAAGCCAATTCAAAAGCTGGTCTCTCCTGACATCGTCACAGGAAGCCCTATGGAAGATGACACCCGATCGCTTAGATCTATGGTTCGCCCCCTGCAATGCTTGTTGCTTCTGAGCCTACTCTGGTGTCGACTCGCATCGGCCGATACCGTTGGCATCGTTGGTGGACAGCATGGTTTCCAGGCGCCGCCGGAAGCGGCGGTGACCGTGTGGGGACGCGAGATCGTGATCCTGCGTGCGCCATTCGACGATTTGTCGCCGAAGGATCGCGCGGTGGCGTCGGCGGCCCGCCTCCTGGCGATACCGAAAGGGGCATCGGAATATAGGATCGAGGCGGCAGACGCCGAGGAAGGGAAATATCAAGGAGCCTGGATCAAGGTCAATGGAATACGAGTCTTGGGGGTGCTGAGGGACGACGTCGATATGGCTGCCAACGAGTCCTTCGAACAGTACAAAGCAAATGCCATCGCCAAGTTGAAATCATGGCTGGCGGTCCGCGAAGAGCAGACGCGCTGGCCCATGTTGCTCAAAGGGACTGCCTTATCCGTGCTGGCCACCGTGCTTTACGGCGCCACCCTCATCGGCATGGCGCACCTTGCCCGCCGCTGGTTTGCCCGCCTGGGCGAGACGCCATCCAGACGCCGCATCATGTTGGGGGATGTGAATCTGCGTCCCTATCTGGCCTCGCTGGAAATTGCCACCGTGCGCTTGTCTCTATGGGGCGTGGGGCTGGGATTCGGTTATCTGTGGCTCACCTTCGTCTTCGATCAGTTTCCCTACAGCCAGCCCCTGGCGGCAAGTCTGCGGGGATTTCTGGTGGAACAGTTCCAGAAACTGGTGCAAGGTGTGGTGCAAGCCATGCCGGACTTATTCACCGTGGCGCTCATCTTTCTTTTAACGCGGCTGGTGGCCGGCGTGGTGGCAGCGTTTTTTCGCAGCGCCGAATCCGGCGGCGTGCAGTCGCTCTGGCTGGAACCGGAAACCGCTCGCGCCACGCGGCGCATCCTTGTGGTTTTGATCTGGGTTTTTGCCCTTGTCCTGGCCTATCCCTATATTCCCGGTTCGCAGACGGAGGCGTTCAAGGGCGTTAGCGTCTTCCTGGGCCTCATGGTTTCCCTCGGCTCAGCCGGGATGGTGGGACAGGTCGTCGGTGGGCTGGTGGTCGTCTACACCCGGGCCTTCCAGACCGGCGACTACGTAAAAGTGGGAGAGCACGAAGGCGTGGTTCGCGAAATCGGCGTGCTGTCCACCAAGATCGCGACGCCACGGCGCGAGGAAATTACCATACCCAACGCCGTACTCCTGGCCGCGACCACCATCAATTATTCGCGGCTAGCAAAAACGGACGGCGCCATCGTCACCACCACGGTCACCATCGGCTACGACGCGCCCTGGCGTCAGGTCCACGCCATGCTGGAAATGGCGGCCGAACGCACCCAGGGGGTTCGCGCGGAGCCTAAGCCCTGGGTATTGCAGAAATCCCTGTCCGATTTCTATCCGGTCTACGTGCTGCTATTTGCCATAGACCGGCCGGAAATGCGCTTTATCGTGCTGTCGGAACTGCACGGCCAGATCCAGGACATCTTCAACGAATACGGCGTGCAAATCATGTCGCCCAACTTCGAATTGCAGCCGGATCAGCCGGTTCTATCCCCCAAACAGACTTGGTATGCCTCGCCGGCGCGCCGGGAAACGCCCCCGCGTGGGGCTCGACGTGAACCGGGAAAATCCCAGGCTACCTGAGACAGAGGGCTTCTTTCATAGGTCTTCCTCTATCAACGTCTCGACGCGTCCGACCTCCGCTGCCGCCGCCAGGGTACCGTGATCGCGCTGCGTCTGGTCCGCGTAGCTCCGCGCGAACTCGCCTATGGCCTGATCGAAGGTATCCGACTTACCCAGATAGCCGCTGATCGTCGCGGCGTCTCCCGCTTTGGCGTGGGCGCGGGCCAGCGTCCAGCCACACACTTCGGCGTATAGCTTCAACTGCTTGGGTGTACAACCCTCAATCGGGACGGATATCTTCATGTCCCGCAGCTGGCGGCCGTAAAAATCATGACCACGCCGATTCTTGGTCCAGCCCAGGAAGATATCACTGGAGGACTGCATCAGGCGTTGTCCCATGACCACGCGCTGTCCCTGATTCTCATAGCGGCTTTTGCCCGCGTAGGGCTCGAGCACCGAGGGGCGCGCCTCCTTGAATTGAAGCAGCAAGGGATGATTTTGCGGGGAGAAAAACAGATCGACGAAACAGCGGGTGCCCACGCTGCCGATGCCGACCACTTTCAGGACCGTGTCTTCCAGGCGAAAGCGATCGAGCAGGACGCGCCGTTCGTCGGACAACGAAAGGCGATAGGCCTCGAAAGCCTCGTTCACCTCCGCCTCATAGTCCTGATCGTTTACATGAAAAATCAGCGGTGGCTGATCGATCAAGCGGTGCCGCCCTCCGGCGGTCTCGCTGATCTTGGGAAATAAGTGTTCGCCGACCCGCTGTCGCGCCTTTTCGGCAAATTTCTCGCGGCGCTTCTTGATCTTGGCGTCGGGCGCCATGTCGATCAGGGTTTGCGCATCAAGGCGCTCATACCAGACTTCCAGGGGATTCTTTTTCGAATAATCGCGCAGACGCTCCCGGTAAGCGCGAACGCTTTCAACGGCCGCGGCCCTGCCCTCCTCGTCGGAGTGATCATTGTCGCGGGCGGCCACGAAAAAGCTGGTCGCCAGACGTTTGACATCCCATTCCCAAGGCGCCGGCAGGGTTTCGTCGAAATCGTTGATGTCGAAGACCAGGTTGCGCTCAGGTGTGGCAAACAGGCCGAAATTGAGCAAATGGCAATCGCCGCAAGCCTGTACCTGGATGCCACTGTTCGGTGTGGTGGCCAGATCGTGGGCCATCACCGCGGCGGAACCTCGCAAAAATGTGAAGGGACTGCGCAGCATGCGTCCGTAGCGGATGGGAACCAGTTCGGGCACCCGACCCTGATTCGACTTCTCCAGTATGTCTATCAGATCGCGCCCTAGGCTCGACGGTTTCCATTCCGCATGGCGTTCGAGCGGCACGTTTTCGCGCAGCGCCTTGCCGGCGGCCACGCATTCCGCGCGCGGCCGGAATACCGGACGCGGCTCTTGAGACGGTTCTTCGATGACATCCGTTTTCGCGGACTTCTTCTTGGCTGTTTTCATGGTGCACCTCCAATGTCTAGCCCCATACGAAAGGCAGCACGACATGTTTCTGTCCGACTCGCTATTTTCGAACAGGCATCGTAAGGATCGCGCCCGACGGATGATTGCGTGGCCGCCTTATTGCTTATTCCAGACACCCCGCTGCCAAATACTCAGCCCGGGGTGTCTCAGAATTTGATCCTCAATTAAACCGCAGCCCACGGTTGAGAGTTTCGCCCGGCTGCTGCTCGCCTAATAGCTGCAACAGCCGCGCGACGGTACCGGTCCAGCCGGTTTGATGACTTGCGCCCAAACCGGCCCCGCTGTCGCCGTGGAAGTATTCGTAGAACAGGATGTAATCGCGCCAGTGTGGATCGGTTTGGAATTTCTCGGCGCCGCCGTAGACCGCGCGGCGCCCGCTCTCGTCCTGCAGAAAGATGCGCGTCAGCCGGGTGGCGATCTCGCGCGCCACTTCCAGCAGCGTCAGCATATTCCCCGATCCCGTCGGGCACTCGATCTTGAACCCGTCGCCGTAGTATTCATGGAACTGGCGCAAGGCCCGGAGCAGCAACAGGTTGACCGGCATCCAGATCGGGCCGCGCCAATTTGAGTTGCCACCAAACATGCCGGAATCCGATTCTCCCGGTAGATACTGCACCTGATACTGGGCACCGTCCACATCGATCTGGTAGGGGTGTTCAAGGTGCCAGCGCGACAGCGATCGGATGCCGTAGGGACTGAGAAAACGCTCTTCGTCCAGCATGCGCGCGAGAATGCGGCGCAGTTTGTCTTCGTTCACCACAGCCAGCAGCCGCCTGCCCTGCACGCCGGGCTGGGTGAGCGGATGGATGTTCGCCACCAGATCGGGGTGCTTGGCGATAAAGGCACGCACACGGTCGGCTATGTCCGGGAACTCGTCGATCACTTCCTGCGGGATGAGAGCCGTCGCCGTCAGTGGCAGCAAGCCGACCATGGACCGCACCTTGAGGCGTTGCGCATGTCCGTCGGGCAGGGTCAGAACGTCGTAGAAGAAGCCGTCCTCTTCGTCCCACAGTTCGTCGTGGTTGTCGCCAACGCGGTCCATGGAACCCGCGATCCATAGGAAATGCTGCACGAACTTCAGGATGAAATCCTGGTAGGTTGGATCTTTCCGGGCGATCTCGATCGCCATCTCCAGCATGCACTGGCTGAAAAACGCCATCCAGGCCGTGCCGTCCGCCTGATCCAGGTAGCCTCCGGAGGGCAGCTCCGAACTGCGGTCGAACACGCCGATATTGTCCAGGCCCAAGAAACCGCCACTGAAGACATTGCGTCCCTGCGGGTCCTTGCGGTTGACCCACCAGTTGAAATTCAGCAGCAACTTGTTGAAGGTGTTCTTGAGGAAGGCCAGGTCATATTCGCCGGGTTCGCGGGCGATGCCGTAATTGATCAGCGCCGCCCAGGCATGCACGGGCGGATTTACGTCACCGAAGTTCCACTCATAGGCCGGTATCTGGCCGTTGGGATGCAGATAGAGATCGCTCAGCATCAAGCTCAGCTGATTTTCGGCGAAGTCAGGATCGACCATATTGAGCGCCGACGTATGGAAAGCCAGATCCCAGGCCGCAAACCAGGGATACTCCCATTTGTCCGGCATCGAGATGATGTCGCTGTTAACCATGTGGTACCACTCGCGGTTACGAAATTGGCGCCGGCCGCCGAGTATGGGGTTGGCTTCGTGCTCCTCCAGCCAGTGGTCGAGATCGAAGTAGTAATATTGCTTGGTCCAGAGCATGCCGGCCAGCGCCTGGCGCAACACGTTCGCCTGATCCGCATTCAACTTCGGAGGCGTGATGGCGGTATAGAATTCATCCGCCTCCTGTTTGCGGGATGCGAAGGTTTGCTCGTATTCCCGGGTAAAGGGGCCCTGGTCTGCCGAGGGCGCCACGTCACTCAGCCGCAGCCGTATCACCTCGGTTTCGCCCGGCGCAACGGTCAGCTCGTAATGCGCCGCCGCCTTGGTGCCCACCAGGTCGGGGTTCACTTTCTCCCGCCGGCCGTGGACGACGGCGTCGTTAATGCCATCCTTGACGTAAGGCGTCGGATTAGGCACGCCGAACAGCCGTTCGGCGTTGGTCTCGTTCTCGGTGAATAAGAACTCGCCTGCGCCTTCGGCGTACAGGTAGCGCACGCCAAGGTCGGGGTGCGACGCCTCGACGACCAGCGCCTCACCCTTGTTCGGCAGCTCGCGCAACGCGGGCCGAGGCGCCTCGGGATTCAGCCACCAGGTATTGCGGAACCACAGGTGAGGCAATACGTGAAGCGTGGCCGTATCCGGGCCGCGATTGGCGACGCTGATTTTGATGAGTATGTCTTCGGGCGCGGCTTTGGCGAACTCGACAAATATGTCGTAGTAGCGATCTCCTTCGAACACGCCGGTGTCGAGTAATTCATACTCCATTTCGGTGCGTGTGCGTGCTGCGTTGGTTTGCACGATATCCTCGTATGGATACGCCCGCTGCGGATACTTGTAGAGATACTTCATGTAAGAGTGCGTCGGCGTACTGTCGACGTAGAAGTAATATTCCTTCACGTCCTCGCCGTGATTGCCTTCCGCATTGGTCAGGCCAAACAGACGTTCCTTGATGATGGGGTCCTGGCCGTTCCAGACCGCGAGCGACCAACACAAACCTTGCCGATCGTCGGAAATGCCGGCGATTCCGTCCTCGCCCCACTTGTAAGCCCGCGAGCGAGCCTGATCGTGCGAGAAATAGCTCCAGGCGTTGCCGTCGTCGCTGTAATCCTCGCGCACGGTACCCCACTGCCGCTCGCTCAGATAAGGTCCCCATTTCTTCCACGCAATCTTCTTTTCGCGCGCTTCGTCCAAGCGTACTTGTTCCCGTGTCGATGTAAGCATGAATACTCTCCTGTTTCCCTTGTGATCTTGATAAGTGGGATTCCGCCCATGCGTACTCCCGGACGCACTTAGCCTCGGGGGTGAACGTGCCGGCTTTTACGGGTTGCCTGTACCTCGATGTAATTGCACCAATCGCGGTTCAGAAATCCAGCGCTACCGACAGCATGCCCAGCTCACCCTTGAAACGGTTATTCACGTCATATTCGTGTATCCACTTGCCGATGAAGCTGACGCGCTTACCGCCGATTTCTGGGCTGTAGAGAATGGCAGGGCCTATGCCGGCCGCCTCGCCCCGGTAGCCGTCGACACCGGGCAAATTCAGGAAGCGGCGGGCCTGGTCGAGACGGTCGAGGAGCGGGGATTTGTCGTCGCTCAGCTGGGTGTAGTAGTAGCCGGTGACGCCGACGCCGAAGGCCTCGGAGAGATACTGGGCAACGGTGTAATCGATGTGAAGCTCGTCGCCGCTTTGGTAGTCGGTCGCAGCGTTACGGGTATTGCTGATGAAGCCGATGTTGAAGGAAATTTCGTGTCCGCGGTCGGCGTCCAGCCAGGTCAGGCCGGCGAGCGTCTCGAAAGACCAGCGGTTCAGCCCCAGATTGACGACCTTCTCGGCAGCGTAATCGCCCGTCGGAAGGAACACGAACTGGCTCAGGTTGACGTGGACGTCCCCCCACTTCCAGGTCAGGGAAAGCGGGGCGACTGCGATGTCGCCGATGCCGCCGTTGTTGTTGCGCCCCGAAACCTGATGGGGACCGAACTGGATGGACCCGGAGAGGTTGAAATCGAAAACCACCGGCAGGATCAGCGCGGCGCCGTAGCGGGCGCCGAGAACTTCGAAATCGCTGGCCCAGGCCAGCTTGAAGTTGTTCAGCCAGAGATCCTGGTCCAGATGGACCGCGCCGAAACGGCCGAGGGTCGTCCCGTCGGGAAACTGCGCCCAGTAATAGGTGAGATCGTCGCGGAAGTAGAAGCCGGGCGGCACCTGCAGGTTCATTCCGAAGTCGTTGTAAGCGCCGGGAAGATAATGACTGGCGCCGCCTTCGATGGCGAGGGCGGGATTCAACGGCAGAACCGCGGTGAGCGCGGTTGCCGCCGCGATGACGGTTTTGAAGCGAAGTAATGTCACGAAAGCTCTCTAGTCTGGTAAAGGTCGCGGTGGCAAGGGGAGGCGAAGCGGCGATCTGCGCTGCACCTCGACTCCCCTCTTCTCTTCCTCCAAGGAAACTGCGTGCCGGCTCGGAAGCTCGATTAGCTCTCGATCCGTTTGACCGGCGGGGGCGCCCAGGAACCATCGAGCACCTGCGCCTTGGGCCAGTAGAGCCTGAGGTTCATGGTGAAGGGGCCCTCGGCAGGCGCAGGCAGCCAGTTCGGCTCCCTGTCCTTGCCCGGGGATTCCCGCTGGATGTAAAGGTCCAGCGAACCGTCGGGATTGAACTTTAGCGGGTCGCGGTCGCCGATGGCGTAGCGGCCGATGGGATTGGCCGTGAATAACTGGCGCTGGTCGTACATCGTCAGTGACCAAAACCCGCGCACCGGGGGAATCTGGTCCTTGTCGAAGTGCAGGACATAGCGCTTGGTGGCGTCGAACGGCTGGCCATCGGCGTCGGCGAAAGCCGATGGATAGACCGCATCCTCTACCGCATTGGCGCCGTAACCGCCATAGGCGACGCCGGCGCGATGCAGGTAATCCGTCCCGTAGGTGCCGATCGCGGTCATGTTGGTGCGCCAACCGTTGCTCAGCACACCGGCCTTGCTCCAGGCGGCCTTGATTTGCGGCAGTGCCTCGGCTGGAGCGGCGTTCAGCGCCTCTTGAACTTCCTTGGACGCCGAAGCCAGGGAGAAGCTCTTACCGGGCTCGATGCCGATCCGCTTCATACGGTCGAGAATCGGATGGTCGTTGGCGTGCGGCGGGTTCTCCTTCATCAGCCCCGCGAACAGGCCGAAAAACGTGGCCGCGTCCATCTTGTCGATCTGGTCGGGGGGCGAACTCATGTCCTGCTTCGGATCGACCTTGCCCTTGGGCGGTATGTACGGCTTGCCGTAAGCGTGGAGCGGCACCGCCTTCATGCCGTCCTGGAACTTGTGGACCGCCTCGTAGTCGGCCTTGCCGTTGGTCTGCGTGCGCCCGATCAGCAAGCCGTGGGTTGTGGGGCTCCGGTATTCCTTGACGCCGGCCGGGAGCTTTCCCTTCCAGTTCGGGCCGACGATGGCGAAGGTCTGGGCCTCGTTACCCGTGGTCCGCGTTCCGGGAACCGTGAACACGTCGCTCCACATGTCCATCCAGGGCAACAGGAAGTAACGGTCTCCGGATGCGGGAACGCTGACGACCAGCGGCTCCCTGGAAACGTCATAGCTAAGCGGCGAATACAAGGTGTCGGCGTTGGGACGGACCACGATGGTGAACGACGGGTCGGGAAATTCCCGTATATGCCCGAATTGATTGACCGGCGCCAGGCTGCTGGTCGGTTCCGCAACGTTTGTCCCCACCCTAAACGTCACTTCGGACAGCACCAGCGGGTAGGCATAGATATACGCCTCGCGGGCGATTTCCCGGGCCTCCCCGGCGGAGACAGCCTGCTGCGCCTGGGCGCTCGACGCCCACAACGTCACGCCGGCCAATGCGCCGGCCGTCAAAAATGCTTTCATCGTCTTTTCCCTCTCGATCGGTTTTTGGGAGCGGCATGATGGCCGGGGCGAAGCCCGACCCTCGGGTTTCTCAGTTGACCTTCCTGAACGGCGGCGGCGACCACGTGCCGTCCAATACCGCGGGGCGCGGCGAATAGAGGCGCATGGTGGGCTGGAAGGCGCCCTTAGGCGCCGGCAGCCAGTTGGCTTCCTTGTCCTTGCCGGGCGAGTTCGCCTGCACATAGATGTCGAGCGAGCCGTCCGGGTTATAGGCCAGCTTGTCGTAGCTGCCGATGGCAAAGCGGTCGATGGGGTTAGGAATCTGGAAACCATCCTTGTCGTACATGGTGATGGACCAGAAGGCATTCGCCGGCGGTGTCTTGCCTTTTTCGAAATGCAGCACGTATTTGTTCGCGCCGCTCAGCGGCTTGCCCTTGCCGTCGACGAAGGCAATTGGGTAGACGGCGTCCTCGACCAGATTGGCGCCAAGCCCGCCCAGGGCGATGACGGCGCGCCTCAGGTACCAGGTGCCGTAGGTACCGAGGTTGTCGCGGCCGATGTTCCAGCCGTTGACTTTGTCGCCGCTCTTGGTCATCGCCACCTGCATGTATTCGAGCGTCTCCTTCGCCGCCTTGTTGACGACGGCAGCCGTTTGCGGATCGAGCTTCGCGGCGTCGAAGGGCTTGCCCGGCTCGATGCCGAGTGCCTTCAGGCGGAACAGGAGGGGATAGTCGTTGGCATGCGGCGGGTATTTCGCCATCAGCTCCGCGAGCTTCGACAGCATGGCGACGCCATCGAGGCTGTTGACCTGTACCAGCGGCGGCGTCTTATTGTCGACCGACGGATCGGTGGGCAGGTTCTTCGGCGGCGTGTAGTCCTTGCCCCAATGCGACAGCGGCGTCAGCTTGTAGCCGTCCTGCACGGTGTGGACGTTGTCATAGTCGGCCGGACCGTCGGTCTTGGTACGGCCAAGGATCCAGATGACCGGTGTCGGCGCGACGATCTTGGTCACACCGGCCGGCAGGGCGCCGTTCCAGCCGGGTGCCACGATGCCGTAATGGCCTGCTTGGTTGCCGGTGGTACGGCTGCCGACGACGGAGAACACCTCCGACCACATGTCCAGCATCGGCAGCAGGTAATAGCGGCCCTGGGTGTCGGGGACGGAAAGGATGACCGGTTCGTAGGTGAGGTCGAGCCAAGCAAATGAATAGAGCGTGTCGAAGTTGTACCGCACAACATCCTTTTCATCGGCACGCGGATAGGCACGCGCATGGGCGAACTGATTGACCGGCGCGCGCATGTTGACCGAGGCCGTATCCGGCACGTTGGTCGCCTGGCGCAGGGTCGCGTCCATGCTGGCGATGGGATAGGCGTAGAGATAGGCGTCCCTAGCGAGCGCGTAGGTCTCCTCGGCCGACAGCGCAGGCTGTGCAGCAGCGATCCCGTGGAAGCCTACGGAGAGCCCGAGAGCCAGCAAGGCATTGCGGAAAGTTGTTCTTGCGGTAGAACCCATGGCGATTTTGTCTCCCATGTGAAGTGGCGATGTTCCTGTTTTTGATCTGGGACGCCGGCAGGAGGCGCGGTTTCAGCTCTGCCAGCCGCGACAATCAATGTCGATCGATGACTTCCCAGGTCAAGTTCCGCTCTTGAACGTGGTGTAGCTGTTGATCAGGTTGCGGTAGTCGGGGATATGGTTCGAGAACAAGGCGCCCAGGCCTTCGACGTCGTTGCGCCAGTCGCGGTGCAGCTCGCAGGCAACGCCGAACCAGGTCAGCAGCTGGGCCCCCGCCGCCGACATGCGATCCCAGGCGGATTGCCGGGTGAGTTCGTTGAAGGTGCCGGAGGCGTCGGTCACCACGAACACGTCGTAACCTTCCTCCAGTGCGGAGAGTGTGGGGAAAGCCACACAGACCTCGGTGACCACGCCGGCGATGATGAGCTGCTTCCTGCCCGTGGCCTTGACCGCCTTGACGAAATCCTCGTTGTCCCAGGCATTGATCTGGCCCGGCCGGGCGATATACGGGGCATCCGGGAATATCTCCTTCAACTCAGGCACCAGCGGACCGTTGGGGCCGTCCTCGAAACTGGTGGTGAGTACGGTCGGCAGTTTGAAGTATTTCGCCAGATCGGCCAGGGCCAGGACATTGTTCTTGAACCGGTCGGGCTCGATATCCCGTACCAGGGACAACAGGCCGGCCTGGTGATCGACCAGCAGGACGGCGGCGTTGTTCTTGTCGAGACGAACGTTGGGTTTACTCATGCTTAAGACTCTTTTTCTACGATTGGTTGGTTCATAGGTCTGTTTGCCATCTGGTCAAAGGTTTCTTGAAGCAAACAAAGTTCTGCTCGAGCTTTTGACCGATGTTCCCGGCGGTTTCATCTTCCCCCGGTAGCAGATGAGTGATTCTGAAAAACCGGGAAGTTATGCGACGCATGGGCCGGCTTATCCGCAACTTTGTCGAACCTTAAGTTAGCGGACGTAAGATGCGGTCCGTTATGCAGTTTTCGCCAAAAACCCGTGTAAGCAACGGGCTGCCTCTTACGACATTGGCAGCAGGGTAAGCAACGCGTACCCTGGCGGTTAAGCCGGCAGGGTCATTCAACCTTATGAAAACCTTCACCCTCCAGTTGCGCGACGCCACCCATGCGGAAACCGTGGCGGACGTGGAAGCTTTCGTGGGACAGGATGCGAGCGGCAGTTTTTCCATCTGGGCGGGACATGCACGATTTCTCACCGTGCTGGTATTCGGGCTGGCGCGCTACCGTCGGGTGGACGGACTGTGGCATTACCTGGCGGTGCCGGGGGCCGTGGTTTATTTTTGCGACAATGCGCTGCGGCTCGATACGCGCCGTTATCTGATCGACGACGACTACGGGAGGGTGAGCCGACGGCTGACGGACGAACTGCTGGCGGAGGAAAGGCAGTTGGAGACCATGAAGGCCCATCTGCGGCGCATGGAGGATGAGTTTCTCAAGCGTCTATGGCAAATCGGCCAGCAGGGGAGAGGCTTATGAACACCCGTCCAAGCGTTTGCAGCAACAGGTGGAAAAGCAGGCCGGGCGTATGCGCAAGGCCGAGCGGGAGCGGAAAACCTTGCTCGCCCAGACGCTGTTCGTCGGTTCCTTGGGGTTGATGATGGGCATCCCGGTGGTGCTCGGTGCCTACCTGGGCCTTTGGCTCGACGGTTTCAGCTCAGGCTATAGACCGGGGCGCCGGATTTTGCGCGAAGCTGCTGGAACGGCTCGCCGGCCCCGAATTGCACGAGCGTCTGGTGGACGTGGCCATCGAAGATCTGCACGCCTTGCCGGAACCGCGCCGCGCGCAATTCAAGGAAGGCTGGCGGGATGGCAATCCTGGCCGAGGGCCCCAATGAGCAGGTGCCAGCAGGAGAACCGGTGGACTTGCAGATTAAGCGATCTGTTCCGGCAGACAGAGGCCGTGACGCCGAGGGCGAAAAACTGCGACGTGAGGGCTTGGAACGCCTGCCCAAGGCCGCCGCGCTTCACCACAGCCGGGGGCTGCTGCCGGTGAGGCAGAGTAATTCTCCGGCGTGATCGGCCTCGTTTAGGCGCGCTAAGGAACTGGCGCCGAACGATGCGCGCTTCGCCTATGTCTACAACGCATTCTTCTCCATATCGCTGAACCCGCCACACCTCCGCCGATTTCACCGGCTCGCGCGCCCCCTGGGGGCAGGCCTTCGCTTGGGATCAATCCTCCGGCTACGACTCGGAAGCGGCCGAACCATCGCTTGAGTTCGGACTCGGTTAAACGGTCGGTTTGGTAGACTGTCTGTTTTAAGCGCGTCGCGCCGACTCGTTGGTGGGCGCCCGCCGCCGCCCCTCTCCGGACCGCCACAAAGGTGCGTGGCGAGACTTCCGACGACTCACTTTCCCCCGTCCAACGCCCAAGAAAAATGGCCGGGCATGCTCTCTCCCGGATCGATCGGGCTCGTTGACACGTCCCCACCACAGGCGCATCCTTTTTGCCCACTGGGTCGGAGCGTCCATTGAATTTCCTTCTATGAGGGAAGCATCTCATGGCGAAACATGCTGTATTGACGGTGATCTGCGCGGTTGGCTTGTACGCTTGCGATGCCGGTGAGACGATCGACGTCGTGGAGATTCGCGTCGATCCGGCCTTAAAGCCTTTCGTGGACTCGGTTGCGGACTTGACTGGCGCGCCGCAGCCAGTGGCGGCGGTGCGCGCGAGCGACGGGAAACAGGGAGCACTCGTCGAGGGCGTTCTTCGCCTCTGGCCGCAATCGGACGCTCAACGCAACGAGTTCCTTTCACGCTTCGGGGGCGTGATCATCGACAACAATGAGGTCGCACAGCCCCCGCCGGAACGGGGAGTCACACTAACTGAGGCGCAGCGCAGAGCAACCGAGTTCGTCGTGCGCATCGACCTGCAGCGGGTGGGCCTATCCAGCCTGGAGCAACAAGCGTATCAAGCCGGCTGGCGCGGCCGAATCACCTTCTCATCGGATGCTGGACGCCGCACCTTCGCCGCTGCCCTCGCAGCGCGCAGCGTCGGATATGAGGTGGACGCCAATTTCATCGGACAAGGCGCTCAAGAGGTTCTCCTGCGGACACAAGAGAGACCTACCGGCCCAGGAATCTTTTTCGACGCACTCACCGAGCCCCGCTACGGAGCCGGCGGTGACGCGGCCCAGGCCAACATCGGCCTCGCCTGGCAGTTCTTCAAGGCACACGGCGCCACTGATTCCGACACGGAAGTCGCGATCGTCGATACCGGCTTCTACCTAACGCCTCAGGGGACGGCGCTTGGTACCGATTCGGATTTTCCCCTCGGACGCATCTGGCAGACGAATATCTCGGCGGGCGGAGGGATGGTCGACGGTCCCGCCCCGAACGGCTTCTGCGGTGGTAACAATTGTGCTTGGCACGGGACTGGAAGCACGGGCGTCGCCGTCGGGGTCATGAACAACGCATTGGGGCGGGCGGGAACCGGGTCCGTCGCCGCGACGCCGATGCTGTACAAAATCAACGCCAGCTTGGCCACTTGGGACAAGGCGATGCTGGCCGCAGCCGCTTGGGGGGCCGACGTGATCACGCTGAGCGTGAACTCGGGACTCAGCTCGGTCTCGCTCACCCAGCAACTCGAAGCCCCGGTCATGGATCGCATCCTCGCCCGTGGTTTCAATCCGATTTTCGTCGCGTCGGCGGGCAACCAAGGCGTCGACGTTGGCTACTACTTTCGCCAGAACGGCCAGCTCGTAGCGACCGGAACACCGCAATATCCGTGCGTGGCGCCTCACGTGATCTGCGTTGGCGCGCTAAACAACAACTCGCTAAACCCCGCAACCTTCACTCCGCCGCCTCCGAGCGCAGGCTCAAATTTCGGCGTCGGCGTGGACATCTTCGCGCCTACCAACATCCCAATCATGTCCATGCCGGACAACAACAACGTAGGCTACGGGCCGCAAACCTTCGGCGGAACGAGTGCCTCGGCGCCTTTCGTCGCTGGCGTTGCGGCGATGATGAAAGCAATCAATCCCAAGCTATCGAGCGACGATGCCGCAGCCATCCTGATCGCGACAGGCACAAATGGAAACGGCCAGGCAAAGCGCGCTGTGAACGCCTACGCCGCCGTACGTCGCACAGCAGAAGGGATCCCGATCGTTCCTGATCGCTTGGAACCTAACAACACTATCGAGATGGCGCGGGACCTCGGTGCGGGACCGTCGCACAGCGTGTTCAACATGAATCTCGATGCGACCGACCGCGACTTCTTCGCGTTTACCGCGCCCGGCCCCATGATCGCAACGATCGACCTTCAATATCCCCAAGGCCTCGGCCCCATCTCCGTCCGCAACCTTCATCGCGAAATCGGCTTCCCCGGCGCCTGCCCGGAACCCAGTTTTATCAGCCGGACACCCCACGGCGACAACACGGGGTATAGCGAGGCACACTACTTATCTTCCGGCCGACACATCTTCGAGGTACGAGCCAACGATGTGAACGCCTACAACTTGACCGTAAGCCTGGCAGGCGGCGCCGTTCCGATGGATGACTACGAGTTCAACGACACCGTCGCGAGCGCGACACGCGAACCGTTCTTCCTGCTCCGACCTACCGGCGGATTCGCCGACAGAATTAGCCTGCGCCCAATACGTAACGTCTCGTGGCACGCGACGATTGACTCACAACCACGGGGCGCGCCGCCGGCCACTTCCACTGACGCCGACTACTACTCGATCCGAGGCCTGGAGATCGCTCGTGGAGCCGGGTATGCTACCTATAACGCGCTCTTCTTGCCGTTTTCCGGCGTGCGCGTCTATGGGAATGAGGCACCAGTCACCCTGTCAGTCTATCGTCGCAACAAGGATGGGAGTCTCGGTGCGCAAGTCGCCGGCAGCCCCGTCTCCACAGGTCCCTGCGGCGCAAACGACGCCGTGGTCGAACTTACACCCGGCGAAAGTTACTACGTACAGGTGACCGGTGCACCCGGCCGTTACTCGGTGCACAATGGAACCCAGGCGAGTCGCATCGCGATTCCTTGGCTACAGCGCAGCCGCATCTATATCATCCTCAACCCCGGCGAGCCAATCGAGCAGCGGATTCGCAACCTGGATCGATACTTCATCACCGTCGCCGACCGCGCATTCGCAGGCTTGAGGGCGAGTAAAGCGGGCGTCCATTTGCGGCTTCTGGACGTGAATCAGGTCGTGGTCAGCGAAGGAACTGCCGCCGCAGCCCAAATCGGTGAATCACTCAGCTTCGCGAACACAAGAGCCGGCGAGGTTTATGTCGTCGAGGCGACGGCCACGGACCCTGGCGAGCAAAGTTTCCAGCTTTCTTGGGAGCGCGCGGAATCGC